>CAZEML010000020.1:0-35558 GCA_964513285.1 uncultured Candidatus Nemicrothrix sp.
GAGTGTTCATCTCGAGGAAGAAGTAGTCGCCGGTCTCGTCGTCGACGACGAACTCGACGGTGCCGGTCGAGTCGTAGCCGATCGATTCGGCGAGCCGGACGGCGGCGGTCCGCAACCCCGTCTCGGTCGATTCCGGCAGGTTGGGGGCCGGCGCCTCCTCGACCAACTTCTGGTAGCGGCGCTGGACCGAACACTCGCGGGTGCCGAGTTCGATCACCGAGCCGAGCTTGTCGCCGACGATCTGAACCTCGATGTGGCGAGGCCGGGTGATGTAGCGCTCGACGATCACGCGGCCGTCGCCGAACGAGCGCTCGGCCTCGGTGACCGCTTCGGTCAACGCGTGGGCGAAGTGGGCGGGGGTCTCCGCGATGCGGATGCCCTTGCCGCCGCCGCCGGCGGCGGCCTTGACCAGGATCGGATACCCGATCCGTTCGGCGGCAGCCTCCAAGTCGGCGGGTTCCTGGGAGTCGGAGTAGCCGGGGATGATCGGCACGCGGGCTTCGGCGGCGAGGCGGCGGGCTTCGATCTTGGAGCCCATGGTGGCGATCGCGTCGGGCTTGGGACCGATCCAGATCAGTCCGGCATCGATCACCGCCTGGGCGAATTCGGCGTTCTCGGACAGGAAGCCGTAGCCCGGGTGGACGGCGTCGGCGCGGGTGTCGGCCGCTGCGGCCAACAAACGCTCGCTCGACAGGTACGACTCGGCGAGGGCAGCCGGACCGAGCAGCACGGCATGGTCGGCTTCGTGGACGAACGGCGCGGACGTGTCGGGCTCGGCGTAGACGGCGATCGTCTCGTGGCCGAGTCGTTTGGCGGTTCGGATCACGCGGCGGGCGATCTCGCCCCGGTTGGCGATGAGGATGCGCATCAGATCGTCACCTCACATCCGGTAGACCAGGCCGGGGCCCGGCTCGGGTTCGGGTTGGCGGGCGGCGAGGGCGAGGCACAAGCCGAGGGCATCGCGGGTGTCGACCGGGTCGATCAGCCCGTCGTCCCAGAGACGGCTGGTCGCGTAGTAGGGGTCGGACTGTTCTTCGTATTGGCCGCGGACCTCGGCTCGCAATGCGGCGATCTCCTCATCGGTCGTCTCTGCCCCCTTCATGCCCGCGAGCCGGATGTCGACGAGCACCGTCTCCGCGGTGTCGGCGGCCATGGTGGCGATGCGGGAGTTGGGCCAGGCGAAGAGCATCCGGGGGTTGAAGCCCCGTCCGCACATGCCGTAGTTGCCGGCGCCGTAGGAGCCACCGATGAGCACGGTGTACTTCGGCACGGTCGCGTTGGCGACGGCCGCGACCATCTTCGCCCCGTTCTTGGCGATGCCGCCGACCTCGGAGTCCCGCCCGACCATGTAGCCCGACGTGTTCTGCAGGAACAGCAGCGGGATCCGGCGCTGCTCGCACAGCTCGATGAAGTGGGTCGCCTTGAGGGCCGACTCGCTGAAGATGATGCCGTTGTTGGCGATGATGCCGACCTGGTGGCCCCAGATGTTGGCGAAACCGGTGACGATCGACTCGCCCCACTCGGGCTTGAACGGCGAGAACTTCGAGCCGTCGACGATGCGGGCGATGATCTCGGTCGCGTCGAACGGGATGCGGTCGTCGGCCGAGACGATGCCGTACAACTCCTCGGCCGGGTAGGCGGGCGGCTCGGGCTCGTTCCAGCCCATCCAGTCCTGGCGGGCGTCGATCCGGCGCTGGTTGGTGGTGGCGCAGATCTCGCGGAGCTTGCCGTAGGCCTCCTGCTCGGTCGCGGCCATGTAGTCCGACACCCCGGAGAGGCGGGTGTGGAGTTCGGCGCCGCCGAGGTCGTCGGGTTCGATGATCTCGCCGAGGGCGGCCTTCACGATCGGGGGGCCGCCGAGGAAGATGCGGCCGATGCCCTCGACCATGATCACCTCGTCGGAGAGGGCGGGGACGTAGGCGCCGCCGGCGGTGCACCCGCCGAGCACGACCGAGAGCTGGGGGAGGCCCATCGCCGAGAGCCGGGCCTGGCGGTAGAAGCTGCCGCCGAAGTGATCCTTGTCGGGGAAGATCTCGTCCTGCAGCGGGAGGAAGGCGCCGCCGGAGTCGACGAGGTAGATGACCCCGAGGCCGTTCTCCTCGGCGATCTCTTGGGCCCGGACGTGCTTCTTGATGGCGACCGGTACGAGGGAGCCGCCCTTGACCGTGGCGTCGTTGGCGATGAACACCCACGGCACGCCGTGCACGATGCCGACACCGGTGACGATGCCGCCGCCGGGCACCTCGTCGCCGTACTGGCCGTAGCCGGACAACGTCGAGAACTCGAGGAAGGCGGTGTTGTGGTCGGTGACCATGTCGATGCGGTCCCGCACCATCACCTTGCCGCGGGAGAGATGGCGCTCGATCGACCGCTCCCGGCCCCGGCCCCCGTCGATGGCGATCTGCTGTCGCTCGCGCAGCGTCGCCACGAGCGTCTCGTACGCGGCGACGTTCTCGGCGTATTGGGCGGACCCGGTGTCGATCCGCGAGTCGATCTTCCTCATCGCATGACTCCTTCGGAGAACTGGCGGGTGATGATCTCCGCGAGCTCGTCGAGATTTCCTCGGTCGGCGTCGAACCACTCGACCGCGGTGTTCATCGCCCCGAAGAGGGTGAGGCGGCTCAGCCCGACCGGTGTAGCCAGGTCGAGGTCGGCGAGCAGGTTCGTCCAGCGAGCCTCGTAGGCGTCGCGCATCGGGACGACCGCGTCGCGCACCTCCACGGGTGCGGTGCGGAACGCGGTCACGTGGGCGGCGGTGTACGGCCCGTTCTCGAACAGGGCCGAGAGGTGGGCCCGGACGTGGGCGGCGAGGCGATCGCGACCCTCGAGGTCGAGCGATGCGGCCTCGTCCCAGGCCTGCTCCATCACGTCGATGCCCTGGCGGAACACCGCCTCGACGATCTCGTTCTTGCTGGCGAAGTGGTGATAGAGCGACGCGGCCTTGATGCCGACCCGTTCGGCGATCTGGCGCTGGGCGACGCCGGCGACCCCGTGTTCGAGCACGAGCGCGGCGGTGACGTCGAGGATCCGCTGTCGAGCGTCGCCCGTTTGGATCGAGGTGGTTGTGGCCACGGCCATGAGTTCGACCGTACCTAACGAACGTTAGGTAGGCAAGAGGCCGTCACCCTCCGTCCATCGCAGGCGGTCGCTCGGCACCGCGGTCGAACCGGATCCACCCCGGGTCGCATAGCGGCGAGGATCCCCGATGACCGCCCGTCGGTCGCCGGCCTCGCCCTCCAGGGGACAGCAGACGAAGAGGGCCCAGTCACGTGGCTCGAGCAGGGTCGAGATCTGGTCGCCGACGGCGGCGGTGCCGGACCGCCAGCCGTAGACGAGGACATCCTCGCCGAGGTCGAGATGGCCGGCGAGCGGCTCGTCGGTGTCGTCGAGGTGCAGGGCGAGCACGTACCGGTGCTCGCCGTCCCACGCCTCGGCCCACGTGAGCGCGCTCTCGTCGTCGGCGTCGAAGAACGACTCCGGCCGCAGCACCATCGGCGTCTCGCTGGTGACCAGGTGGCCGTCCTCGTCGACGAGGCGGCCGATGATGTCGAGGTCGGTGCGTCCGATCCGGTCGCCGATGCCGACGATGCCGGCGGAGAACGCCGACAGCACCGCCTCGACCTCGGCGTGCGCATCGCCGTCCAACGGGTCGTCGTTACCGTCCTCGGGGGTCGAGGTGAAGAAGCAGTCCTTGAAGACCGAGACGCCGATGGCTCGGGCCAGCAGGTTGTTGGTCAGGTACCACCGCCAGAGCCGGGCCGGGTCGTCGGCGAAGCGGTAGTCGTCGCTGGTCCGGACCGCGATGACCCGTTCACACTCGGCGACGGTGAAGTAGTCGCCTGGCGTCGCCATGCAGAAGATCAGCGAGAGGCCGCGCTCGGCCGCGAGTCGGTCGAGCGTTCGCTGCCAGTCGGTTGCCCGGCCGGGCGCGGCCCGCAGGTCGCGGCAGCCGAACCAGAAGAGCAGCATCCAATCCTGCTCCATGCAGGTGGCACCCCAGGCCTTCGCGTCGTCGAGCCAGCGGGCGAACCAGTTCGGATCCTTCGGGTGGGCCGTCAGCTCCGTCCACCACGCATCGGGGTCCTCGTCGACATACGGCGACGACGCGGCGATGTGGCGGCTGTGCAGGATCATCGGGCGTTCACCGAGCCGCCGGTTGAGGTCGGCGATGCCGTCGGGCACCACGTCCTCGCGGGCTTCCCATCGCATCATCCCGGTCGGCGGCACCTCTTCGGGGTAGCCGATCTCGGCGACGGGGCGGAGGGTCTCGTGGGGATAGAACCAGCTGTCGAGTTCGATGGCGCCGAGAGGCACGCCCAGCTTCTCGAGTTCTCGCACCTTGTTGGTGAGTGACTCGGGCAGCGTCTCGTTCGTCTCGGTGCGATACCAGTAGGCGGCGCCGTTGTCGGTCCAGTACGACAGCCGGGTGAGGATCGGGTCGTCGGTGCCGTAGCGCTCGATCGGGTGCGCGACGCGCAGGTCGGTGGCCCACGCCTCGTAGCAGTCGTGGATCGTTGCGCCCTCGTAGACGCCGAGGGTCGCGGTCGTGCCGGCGGGGAGGTGGTCGAGGTCGCCGTGCCAGCCCCAGCGAAAGCCGTCGACGCCGGACTCGTTCTGGCGAAAGGCGATGAGCTGGTCGTGCCACGAGTCGAGGGGCGCGAGCAGCAGGCAACGTCCACCGGAGCGAACCGCGAGCGGGAACCCGGCCGGGGGAGAGAAGAGGTTCGACGCGGGGGCCAGGTCGAACGGCTGGGTCGGGGTGGCTCGCATCGGCATGGCGAACTGGGTCCAGCCATGGGCGAGGTAGACGGTGTCGTCGTCGGCGACGAGCGGGAGGTCGACGGCGATCGTCGGCTCGACGAAGCGACCCGACGCGAAGCCGGCGTGATCGGCGTCGGCCCGAAGGGCGAGCGTGTCGCCTCGATCTTCGAACGTGATGCCGGCGGGAAGCTCGGGTGGGGCGAACGGGCCGAGCAGCGAGCGGGGGAGTGTGGTCACCTAGGCAGTCTTGCGCCAACGGGTCCGGCCCGCCGATCCGACTCCCGCGGCGAGTACGTAGATCGCCCCCGACGCGGTCAGGGCGACGTCGATGTCGATCTCTCGTGCGATCAGCCCGAGCACGATGCCGCCGCTGATCTCGCCGACCGAGCCCGCCTGCCCGGCGAACGAGTGGACGGTCGCCCGGTTGGCGCGTTCGGTGAAGTGGTTGGTCCAGCCGATCGTGACCGTGCGGGCGATCTCGCGGGTGATGCCGGTCGCCAGCACACCGCCCAGCGCGAGCCAGAGCTGGTCGGCGAGGGCGAGCACGGCGACGCCCACGGCGGTGACGAGATGGAGCCAGGTGAAGGCCGCAACGAGTCGGGGACCGGCCAACATCGCCGCGATCACCGACAAGATGACCGCCGCGCTGAGCGACTGCAGCACGGCGGTCGAGCCCATGATCAGTGCCGGATCGATGGACTGGTCCTGCAGGCCGATGCCGTCGAGACGGGCCACGCTCAGACGGTCGACCGCCTCGCTCGCGAAGCCCGCCATCACGGTCGCGATCAACAGCACCCGCAGCCCGGGCTGGCGAGCGGACCGAAAGCCCTCCCCGAGCAGCTGCCCGAACCGTTCGCGGGCCGAGACGTCGTGGCGCTGGAATCCGGTCTCGGGCATGACGGACACGAGGGCGACGCCCCAGGCGACGAGGATCGCGCCGACGGTCACCAGCGCGGTCCCGAGACTCGTCACGGAGGCGAGGCCGGCCGTGCCCAACAGACCGACGACGGCGCCGATCGACTGCATCCGGGCTCGACGGGGGAGGACGGCATCGACGACCTCGAGCGAGTCGACCTCGTCGGTGAACCACGCGGTCTCGGCTCCGCTTCGGAAGGTCGTGCCGAACGCCCACACGACCTGAGTGATCACCAGGGTGGCGAAGGTGTCGGCGAGGCCGGCCCCGATCGCGGCGCCACCGCACACGACGAAGGCGATGATCACCGACTGCCGTCGGCTCCGGATGTCGGCGACGACCCCGGTCGGGATCTCCGACAGCAGGATCGTGATCTCCTTCACCGTGCCGAGGAGCAGCAGCTCGAGTGGATCGAGGCCGACGTCGACGACGACCCGCAGGAACAGGAGGGTCCAGTAGCTCGACCAGCAGAGCTGCCACACGAAGCCCGAACGGAGGAAGACTCGGAGCACGCCTCGGTGGGCGTCGTCGATCGGTGTCACGACGAACAGCGTGCCCGACGATGGGCTGGCGGATTAGCGGTACTCTGCCACTTCATGCCGCGAGAGCGACAGCCCCGAATCCGGCCCCAACGATTCGACTATGCCGAGGGACACTCGACGGGTCAGCACGTGCACGACGAGCACCAGCTCGTCTACGCATCGGACGGGGTGCTGGCGGTCGAGACCGAGCACTCCCGGTGGGTGCTGCCGACCCAACGGGCGGCCTGGATCCCGGCCGGCACGTTCCACACGGTCCGGGCCGAGACCGCGGCGACGATGGCGGCGCTGTACATCGAGGCGACGAAGACCCCGGTCGTGGCCGGGCTGGCGGTGTTCGACGTGCCGCCGCTGTTGCGGCAGCTCGTCCTCCATCTCGTCGACGACACCGAGACCGGTGACGCCCGATCACGACTGGAACGCGTCGCCCTCGACCAGCTGGCGGCGGCACCGGAGGTGCCGGTGCGGCTGCCGCGCCTGCACGATCCCCGGCTGCGCGCCATCGAGGACGCGTTGACCGCCGATCCACGCGACCCGCGCACTCTCCGCGAGTTCGGTCGGGAGGTCGGCGCGGGGGAGCGGACCCTGCAGCGGCTCTTCGCGGCGGAGACCGGCACGAGCTTCGGTCGGTGGCGCACGCTGCTCCGACTCCAGCACGGCCTGGTGTGGCTGGGGCGCGGGGAGACGGTCACGACCGCGGCGACCCGATCCGGCTACGACCAGCCGAGCGCGTTCATCGCCGCGTTCAAAGCGGTCTTCGGGATGACACCGGGCCAGTACGTCCGGCGCTGAACCTCAGGAGGCGGCGACGGCCTTCCACACCTTCATCGGGGTGAGCGGCATGTCGATGTGGCGTACGCCGTAGGGCGACAGCGCGTCGAGCACGGCATTGTGGATCGCCGGCGTCGAACCGATGGTGCCGGACTCGCCGATGCCCTTCGCCCCGAGCGGGTTGCGGAAGGTTGGCGTCTCGGTGTTCGAGGTCTCGAACGACACCAGCTCCGACGCGGCGGGCACCGAGTAGTCGGCCAGGTTCGACGTGACCGGGTTGCCCCAGTCGTCGTAGGCCACACCCTCGTAGAGCGCCTGCGCGGCACCCTGCGCAATGCCACCGTGCTGCTGGCCGGTGACGAGCAGCGGGTTGAGGATGCGGCCGGCATCGTCGACCGCGACGTGGCGCAGCATCTCGATCTCGCCGGTCTCGGTGTCGACCTCGACGACCGACACGTGGGCGCCGAACGGGAACGTCGCGTCGGAGCCGTCGAAGTCGAGCTCGTGTTCGAGGCCCGGCTCCATGTCGTCGGGTCGCTTGGCATCGTCCATCGACGCGGCGTACAGCTCGGCCCACGACAGGGTCGAGGTCGGCACGCCGGCGACGGCGACGCCGCCGGGCGCCTTCACGATGTCGCCGGGGGCTGCTTCGAGGATCGACGCGGCGAGTTCCTGGGCCTTGCTGAAGACGGTCTCGGAGGCGACGAACACCGCCGACCCCGCGGTCTGGAGCGAACGCGAACCCATCGTGCCCGCACCGCGAGGAACCTCGGCGGTGTCGGACTGAAGGATGGTGATGTCCTCCATCGGCACACCGAGGTGCTCGGAGATGATCATCGAGAACGACGTGATGTGGCCCTGCCCGTGGGCGCTGGTGCCGACCCGGCCGATGACCTTGCCCTCGGGCGTGATCTCGACCTTGCCGTACTCGACGTGCAGGCCCGCGGGTGCGGTGACCTCGACGTAGGTGCTGAGGCCGATGCCGAGCTGCTTGGTGTCGCCGGCGGCGCGACGAGCGGCCTGCTCGGCCCGGAGTTCGCTGACGCCGGCGGCTTCCATCGCGGCGTCGAGGACCTTGGCGTACTCGCCGTTGTCGTAGTTGGCCCCCGACAGGGTGGTGAAGGGGAAGGCGTCGGGGGCGATGAAGTTCTTGTGGCGGATCTCGGCGGGATCCATGCCGAACTCGGCGGCGGCCATGTCGAGCACTCGCTCGAGCATCTGGGTCGCCTCGGGCCGACCGGCGCCTCGATAGGCCCCGATCGTGGTCGTGTTGGTGACGACCGCGTCGGCGACGTAGCGGATCTTCGGGATCGCGTAGACGCCCTGGATCATCGTCTGGGTGAAGGTCGGCAGCACCGCGCCGACCGCGGGGTACGCACCGACGTCGGCGATCGCGTGGACCTCCATGCCGGTGATCACACCGTCGTCGTCGAAGCCCATCGAGCAGTCGAGGGTCATCGCTCGACCGTGCACCATCGAGACCATGTTCTCGCTGCGGGATTCGGTCCACTTCACCGCCCGCCCGAGCTGCTGGGCGAGCAGTGCGGTGATCAGGTGCTCGGCGTAGCCGGCCGCCTTCGGGCCGAAGCCGCCACCCATCGCAGGCGGGGTCGCGACCCGCAACGCCGGGGGCTCGATGCCGAGCGCCCCCGAGAACTCCGCCGCGTGGGCGATCGGGTTCTGGCTCGGAATCCACACCGTCATGCCGTCGCCGTCGGGGATGGCGAGGCAGCCGTTGTTCTCGATCGGCACGCCCGCAAGGCGCTGGCTCTCGATCGTCAGCCGCACGACCTTCGACGCTCCCTCGAGGGCGCCGTCCTCACCGAGCTCGGTGTGGAAGCAGACGTTGGTCTCGGCTTCGGGGAACAGCAGTTCGGTGTCGGGCGCCGCGGCGGTGGTCATGTCGATCACGACGGGCAGGTCGTCGTAGTCGATGAAGATCGCTTCGGCGGCGTCGACCGCCTGCTCGCGGGTCTCGGCCACGACCGCGGCGACGATGTCACCGACGAGGCGGACGCGCTCGCTGGCGAAGAGGGGACGACCGAACGCGGGGTGCCCGAACGGGTACGCCATCGGGGCGAAGTCGGTGTTGCCCGCCGAGTAGACGCCGACGACGCCCGGCATGTCGGTCGCGCCCGACGTGTCGACCTCGCCGATCGTGCCGTGGGCGATGGGCGAGCGCACGAAGTGGATGTAAGCCATGCCGTCGACCGTCATGTCGTCGAGGTAGGTCTCCTCACCGGTCAGCAGCGCCGGATCCTCTCGACGCAGGACGGCGTTGCCCAGGATCGAACCCTCGGTTTCAGTCGACATGGTGGTCCCCTTCGGTGCGGCGTTCCCGAGGACCGTAGTGCAGCGCCAACCCGGCGTCCTCACTGCGGCCGCGCTACAGCGCGTCGCCCAGGAAGTCCTCGTCGATGTCGTCGGGAATGAGGTCGTCGCCGTCCGCCGACGGGGGCTTGCCTCGGTAGAACGCCTCGGTCAGCCAGCCGAGCAGCTCGTCGTCGACCATGTCGACCGAGGTCAGGTTGAACACGTGGTAGTTGTTCGCGCCCGCCTCCGCGATCTTGCGAGACAGCCGGGGTGTGTCGAGCTTGCGGGTCAGGTTCATGCCCAACGCCACCCACTTCGTCATCGAGTCGAGGATGGCGAACGTCGGCCCGTTCTTGAAGAGGATCTTGCGGGCGTTGACCGGATCGACGATGAGATCGCCATCAAGCGCTTCGAGATGGGCGTTGATCACCCGGAAGATCGGCTCGGCCTCGGGTCGGGTGCCGGCGAAGTACTCCTCCAGGGTCAACCCCGGCGCGCACATGTGGGACTGCCCCGGCGCGCCGAACCGGCGATCACAGTTCGGGCACGTCCACGCCATGGTCGAGTCGCCCCCGAGCGGGGTCTACCAGTACTCCTCGTAGTGGATGTTGCCGGGCTCCTTGCGCTTGTCGATCGTGAAGCCCCGTTCGACGAGGAGCTCGACGACACCGACGGTGGCCGGGAAGGCGCCGTCCTCGTCGGGGATCCCGATCATCGCCGGGTTGCCACACATGAAGACGTGGGTGGTGGCCGGGTCGAGGGAGACACCCATCTTGGCGAAGTCGCCGTCCTTGATCAGGTCCTGGATGTAGCGCTTGGCGATGTCGGGCTCGCGGGTCGGCATCGGCAGGTAGTGGTAGTTGTGGTGGCGCCGCTCGAGTTCGCGGTGGGTCTCCTCGTAGCCGAGGTCGACGGAGTTCCGCACCGATACCGCGGAGACGATCGGGCCGTGGTGGCCCTTGCGGAGCAGCTCGGTGACCATCGCGTTGTGGGGCGCCTCGCCCGTGCCGGTCGAGAAGAACATGACCGTGCCGGCCGGGTTGGTCACCGCGTCGAGGGTGTAGCGGCCGGCGACCTTCGGGCCGAGGTAGATGCGGTCACCCGGGCGCTTCAGGGCGAGGCGAGGCGTCAGCTCGGGGATGTTGTCGTCGGTCGGCGGCACGAGGACGATGTAGAACTCGAGCTCGTCGAGCCCGCCTTCGTCGACCAGATAGCCGTGTTCGTCGAGCACCCGTGAGCTGATCGAGTACGAGCGGCGGATCAGCTTGAACCAGCGGTCTTCGAGGTTCGGGTCGATCGCATCGTCGACGCGCTCTTCCCAGAAGCCCAGGCCGAGGGTCGCGTACTGGCCTGGTGTGTAGTCGGTGCCGCCGTGATCGGGCTTCACCCGCAACACCCACAGGTCGGAGTGGGTCGGCTCGAAGTGGGTGATCGTGGCGTTGTAGTGCTCGTCGCGCAGCTCCTCGACCGCGCCTTCGTGGCGGTGGCGCCGGGTCTTGCGGGGTTGGATGCGTTCGGGGTCGAGTTCGGGGAACGCGGCCGCCATGTCGAGACCGATGCGGTGACCGGGTGAGGTGGTCGCGACCGAGTTCTCGTTGGGTTCGCCGAGGAACCAGACCTTGCCGGTCTCGAGCGCAGCGTCGGTGACGCCTCGCTCGTCGGGACTCAGGTTGCGACGATGCGACGCGATGACGACCTCGTCGAACTGCAGATCGGGGGTGCGCCGATCGTTGAAGTACGCCATCGGGTGGCCGTCGACCTCGTCGATCTCGTCGGGGATCGAGCGGTAGAGGATCGTGATGCGGCGCTCGCGCTCCATCCGGCGCAGCGCGTTGTCGGCCGCGGGGGAGAGCAGGTCGGGGTCCATACCGCCGGCCGCCAGCACGACGTTGCCGCCGGCCGCCTCGATCGTCGCCGCCAACTCGACGGCGTGATCGGTGTAGCCGATGACGAGGACGTCCTTGCCGTCGGCGTGCTCGGGCTCGGTGTCGACCTTGATCGTCGGCAGGTCGGGCACCGAGATCGGTGGGGTCCAGTCCGGCATCGGCGGCCGGTGGGCGAGCAGCACGGCGCGGGCCCGGTACCGGTGTCGGTTGGTGCGGACCAGGATCGAGCCGTCAGGGCCGGCATCGACCTCCTCGACCCGTTCGCCGTAGCCGATGTCGAGCTGGTTGTCGCGCACGAGTTCGGGGAAGGTCACCGCGCTGCTGCTCGAGATCACCCGGACGGACTGCACGCCCGATCGCTGCGAGGAGATGGCGACGCTGAGTCCACCGGCGGTCCCGCCGGCGATGACGAGGTCGTACACGAGGTCATAGTCGAGTTCGGCCATGGCGACGAGTGTGGCAGACGCGACCGGGCCGCCCCGCAAAGGGACGGCCCGGTAACACTGGCGGGTTTTCGGATTTCGGGAAATCCGACGGATCAGACCCGGCTACTCGAACGCATCGAGCAGTTCGGTGAAGGCGACGATGCCGCCGTCACCGGAGGTCGAGTCGTACACCGAGAGGCGCACGCCGTCCTGGGCGCCGCGCTTGTCGGGCGACAGCGACGCCGGGCCGATGCCCGGGATCTGGAAGTCGTCGCCGACCGGGCCGTACGCGGCCTCCTCGAACGTGGTCGGCGTCAGATCCGGGCCGGCGGCGACCGCCATCTGCTCGAAGATCGAGAGCATGTGGCAGTAGCGGCGGATCGAGTTGAACCAGTTCTCCTCTTCGGGCGCGTAGTCGAGCGGGTTGCGCAGGTCGGCGTCGGGGATACCCGCCGCGGCGACCGGAGCCACACACTGATCCTGGAAGGCCTGGTCGAGCCAGATCTCCTCGTCGGTCGGGCCGGTCGAGACGAGCACGCCGTCGGCGATCGACTTGTCGACGATGGTCGCACCCAGGTTGCCGAGGCCACCGGAGTCGTTGGTCCAGACCTTGATCTCACCGGCGAGGCCGGCGGCCGCGTGGCCACGGATCGACGCCGACGGGGTACCGAAGATCATGAGCGTGTTCGCACCCGAGGCCTTGAAGCGCTCGAAGGCCACCGCGAGTTCGGCGTCCTGGGCGATCGTGTCGCCGTCGGGCGCTTCGATCAGGGCCGAGCCGACGACCTCGATGCCGCGCTCCTCGAGGAGGCTGATCACGAACGCTTCCTCGTCGGCGGCAGCGGCGCCGCCCATGACGAAGACGACGGCGTCGTCGGCCTCACCGGTCTGCACGACCAGGTTCAACACGTTGATCGTCTGGAACTCGACCGTCGGGCCGGTGTGGAACCACGGAGCGGTGGTCTGCGCCAGCTCCTCGGGCGAACCGATCTCGCCACCGATGAGGATGGTCTCGTTGGTGCCGGCGATGCAGGGATCAGCCGAGCCCGCCGGACCGACGAAGCCACCGAGGTTGGCGAACGTCTCGTTGTCCTGATGCAGGACCGCACAGACCGCTTCGGCGTCGGCCGGGTCGATCGGGCTGTAGAACTCGTAGACCGCCTCGACCGTGCGGCCGTTGATGCCGCCGCGAGCGTTGAGGTCGTCGATCAAGGCCTGCCAGACGGCCTGCTGATCACCCCAACCCGACGGGCTCAGGTTCATCTCCTTGAGCAGGGCGAAGTCGAGCATCGAGACACCGATGTTGATCGTGTCTTCGGTGACGCCGCGCCACGAGGCGGTCAGTTCGACCGTTTCCTCTTCGGCCGGGGTCTCCTCGGCTTCCTCTTCCTCCTCCGCGGGAGCTTCCTCTTCCTCTTCGGCGGGAGTCTCTTCCTCGGCGGGTGTTTCTTCTTCGCTGGTGGTTTCGGTCTCGGCGTCGGCGCCTTCGTCGTCCTCGCTGCTGACACAGGCAGCGGCGAGCAGGGCGAATGCGAACACGGTCACGAGCAGTCGAAGCCACGCGGGTGCGCGGTTCCTCATGGGTCCCCCTCCATGGGCTCAGGGCAGGTTGTTGGTCCGCAAGTCAAGCAGAAATCTGACGGTTCGTCAGGTCTCCCCTTCGGGGGTGCGGGCGATGATCTGACCGTTGGGGCAGGCGAAGAAGCCCGACGGCTCCTCGATCCACCGCCGCCAACCCGCCGCGATCCGGGCCAACTCGGCCTCGTCGGCTCGATTCTGGGCGAGCGCATGCGTCGCGAAACTGGAGTTCTCGACCCGATCGGCCCACAGATCGCCCCACCACGCCCGGTCAGCCGGGGTGGCGAAGGTCCAGACGTCGACGGTGGTGACGATGTCGACGAATCCGGCCTCTTGAACCCAGCCGAGCAGATACCGGCCGGCGTCGGGCTGTGAGCCCTGCTCGGCCGCGGTGGCCTGATAGATCGCCATCCAGTCGTCGATCTCCGGGGTCGGCGGCGCCCAGGTCATCCCGCCGTAGTCGGCGTCGCGGACGGCGAGCAGACCGCCGGGCTTGAGGACGCGCCCCATCTCTCGCAGCGCGGCGACCGGGTCGGTCAGGTGTTGGAGCACCTGATGGGCGTGCACGATGTCGAACGTCGCGTCGGGGGCTTCGATGGCGTAGACGTCGTCGGTCCGGAACGTGCAGTTGCCGGGCGCGTCCGGTTCGGCGAGCAGGCCGTTCGCCCGGTCGATCACGTCGTCGGCGACGTCGAAGCCGACCACGTTCCCCGGCGCGACCCGGTGGGCGAGGTCGACCGTGATCGTCCCCGGCCCACACCCCACGTCGAGGAGGGAGAGCCCGGCAGCGAGGTGAGGGATGAGGTGCGGGGCGGAGTTCTCGACCGTCCGCCAGGTGTGCGACTTCATCACCGCGTCGGAATGGCCGTGCAGGTAGGGGTCGGGTGCCATCGGCTGAGTCTGGCATCCTCGCGGGCATGACGACCCTGACTTTGGAGGGCTGGAGCGGCCCGTGGCCCGACGACGACAAGGACGCCAACTTCAAGACCGATGTCGCCGCCCACGCCCATCTCGACCCGCTCGGCACGATCACCAACCTGAGCAACTCGACCGGCATCCCGGTCGGCTCCCTCGTGCACTACGTGCTCTGCCGGTGGGCGAGCGAGGGCAGTAGTGCGCTGCTCGAACTCGGGCCTCGCATGATCCGTCGCCTGCGTGAGCCGTTCGAGGAAGCCGAGGCGGCCGGGACCGACGAGGCGCGTCTCGCCGCCTACGAGCAGGTGCGGCAGATGACCGAGTGGCTGAACTTCCCGCTCGACCACCCCGAGGTCTACGACGAGCTCCTCGAGTAGGGCGCGGGGCCCGGTCGCCTCAGTCGGGGGTGATCGGTGACTGGGCGGTGAGGCCGCCGTCGATGGTGAAGCAGCTGCCCGACACGAAGCCCGACTCCGCCGATGCGAGGTAGACGGCGAGGCCGGCGATGTCGGCCGGGTCGCCCATGCGGCCGACCGGGTGCTTCGCGGTCGCCGCCGCTCGGGCCGCGGCCGGGTCGTCGGCGAGGTCGAACGCCGCGTCGGCGAGCGCGGTCATGATCCACCCCGGGCTGATCGCGTTGCAGCGCACGCCCTGGCGACCGTTGTCGGTGGCGATCGCCCGGGTGAGCGCGTGGACTGCGCCCTTCGACGCGTTGTACACCGCCATCTGGTGGTCGGCGAGGTTGCCGGCGATCGAGCCGATGTTGATGATCGACCCACCGGTGTCCTGGGTGGCCATCTGGCGGACGGCGGCCCGGCAGCAGTTGAAGACGCCACGAACGTTGACGTCCATCACCAGGTCGTACTCGTCGTCGGTCGTCTCGTCGACCGGCTTCTCGACCTGCACGCCGGCGTTGTTGACGATCGCGTCGAGGCGACCGGTCGCGTCGACCGCGGCGGCGACGAGCGCATCGACCGACGTCGGGTCGGTGACATCGGTGGGGACCCACGTCGCACCGTCGACCGCGACGTTCGACCGTGCCGCGGCGAAGACCGTCGCCCCTTCCGCGACGAAGCGGGCGGCCACGCCCTCACCGATGCCGCTCGAGGCGCCGGTGACGATCGCGGTGAGGCCGTCGAGCCGACCGCTCATTCGACCTCTCCGAAGCCGATCGCCTCACAGAGGCGCAGGCCGCGCTCGAGTGCGTCTCGGTCGCCCCAGCGGTTCCAGTTGATCCAGAGCCCGTTCTGCAGGGCCAGGAGATCGGTGGTGCGGCGGCTCGCCGCGTCGGGGCTGAGGGACGGGTCGACGTCGGCGATCGCGCTGGCGAGCTGGGCGGCGCAGCGGTCGTACAGATCGCGCTCGACGGCGGCGACCTCGTCGTTGGTGCGGGACACGGCCCAGATGGCGAGCCACATCTCCAGGTGTTGAGGATCGCTGAAGCTCGGGTCGAACCACGACTGGAGCGCGGCACGAAGTCGAGCGCGCGGGTCGTCACCGGCGGCCGTCATCTCCTCGTCGATGAGGTCCATCAGCCGTTCGGTGGCGCGCTGGAACGCGGCGACGACCAACTGCTCCTTGCCGTCGAAGTGGTAGCTGAGGAGCCCGAGCGACACCTCGGCCTCCTCCGCCACGGCGCGCATGCTGGTGGAGTCGAGCCCGTCGCGGACGATCACCTGCATCGTCGCGTCGAGGATCTGTTCCTGGGTCTCAGAGAAGCTCACAGGGACCGAGTCTGGCACGATGCGCACGTGGATCATCCCGAACCCGTCTACGAGCATCCGTATCCGTCCCCTGAACTCGAGGCCGCCCACCCGTACCGGCCCCTCGGGTTCGAGGAGCTGCCGCCCGAGGAGATGGCCCGTCGAGCGGCCGACTTCGAGGCCCTGATGGAGCGCCGGCGCAGCCCTCGTCTCTTCTCGGATCGACCGGTCCCGCAGGCCCTGATCGAGTCGGCGATTCGCACCGCGTCGACCGCGCCGTCGGGCGCGCACAAGCAGCCGTGGCGGTTCGTCGCGACCCGGTCGCTCGACGTGAAGCGAGCGATCCGAGCCGCCGCCGAGGAGGAAGAGCGGGTCAACTACCTCGAGTCCCGGATGAACGACGAGTGGCAAGAAGCGCTCGCCCCGCTCGGCACCGACCACCACAAGGAGTTCCTCGAGTACGCCCCGTGGATCGTCGTGCTCTTCGAGGAACGCTTCGAGCGGCGCCCCGACGGCGAGACGCGCAAGAACTACTACGTGAAGGAGAGCTGTGGCATCGCCGCCGGCATGTTCATCGCCGCCCTTCACAACATGGGGTTGGCGACGCTCACCCACACGCCGTCGCCGATGGCCTTTCTCACCCGCGTGCTGGGCCGCCCCGACAACGAGCGACCGTTCGTGATGTTCCCGATCGGGTACCCGCTGCCCGGTGTGAAGGTCCCGGACTTCGACCGCAAGCCCCTCGATGAAGTAATGGTGATGGTGGACGCGCCGGCCGACTGAGCCGGCGCAAGAGGGGGATTTCGATGTCTGCTCGACGCCGAAGGGGTGCCGCCGCGCTGCTCGTGGCCTTCGCACTGATCGCCGCCGCGTGTTCCGGCGGCGATGACGACGATGCCGCACCGCCGAGCACGACCGAGGCGCCCGAGACGACCACGACGACCGAGGCGCCGGCGACCACGACCACCACGACCGAAGCGCCTCCGGCGATCACCGAAGATCGGGCGTACTACGTCCTTCCGCCCGGCAACTACGGCGGCTTCCCCGTGCTCACCGACGAGTCGACCGATCAGATCGCCCTCTACGACGGTCTGACCCCGTTGCGTGACGACATCGACGACGCCGACCTCGACTCGTTGTTCCTGGAGATGGACTTCGAGCCGGTCGGACCGACCCGCGTCGAAGACGTCGGGCGAGACGACGTCACGGTCACCTACGACGACTTCGGGGTCGCCCACATCGTCGCCGACACCCGCGAGGGTCTCGCCTTCGCTGCCGGTTGGGTCACCGCTCGCGATCGCGGCTTCTTCATGCAGGTCGGCCGCGGCCCCGCCCGCGCCGCGATCGCCGACATCCCCGGGATCGACGCCTTCGACCTCGTGCTCAGCGCCACACCCTTCGTTCCGAGTGCCGAGGCCGAAGCGCTCGTCGACGAGCAGGTGCAGCTGATCCTCGACACCTACGGCGACGAGGGACAGCAGATCATCGACGATGCCCAGGCCTACGCCGACGGGCTCACCGCCTACTGGCAGGCGAACGACATCGACCTCGCTCCGGCCACGGTCAACGACGTGATCGCAGTGACCGCGTTCATCGGGTCGATCTTCGGCGCCGGCGGCGGTGGCGAGGCGGCGAACTCCCAGTTCCTGGCGGCGCTGATCGATCGCTACGGACCCGACCAGGGCCGAGCGATCTGGGAGGACTTCCTCCAGACCGACGACCCCGAAGCGCCGACGACGCTGACCGAGCGCTTCGAGTACGGCACGTTCACCGGTGGCGACGTGACCGGATCGGTCGTGCTCGACGAGGACACGATCGTGTCCTACGACCCGTTCAACGTCGAAGAGAACGCCTTCCCGATCCCGGTGTCGTTCGCCGTCGACGCGGCCGGCGACCCGCCCGATCAAGAAGCCTCCAACTGGCTGATCGTGTCGCCCGAGGCGTCGACCAACGAGACGACCTTGGCCGTCATGGGGCCCCAGCTCGGCTACTTCTACCCCGAGATCGTGATGCAGATGCATCTCGACGGGCCCGGCATCAAGGCGCAGGGCGCCGCGGTTCCCGGCCTGGCGATGTACCTGCTGATCGGACGCACCGAGGACTACGCCTGGAGCCTGACCTCGGCCGGGCTCGACGTGCGCGACGTCTTCGTCGAGGTGCTCTGCGAGCCCGATGGCAGCGAGCCGAGCCGGACGTCCGGGCACTACGAGTTCGACGGCGAATGCGTGCCGTTCGAGACCTTCAACGCCGGCACGATCGGTGATCTCGAGCTCTCGTACCCCACGTCGGTGCACGGCGCGGTGGTGGGCACGGCCTTCTGGGACGGTCAGGCGGTGGCGCTGACTCGCCAGCGGTCGACGTTCGGTCGCGACGGGCTCAACCTCGCGGCGTTGAAGGACATGACCGAGGGCGACGCCCCCACACCGGAGGCGTTCTACGAGACGGCGAACCAGTTCGGCTTCACCTTCAACTGGGGGTACGCCAACCGCGACTCGATCGCCTACTTCGCCTCGGGTCATCTGCCGGTCCGGGCCGAGGGCCTCGACCGTCGGCTCCCGACGCTCGGCACCGGCGAGTACGAGTGGCAGGGCTTCCTCGACCTCGAGGACCATCCGCACGGCTCCTCCCATCCCGACGGCCGGCTGCTGAACTGGAACAACCAGGCCGCGCCGGGCTTCATGCACAGCGACAGCAACCTGTACGGCTCGTGGCACCGCGTCGAGAACTTCGACGGCTGGGATGCCGACGCCTCGCTCGAAGAGGTCGTCGGGGTGATGAACCGGGCGGCGACCGAGGACACCACCGCCCCGGTGTGGCCGGTGATCAGCGAGGTGCTCGCCGCCGGCGACGCGCCATCGGACCTCGCCGCCGAAGCCGTGGCCATCATCGACGCATGGGTCGCCGACGACGCCCCACAGATCGACGTCGACGAGGACGGCGACTGGGACGAGCCCGCCACCCGCATCTATCAGACGATCTACCAGTCGCTGATCGAGGCGGCCATCGCCCCGGTGCTCGGCGACGCCGTCGCCGACGACATGGACTTCCGCGGCATCTCGATGTTGAGCCTGGTCGACAAGGACCTCCGCACCCTGCTCGGCGCGCCGGTCGAGGGGGCGTTCAACGTCCAGTACTGCGGGGCCGGCGATCTCGCGACGTGCAGCGCCGACCTGTGGGCCGCGATCGACACCGCCGTGCGGGCCGAAGCCGCGGAGCTCGGCACCGACCTGTCGGCGTGGCGACGTGAAGGCACCCGGCAGATCTTCGAGCCCGGTCTCATCCCCAACGACTTCCGGGCCACCAACCGTCCGACCTACCAGCAGGTGCTGGAGTTCGCCCCCGAAGGAGCCAGCTGATGACCGATGACAAGACCTGGGACGTCGATCGCCTGACCGAGGCGACCCGCTCGTCGGTGCCGATGGCGGCCCAGACCCGAGTCGAGGTCGTCGAGGCCGAACGGGGACGGGTGGTGCTGCGGATGCCGATCGAGGGCAACGGCAACCACATCGGCACGATGTACGCCGGAGCGTTGTTCGCCCTCGCGGAGTTCCCCGGCGGCACGCTGTTCTCCACCACGTTCGACGCGTCGAAGTACTACCCGATCGTGAAAGGCGTCGACATCTCGTTCCGTAAGTTCGCCGGCACCGACATCACGGTGGAGGCGTCGATGTCGGAGGAGGACGCAGCGGCGATCGCCGCGGCTGCCGACGAGCACGGCAAGGCCGACTACGACCTGGTGATGGAGCTCAAGGACACCGACGGCAACGTCGTCGCGATCTCGACGAACCGCTACCAGATGCGCAGCCACTCGATCTGACGCGGCCGGTACCGGTGGGTCAGTCGACCGGCACCGGCGTGTGGTCGAAGTGGAATGCCTCGAGCAACGCGTCGCGGCCACCGAACTCGGCGATGAGCGCCTCTTGGCTGGCGAAGGCGCGGGCGTTGGCGTCGTCGGGATCGACGATGCTTCGCAGTTGTGCCTCGCCCTCGGCCAGGTCGGAGGCGTAGGCCGGGTCCGGCGCCAGGTCGTGGAGCTCGTCGGGGTCGGTGGCGAGGTCGTACAGCTCGGGTTCGTACCCCACGTGATGCACGTACTTCATCGCGCCGAACCGCACGGCGAAGCTGCCGGTGATCGATCCACCGTCGTGGTACTCGGTGAAGTTGACCCGGTCGGGATCGGGATGGTTGGCGAGCTCGACGAGTGAGCGGCCGGCCCGATCGTCGACCGCGTCGGGCGCGACGGTCTCGACGATGGTCGAGTGCAGGTCGACGAGGTTGACCGCCGTGGTCTCGTCCACGCCGACGGGCACGTCGGGGCCGGCCACGATCATCGGGACCCGAATGCTGTCCTGGTACATGTACGACTTCGCCCACAGACCTCGGTTGCCGATCATGTCGCCGTGGTCGGTCGTGTAGACGATCGTCGTGTCGTCGGTGACACCGGCCCGATCGAGGGCGGCGAGCACCTGACCGACGTTGTGGTCGAGCCAGGTGCACAGGCCGAGGTAGAGCTGGCGGCCGAATCTCGTGCGCTCCTCGTCGAACGCCTCGTGGTACGGCATCCCGCGAGCCAGCCCAGCGACCGCCGGATGGTCGAGCGGCTGGCGCGGGATCTCGAGCGGGAGGTCGAGGTCGAGGTACGGAGCGACGTACTCCTCCATCACCGCGAGGGGGAAGTGCGGCGCGACCAGCGACACGAAGAGGGCGAAGGGACGGTCGCCCGCCGCGTTGGTGTCGATCCACTCGACGGCGTCGCGGGTGACGACCGTGTCGAACCGGGTGTAGCTCGACTCGCCGATGGCGCAGTCGGCGGCCATCTCCTTCGCCTGCTCGTAGGGGAACGGGTTCTTGCGGGGAAGGCCCTGCACCCAGCCGACGCCGTTGACGATGTGCATCGGCCAGATCGATTCGGTCCAGCCGAAGTCGTCCTCCTCCTTGCGGTAGTGGAGCTTGCCGACCGAGACGGCGTGGCCCCCGGCGGCCCGCACGTCGTGGGCCCATCCGGGCTGTTCTCCGGTGTAGGCCTGCACACTGTCCCAGGCGCCGAGATCGTGGACCCATCGACCGGTCGCCATCGAGGCCCGCGCCGGCACACAGATGGGGGAGGGTGTCCAGGCGTTCTCGAAGCGCGTGCCGCGGGCCGCCAAGGCGTCGAGGTTGGGCGTTCGGACGTGAGGATGGCCGGCTGCGCCGAGGCAGCGGGCGTTGTGTTCGTCGGAGCAGATCACGACGACGTTGCGGGCACGACGTTCCGGCATGCCCGGACGTTACTCACGACTGAACAAACGTCTAGTCTGCGCGCTCGTGTCCGACCCGATCGAACTGCTGCCGTCGCCTGAGATCGACGAGAACCTGCTGGCTGCCGAACGGCTCGAGAACCTGCGCGGGACGATGCTGGTCGACGGGCTGGAGGTTCTGGTCCTCACCAACCCGGTCAGTATCCGGTACGCCACCGGCTACCGGGCCTACTCGTCGTTCCAGAGCCGGATTCCGTCCGCTTACGCGATCGTGCCGCTCGTCGGCCCGATCATCATGCACGGCGCCTACATCGACGATCTCGCCCTCGTCGAGGTGTCGCGCCGGTCGCACGCGATCACCAGCTTCGACGCCGGCCTCGATCTCTCGATCGCCGCCGATCGCTTCGGCACCGACATCGAGATCGCCGTCGAACAGCTCGGCTACGACTCGCGGGCCTCGATCGGCATCGAGCGGACCACCCCGAGCGGCCATCGAGCGTTCGCCGACATCGGGCTCAACGTCTTCGATGCCGAACCCACGCTCGAGCTCGCCCGGAGTCGTAAGACCGACCTCGAGATGATCGCCCTCGACTATTCGATCGCGGTCGCCGAGTACGGCATGACGCTCATGGAGCGCGCGTTGAAGCCGGGCATCACCGAGAACCAGCTGTTCTCGATCCTGCATCAGGCCAACATCGCTCACGACGGTGACTGGATCGACGGCCGGATGCTCTGCTCGGGGCCTCGCACCAACCCGTGGTACCAGGAGGCGAGTCACCGTCGGATCGAGACCGGCGACATGGTCGCCTTCGACACCGACATGATCGGGCCTTACGGCTACTGCGCCGACATCTCCCGCACGTGGGTCTGTGATGCCGAGCCGACCGTCGAGCAGCGCGACCTGTACAAGCGGGCGCTCGATGAGATCAACCACAACATGTCGCTGCTGCACGTCGGGGCGTCGTTCGCCGAGCTGTCCAACTCGGTGTTGCAGCACCCGCCGGAGTTCATCGCCAACCGGTACGCCTGTGCGTTCCACGGGGTGGGCATGACCGACGAGTACCCGAAGATCCCGTATCCCCAGGACTGGGAATGGACGGGCTACGACGGGGAGCTGGAGGACGGCGTCGTGTTGTCGGTCGAGAGCTATGTGGGGGCGGAGCAGGGCTCCCAGGGCGTCAAGCTCGAACAGATGGTGCGGGTGACCTCAGGCGGTGTCGAGGTCTTGTCGAGCTATCCCCTCTGGGAACCCTCCTCCAGTTCCTGACGGAGGGCGGCCGTCAGGAGAGCGGGTAGGACGTGAACGTCTCGGTCCGTTCGTCGGTGTCGTCGTTCTCGGTGCGGACCCGAACCCGGATCTGACCGTCCTCGATCTCGGCGTCGACGTCGACCTCGACGGGTCCGTTGACGAACCGGACGTCGACACCGTCGCCGTCGATGTAGGCCTCGTCGACGGCCCAGTCGCCGGCCGGGCTCGCGCTGGTGAGGGTCCACACGCCGTCGGCGTAGGTGAAGGACACGGCGCCGACGCCGTCGACGCTGTGGGTCACGGTCGCCGAGCCGGCGGCGTTGTCGTTCGAGTCGTCGGCGTCGTCGCTGTCCGAATCGTCGTCGGCCTCGTCATCGTCGGAATCGTCAGCGTCGTCGGAATCATCGGCGTCGTCGGCGTCGTCACTGTCCGAGTCGTCGGATTCGCCGTCGTCGGAATCGTCAGCGTCGTCGGAATCATCGGCGTCGTCGGCGTCGTCGCTGTCGTCAGCGTCGTCGCTGTCCGAGTCGTCGGCGTCGTCAGCGTCATCGGCGTCGTCGCTGTCGTCGGAATCGTCCGCGTCATCAGCGTCGTCGAGGTCATCGTCGTCTTCGGCGGCGGGATCGAGGGCCGCGTCGTCGTCCTCGCTCTGGGTCACGACCTCGGGCTCCTCGGTCGGGTCGTCGACGTCGACGAGGTCGGTGTCGGGTTCGGTGTTCTCGGTGACGACGGCCGCGTCGTCGTCGAAGAGCGGGCTGATCGGGGTGTCGACGCCGACGGCGGTCGCGCCACCGACCGACGCAGCGGCGACCGAGGCGCCGATACAGATCTTGCCGGGTGCGGTACCGGCGAAGGCGGAAAGGGAAGCAAGCACGGGATGTCTCCTGGTGGGGGTGGGTTCCACGATGGGCTCGATGAGCGGGACCGCAGCCGCACCTGCGGTCACCGGCGCCGGATCCGCGCCGCGCACGATGAATTCCGTCAACGCCCCGGCTGCGGTCGGGGGTTCGATCGCAGCGAAGGCGGAGCGGAGGTCGTCGAGCGCAGCGCCGAGCTCGGGTTCGCCAGCGGCGGAACCCGAGATGATCGCCTCGGCGTCGTCATCGGAGAACTCGTGGGTGGTCATGTCATCCCCGGGTACGTCTCGGTCGGTCATCAGGAGACCTCTTCGTCGCGAATTCTTCGGCGCATCTGTCCGAGCGCCCGCGCCTGGAGCCGCTTGACCGCCGAGACGGGGCGCTTCACCGCGTCGGCGGTCTCCTGCAGGGTGAGGCCGTTGACGACCCGCAAGATGATGACCTCCTGCTGGGCATCGGTCAGCCCGGCGAGCAGTTCGGTGGCGCGTGCATCGGCGACGCCGTCGAGCGCGGTCTCCTCCGCGGACGGTGCCCAGATCCGGTCGTCGTCGCCGTCCTCACCGGCCATCGGTGGCCGGCGCTGTTCGGCGCGGTGGGCATCGATGAGGCCGTTGCGGGCGATCGCGTAGATCCACGAGCGGAAGGCGGCATGGCCACCGTCGAAGTCACCGAGCCGTCGGAAGGCGGCGACGAACGCGTCGTTGGTGACGGCATCGGCGTCGCGGGCGCCTCGGGCGACCGCGAACCGCTTGATCTCGGGCCCGAGCCAGTCATAGATCGCGGCGAACCCGTCGGCGCTGCCGGTGCGCGCCGCATCGAGCCACGTCGGGAAGGCGTCGGCGGGGTCGAGGTCGGGGTTCACGGCTCCACGGCGGGTGAGGCGCATCTGCGCACGGAAACGTCCCCATCATCGACGAGGAGACCGTCTGGCGAGAGAAATCCGACCCTGGACGTTCGTTCAGTCTGGTCGTACACTTCGACTGAACGCTCGTCCAGTCTCGGGTGCCGCGTCGTGGTGAGGAGGCCGAATGCAAACCGACACTCGGCCCGAAGCGCGGCCAACGCCCGACGACGGTGGGATGAGCACCAGCACCGCCACATTGTTGGTGGTGCTGACATCGATCCTGATGGGGTCGGTCCCGGTGTTCGCACGCGAGCTGACCGATGCCGGCCTGAGCGCCGTGTCGGTGAGCTTCTACCGCAACTTGCTCGGCGCGGTGGTGCTCTTCCGTCTCCTGCGATTTGATCCGGTTCGGCGCCAGGCGACCCTGTGGGCGCTGGCTGCGGGACTCGGCATGGGCCTTGGGTGGACGGCGTACGTCCGCGCCGTCGAGGTGGTTCCGGTCTCCACCGCTGGCGTCATCTACATGAGCTACCCGCTCTTCGCGATCGTCCTCGCGTGGCTGCTCTTCCGGCAGCGGCCCACCTCGAGGGCGATGGTGGCCGGCCTGATCGTGCTCGCCGCGTCGATCGTCGCGATGGGCCCCGAGTTGGGCGGTGAGACCGAGGTGCTCGTCGTCGCCTTCGCTGCGCCGTTGTCCTTCGGCTTTGCGGTGGCCGTGCTCACCGAGCGGCTCGCGTCGCTCCGGCCGATCGAACGGGTCGCGCCGATCGCCTTCGGGTCGACCGTCGGTCTCCTGCCGATCATGGCCACCCAGTCCTTCGACGAGTCGATTCCATCCGGATTCACGACCTGGGCGCTGGCGCTCGGGATCGCCCTCTTCACCGCCATCGGCCCCCAGTGGATGTACTCCGCCGCCGCCCCTCGCGTCGGGCCGGCGCGAGCCGCGGTCGCGGGTTCGACGGAGCTCCCGATGATGTTCTTCGTCGGCTGGTTGTGGTTCGACGAAGCGCTGACCTGGCAGCAGGGCGTCGCCGGTCTCCTCGTGCTCGTCGCGATCCTGCTCGTCCCGTCCCGACAGTCGCCCGGCCTGACGATGGTGCGCCGCAAACGCCGGCTCGTCCCGGGCCGCTTCTACAAGACCCATGTGGAGACCCCCGCGTGACCACCATCTTCTTCCTCGGCGTCGGCCACATGGGCGGCGGCATGGCCGCCAACCTGGCCCGGGCCGGCTTCGACGTCCTCGCCTTCGACCTCGACGAGCAACGCATGACCGAGGCGGTCGCCAACGGGTGCACCGCGGCCGAGTCCCCGCGCACGGGCGCGGCGATGGCCGACGTCGTCATGAGCTCGCTGCCCGGCCCCCGCCAGATCGCCGCCGCCGGGCTCGGCGAGGACGGCCTCCTCGCCGCGATGCGACCCGACACGATCTGGATCGACCTGTCGACCAACGATCTCGACACGGCCCGATCGATCGGCGCCGCGGCAGGCGAGCGGAGCATCACCGTGATCGATGCGCCGGTCTCCGGCGGGCCCGAAGGGGCAGCCGCCGGCACCCTCAGCGTCTACGTCGGCGGGCCCGACGAAGCGGTCGCCACCTGCATGCCGATCTTCGAGGCGATCGGGTCCAACGTCGACCACCTCGGTCCGCACGGCGCCGGCTACGTCGCCAAGATCGCCCAGGTCACCCTCTGCTACACCCAGACCGTCACCTTCGTCGAGGCGCTGATGCTCGGCGTCAAGGGCGGTGTCGCTCCGGCCAAGATGTGCGAGCTGATCCAGAAGAGTGCCGGCCGCAGCTACGTCGCCGACGTCTATGGCCCCGAGATCGTCGCCGGTACCTATGACGAGTCGTTCTCGATCGCCCTCGCCGCGAAGGACATGCGGCTCGCGATGGAGATGGCCTCCACGATGGAGGCCGACCTGCCCTTCATGGCCCGCGTCGCCGAGCGCTACGCCGCCGCTGAGGCACACTATGGATCTGCCGCGCCGCACCTGCTGGCCGCCCAGATGACCGAGACCGCCAACGAGCTGATCTTCAGCGAACAATCCTGATCGGGAGACCAGAGATGACCGATACCCAGCAGCCGCGCGAAGTCGTCGCCGAGGACTTCGAGTCCGTCAACTCCGGCAGCTACGCCGGCGACGAGTGGCAGGCCCGCGTCGACCTCGCCGCGATGTACCGCCTGTCGGCTCACTTCGGCTACGACGACACGATCTGGAACCACATCACGATGCGGGTTCCGGGCAGCGACCACGACTTCTTCTTGAACAAGTTCGGCCTGCTCTACGACGAGGTCACCGCCTCGAACCTGATCAAGATCGACGCCGACGGCAACGTGCTCGAGGGCCCGGCCGACGTCAACACCGCCGGGTTCGTGATCCACGGCGCGATCCACAACGACTTCCCCCAGTGGAAGGTGGTGTTCCACGCCCACGTGCCCGAAGCGCTCGCTGTCACTGCGTTGAAGGACGGCTTCCAGCACCTTGTGCAGGACACGTCGATGCTCTACGGCGACATCGGCTACCACGACTGGGAAGGCCTCTCGCTCACCCTCGAGGAGCGCGAGCGGCTCGCCGCGAACATGGAAGGCAAGCGGGCGCTGATCATGCGCAACCACGGCTTCCTCACCGTCGGCGAGACCGCCGGCGAGGCGTTCATGGTCATGCACTACCTGATCCGTGGCTGCCGGGCGCTGCTCGCCGCCGCCGGCTCCGGGCTCGAACTCGACCCCGGTCCCAAGGAGATCTGGGAGCTGTCGAAGCGGCAGTACGACCACTTCCCGCTCGGCCAGTACGAGTGGCCCGCGCTCATGCGCCTCTGCGAGAAGCTCGATCCCGGCTTCAAGCAGTAACCCGTGTCGGAGCCCGTGATCGAGGCGGTCGACACCGACGTCGTCCTCGTTCCCCTGACGCGCCCGGTCGGTACGTCGATCCATCAGATCGAGTCGGTCGGGTGCGTGCTCGTCAGCATCCGGACCTCCGACGGTGTCACCGGCGAGGGCTTCTGCTTCACCATCGACGGTGATCGCATCCGTGCGTTCGACGAGATGGTGAAGGGATTGGCTCGCTACGCGGTCGGTCGGTCGGTCTTCGAGGCGGGCCGGATCTGGGCCGATGTCTGGTCGGCGATCAACCCGACCGGGCACAAGGGCGTGACCGTCGCCGGCTTCTCCGCGATCGACACCGCGGTCTGGGATGCGGCGGCCAAGACGGTCGAACTCCCGCTTCACCGGATGTGGGGAGCGGTCACCGACCGGGTCGACGCCTACGCATCGGCCGGCTTCTGGCTCAGCGACTCCACCGAGACCCTCGTGTCGGAGGCGCAGCGCTTCACCGAACTCGGGTTCCGGGCCGTGAAGATCCGGGTCGGGCACGACCTCGCGACCGACCTCGAACGGATTCGCATCGTGCAGTCCGAGCTCGGCGACGACATCGCCGTCTACACCGACGCCAACCAGGCGTTCGAGCCCAAGGAGGCGATCCGGCGCGGACTGGCGCTCGCCGACGCCGGGGTGACCTGGTTCGAGGAGCCGGTCGCCGCGGCCGACTTCCGCGGTCACGCGATGGTGCGCAACGCCATCCCGATCGATGTGGCCTCCGGCGAGACCGAATACACCAAGTTCGGCATGCAGCAGTACCTCGACGCCGGCTCCGTCGATGTCTTGATGCCCGACCTACAGCGGGTCGGCGGCTACAGCGAGTTCCGGGCCGCGGCGGCCGCATCGGCCGCCGCGAACGTGCCGATCTCGTCGCACTTCTTCACCGAGTACTCGCTCGCCATCGGCGGCAGCCACGCCCACTGCCGCACGATCGAGTCGATCGACTGGTTCCAGCCGCTCTTCAACGAGGCCCCCGAGCTCGACGACGGTCAGCTCGTCGTGCCGGATCGGCCCGGCCACGGGTTCACGTTCGACCGGGCCGCGGTCGATCACTTCCGGGCCTGAGCCGACCCGCCCGGTCAGTCGGGCAGGCTGAAGGCTCCGAAGACGGTCGGGTTGCGGCCCTGCATGATCGAGTCGTGCTTGTCGGCGAGCACCTCGACCATGTCCTGGTGGGTGAAGATCCAGAACTGGTCGCCGATCACCGCGTCGTGGACGAGACCCGCGACCTCGTCGGGGTCCATCCCGCCCTCGAGCGCGGCTTCCACGAACTCTTGGGCGGCCCGCTGGCGTTCGGTGGGTTCGTACAACGCCGGCGGTGCGGCGGATTCGGGGGAGTTGCGGTCCGAGGTGGCGATGTCGGTACGGACCCAGCCCGGACACAGGCACGAGACACCGATGCCGGTCTGCTGAGCGACCATCTCGTTGTAGAGCCCGTGGGTGATGGCGACGACCGCCCACTTGCTCGCGGAATACGGCGAGTGGCCCGGGAGGTGGCCGGCCATCGATGCGGTGTTCACCACGTGACCCTCACCCTGCTCGATCATGCGCGGAAGGAACGCCCGGTGGCCGTGGACGACGCCCCAGAAGTTGACGTTCATCACCCACTCCCAGGCGCCGGTGTTGACGAATTCGGGACCGCCTCGGGTACCGGCGACGCCCGCGTTGTTGCAGAGGACGTGCACGCCGCCCATCTCGTTGAAGGCGCGGTCGGCCAGCTCGTCGATCGAGTCGCCGTCGGCCACGTCGGTCACCTGCCCGAGCACCTGGGTGCCGTGGGCGGCAACCTCGGCGACCGCCTCGTCGAGTCGGGGCGCCTCGATGTCCGACATCACGATGTTCATGCCCGCCCGGGCGAAGCGGTTGGCGAAGGATCGGCCCAGCCCGCTCGCGGCTCCGGTGATGACGGCGGTCTTGCCTGTGAGGTCCTGCATGGCCCGGACGGTACTCGCCGGTCGTCGAGCCTCGTTAGTCTGCGGCGATGAGCACCACCCGTGTGGACGTGGCCGTGATCGGCCGAGGCTTGATCGGCTCCGGGGCCGGTCGTCACCTGGCGGAGTCGGGCCGATCGGTCGCACTGATCGGGCCCGGCGAGCCCGCGGATCGCCGCACGAGCGACGGCCCGTTCTCGTCGCATCCCGACCAGGGACGCATCACCCGGATCGCCGGCCGCAACGAGATGTGGACCGAGGTCGCCGCCAAGTCATGTGCTCGCTACGGCGACATCGAAGCGCGGAGTGGCATCGGGTTCCACACCGCCTGTGGCGTGATCGTCGCCTACCCCGACGCCGCCGACTGGGTGACCCGAGCCGCCGAGTGGGGGAGCGACGCCCGCCTGGTCGACGCCGACTGGACTCGCGCCGAGACGGGCATCGCGATCGAGAACGGCCTCGGCATCGTGCACGAGGGCGCGCCCGCCGGCCACATCAACCCGCGTCGGCTCGTCGCCGCCCAGACCGCGCTCACCGCGGCGGCGGGCGGGGTCGTCATCGATGCGGCGGTCACGGGCGTCGAGCGACGCTCCGAGGGGTTCGAGATCTCGGGTCCGTTCGGGTCGATCGAGGCGGCCCAGATCCTGTTGGCGACCGGCGCCTTCGGTTCGGAGTTGTTCGACTGGACGCTCGACGTCGAGCGCCGGGCTCGCAGCATCGTGATGGCCCGGCTCGCGGACGACGGGCGGATCCCGAGCCTGATCCTCGATCAACCTCCCGACGATCGGGTGCATGAGATCTACTGGGTCCCGCCGGTCGAGTACCCCGACGGTTCGGTCCGCATCAAGATCGGCGGCAACCTCAAGGAGACGATCCTCCTCGAGCCCGGCGATCTCACCGAGTGGTTCCACGGCGACGGCGATCCCAACGAGATCGACTGTCTGACCAACAACCTGCGGGCGCTGCTGCCCGACGCCCCGCTCGGCGACATCACCACCTCACCGTGTGTCATCACGGGAACGCCGACCGGGATGCCCTACATCGGGTTGGTCGAGGACGGCGTCGGCGTCGCGATCGCCGGCAATGGTTCGGCCGCGAAGTCGAGCGACGAGCTCGGGCGGCTCGGCGCGTCGTTGTTCTCCGAGCCGGGGTGGGACTCCGAACTCGATTCGACGCTTTTCACGCCGCAGTTCGTCTGAGCGTTCAGACGAAGGTTCGGATCGCGAGGGCGGTGACCGTCACCGCGATCGTCGCGACGATGAAGCGGTCGAAGCCCTCAGAGCTGAAGCGGTCGCGGAGTCGCTCGCCGAGCGGGATCGTGGCGAGCGCGGGGATGCATCCGAGGAGGGCGACGGTCCACCGGCCATCGAGGTCGCCGCGGACGAGGAACGTCACCAGCTGCGATGCGCCGGCAAGGGTGAACATCGTCGTGACCGAGAAGATGTGGGCGCGGCGCTGGAGTCGGTAGCTGTGGATCCACGAGCCGACGACCGGTCCGGAGATACCGATCGCGCCCTGGAGGAGCCCGGCGCTGGTGCCGACGAACGGCGCGAGCCGACGCGACGCGGTCGAGCCGATCCGGAAGTCGGGTGATCGGAGGTAGGTGATCACATAGATCGCGACGACGGCGACCAGGATCGCCACGAGCGGTTCCTCGCTCCACGACACGAGGGCGAACGTGCCGACGACCCCACCGATGAACCCGGTGACGCCGAGCATCGGCAGATCGCGGGTCTCGGGCGCGGTGTCGCGAGCTCGCCACGCCATCGTCGCGTTGATCAGCAGGTTCGGGATGGCGATCACCGCGACCGCGGTCTCGACATCGGCGACGAAGGTGATCGCCGGAACCGCGATGAGCGGCAGGCCCATCCCGCTGATGCTCTTGACCATCGATCCGGCGAGGATCGCGAGCAGGGCGATGACGATGGCGTCGCCGCTCACGAGCCGGCCAAGCGGAAGTCGTTGCGGGTGGCCGACTCGCGTTCCGAGAGCGTGGTGTAGCCCCGCCCATCGGGATGGAAGGCGAACGCCTCGCCCTGTCGTTCCTCCGCAGACGGTGCCTCACACCAGGTGTCGGTCTGGATCGTCTCCGCGATGGTGGCGCCCGGGGCCCGATCCCACAGCAGGATCCGGTTGGGTTGCCGCAGACCGATGACCGCACCGTCCGTGGTGATGTCACCGGCGGTGATCAGGCCGAGGGTGAGCCCGCCGGCCGGGGTCAACACGGGAGGCACGGTCGACGGCTCGTCGAGCGGAAGCTCGAAGATGGTCCCGGGCCGGTCGAGCCCCTTGCTGACGATCACGGCCTGACTGCCGTCGGGTTCGACGATCAGGGTCTCGGCGTCGTAGGCGTGCTCCTCGTAGGTGAAGGAGAAGATGTCGGGTTCGGCGAGCGTGGCAGTGCTGCCGTCGGGCTCGTCGACCCGGAGGATCCGGACGGTGGGCCGCAGGTGCAGGTTGTCGCCGAAGTCGGCCAGGTACAGCGTCGAACCGGCGACGGCGATGTCCTCCCAGTCGAGTAGCGCGGCGTCGATCGACCAGACGAAGTCGATGGTCGACTCGGGACCGATGCCGAAGAGCCGTGGCAAGTTCCCCGAGTCGTTGTGGGCGTACATCCGGCCGGGATGGGTGCGGGAGTAGGCGACGCCCGACGTCTCCGGGAGCAGGTCGGTGTCGATCTCCGGCGCCGGCTCGACGAGCGTCGCCCCGGCGCAGAGATCGGCCGCGGTCACCCCCGACAACGGCGGGGTGGTGATCGTCGTCGTCGGTGCTTCGGTGGTGGGGATCACCTCGTCGGGAACCGTGGTGAGGGACTCGGGCTGATCCTCGAACGTGGTCGGCGGTTGCGTCTCGGCCGGCTCGGACGCCGTCTCGTCGCTCGAACCGGTACAGCCGGCGGCGAGGAGGCAGAGGGCGACGAGCGCGCGGCGCGTCGTCACAGGGCGAACGCCTCGGCAAGCAGCTCGTAACTCCGGACGCGATCCTCGTGGCCCCACACGATCGTGACCGCCATGAACTCGTCGGCCCCGTACGCCCGGACCATCTCCTCGACGCCGGCCTTCACCGTGGCCGGTGAGCCGACGATCATCGGCTTGCGCTGGGCCGGGATGTCGAGCGGGCCGGGCCGGTGCGCCGCGATCTCCTCCGGGCTCGGGATCGGCCCACTCAAGCCGCGCTGGCGCCAGAGCTTGACCGGTTCGGCGAGGGCCTCGGCCTCCTCGTCGGTCTCGGCGCAGATCACGCTCGCAGCGATCAGGACGTAGGGCTCGGGGTTCCGGGCTTCAGGGTCGTACTGGCGGCGGTAGGCCTGGGCGATCGACGGTCCGTCGCTCATCGTGATGAAGTCGGCGAAGGCGAGCGGAAGACCGAAGTGGGCGGCCAGCGCGGCGGAGTCGGGACTCGAACCGAGCAGCCAGATGGGCGGCGGTTCCTCGACGACCGGGGTGGCGGTGACCCGACCACGAAACGGGCTCTCCTCGGGAAGGGCGTTGCGCAGCCACCCGTCGAGCTCGGCGACCATCGCCGGGTAGTGGGTAGCCGACGGCGGCTGCTTCACCTGGCTCAGGGCGACGGCGGTGACCTGGTCGGATCCGGGTGCGCGCCCGAGACCGAGATCGATCCGCCCTGGATGCAACGCACCCAGCACCTTGAACGACTCGGCGACCTTGAGCGGCGAGTAGTGGGGAAGCATGACGCCGCCCGTTCCGACCCGGATCGAGTCGGTCGCCTCGGCGATGTGGCCGACGAGGATCTCCGGCGCCGATCCGGCGAGGCCGAGGGTGTTGTGGTGTTCGGCCACCCAGTAGCGGTGGTAGCCGAGCCGTTCGGTCCGGCGAGCGAGGTCGATCGAGTTCCGCAGTGCCTCCCCCGCCGTGGAGCCAGCCGGGATCGGGGTCTGATCGAGAACCGAGAGGCGCATCCCGCCAGTCTGGCCGACGCGGCGGTCAGAACCCCGCAGCGGCGGATGTCCGAATGTGTCCGATCGATCCCGGCATACTCGGGACATGGCCGTCGAAGCTGTCGCCACCACCGGGATCTATTGCCGGCCGGAGTGCTCCGCCACCCCGCTGCCGCACAACACGTCGTCGTACCCGGCGCCGATCGCGGCGGAGGCAGCCGGCTATCGGCCGTGCCTGCGTTGTCGGCCCGACCGGCACCTGCGTTCGGTCGAGGCGACCGATGCGCCGCTCCCGGTCCAGGGCGCCGTGAGCCTCATCTCCGCCGGCTTCCTCGATCGGTTCGACGAGGCGGCGCTCGCCGATCGAGTCGGGTACTCGACCCGTCAGCTCCGTCGGCTCTTCGAACAGCACGTCGGCGCCACGCCGGACTTCGTGGCCCGGAGCCGCCGCGCCCACTTCGCCCGTCGACTGCTCGACGAAACCGACCTGTCGATGACGATCATCGCCGGCGCCGCCGGGTTCGGATCGGTGCGTCAGATGAACCGGGTCATGGAGCAGATCTTTCGCTTCACGCCGAAGGAACTGCGCGCCAAGCGCCGCAAGCGCGACGTGCTCGCGGTCGACGGCGGACTCCAACTGCGGATCCCGACCGGCTCGCTGCTCGACGTCGATCAGATCGTCGCCCACCTGCAGCCCCGTCTCACTCCGGGCGTCGAGTCGCTCGACGGCACGGTCTATCGACGGACGGTCAACACCTGCGGCCACCCGGGCGTCGTCGAGATCGACCTCGCGGCGAGCGCGGAGGCCGTCGAACTCATCGCCCATCTCCCGACCTTCGACTCGATCATCGACGAGGTCGCCCGGGTCCGGCACATGTTCGGGCTCGACGATGACCTCGACGCCGCGCACAAGCACCTGGCCGCCGATCCGGCCCTCGGCCGGCTCGTGCGGCGGCGCCCGAACCTCCGGGTGATCGGCGGCTGGGATCGTTTCGAGACCGCCGTTCGTGTCATCGTCGGCCAGCAGGTCAGTGTGGTGGGCGCCACGACCACCACTGGACGTCTCGTCGAACGACACGGCACTCCGCTCCCGGCCCCGGCGCTCGGGCTCACGCACCTGTTCCCGTCCCCCGAACAGCTGGCGCCGCTCGCCGCGGGCGACGCCGACGAAGGCATGCCTCGTCGTCGTGCGGTCACGATCGGCACGCTCGCCGAGGCCGTGCTCGACGGCCGCGTCGATCTCTTCGCCGCCGACCCATCCCATCTGCGCGAGCAGCTCGTCGCCCTTCCCGGGATCGGGCCGTGGACGGCGGAGGTCGTCGCCATGCGGGCCTCCCGCGATGCCGACGTGTTCCCGGCCGGTGATCTCGGGATCCGCCAGGCGGTCGCCACGCTCGACGGTCACGACGAGCTGCCGTCAGAAGACGACTGTCGCGATCGCGCCACGATGTGGTCGCCCCACCGCTCGATCGCTGCCCAACACTTGTGGGCGTCGCTCGCTCTCGACGATCCTTCCCCTCAGGAGACCTTGTGATGACCGGACTCACCGACATGACCGAGACGTATCAAGCCCAGCTCGACTCACCGATCGGGCTGCTGACCATCGTCGCCAGCGACGCCGGTGTGCGGAAGATCCTCTGGGAGGATCAGGCCGACGAGGCCGGCGATGCCTTGCTCGACGATGCGCATCCGGTCATCGCCGCGGCGAGCGAACAGCTCGGCGAGTACTTCCGGGGCGATCGGCAGACGTTCGACCTGCCTCTCGATCTGATCGGCACCGACTTCCAGAAGGAAGCGTGGTTGGCCCTGGCCAGCGTCCCGTACGGCGAGACCACGAGCTACGGCGAACAGGCCGAGCGCATCGGCCGCAAGGGTGCCTTCCGCGCGGTGGGTGCCGCCAACGGCAAGAACCCGATCCCGATCGTGCTGCCCTGCCACCGGATCGTCGGTGCGAACGGCGCGTTGACCGGCTTCGCGGGCGGGCTCGACATCAAGCAACGGTTGCTGGCCCACGAACAAGATCAGCAGTCGCTCGATCTGTAGCTCGTCGTTTACGCTCCGGGCATGGCGCTCGACCCCGACACGCTGTATTCGTCCCTGGCCTACGGCACCGGCACCGACGGCCCGACCGACCCTGATCACCAGCGTGAGCTGTGGAAGTGGGAAGCCGCCGTCGGCTACCGGATCTTCGCCGCCATGCGGTGGGGGCAGCTCGGTGACGGCCACATCACCTGCCGTGATCCGGAGCGCCGCGACTGCTTCTGGATGCTCGCCTACGGCGTGCCGTTCCGCGACGCGACCGTCGACGACCTGATCCTGATCGGACCCGACGGCAGCGTCGTCGACGGGCGAATGGACGCCACCCCGAACCTCGCCGGCTATCACATCCACCATCCGCTGCTCGAGGTCCGCCAGGACATCAACTCCGCCGCCCACGTCCACACCGCGTTCGGGACGCCGTGGTCGGCCAACGTCGAGCCCTTCCGGGCGATCAGCCAGGAATCGTGCTCGTTCGTCTTCAACCAGGCGATGTACGAGGGTGAGGATCTCGAGGTCGATTCGACCGACGGCGGCTACCGCATCGCCGAGGCGATGGGCACCAACACCTTGGTGATCCTCCGCAACCACGGGCTCCTCACCGGTGGCCTGTCACCGGCCGAAGCGGTCGGCTGGTTCGTGATCGCCGAACGGGTCGCCGAGGTGCACGTGAAGGCACCGAACGGCAAGGCAATCTCCGAGGAGATGGCCAAGCACATCGCCCAGTCCTTCGAGCTGCCCTCGATGGGCTGGCGCACATGGCAGTGGCTGGCCCGCGACCTCGTGCCCGACCCGAGCGTGGTGCTCTGAACGACTAGCTGT
>CAZEML010000021.1:0-34459 GCA_964513285.1 uncultured Candidatus Nemicrothrix sp.
GCCGACGTCGCCCGGCCCGCCCCGGAAAGTGATGGCTACGCCCTCACCTTCGACTGCAGCTCCGCAACCGGACTCCAGGTGCCCGACGACGCCGACATCGCTCCGCTCGATCCAAACCGGCTGCCTCGGTTGCCCACCGCCGTGCCGTGCGTGGTGGAGCCGTAGTCGCCGCAAACAAGGACGGCGTCGCGTCTTTTTGCTCTTCGGCTGCGCCGGTTGACATCCTGGCTCTGGCTCTATACCTTCACAGGTATGCAGATATCGCCCCAGATAGAGACGTGCGCTGAGCGGCGGGTTGACGACAACCGAGTCGCCATGGTGGCCGGCGCGCTCATCGGCCCTGACGAAGCCGCAGCCCTGGCGGAGATGTTTCGGCTGCTCGGCGACCCGACACGGGTGCGGATTCTGTACGCGCTGCTGGAGGCGGGGGAGATGTGTGTCTGTGACATCGCGGCGGTCGTCGACACGTCCGAGACAAAGGTCTCCCAGGCGATGCGACTCCTGCGGGCCGCCGGTGCGGTGCGCAACCGGCGAGATGGGCGCAACGTCTTCTATCGACTCGACGACGCCCACGTGCGCCTGGTGCTCGATCTCTCGCGCGAGCATGTCGCGCATGGCCAGGATGACGCCTCATGAGGTGGCGTGCGCCGGCCGAAGTGGATCGCCGGATCAGTCAACTGCTCGCCGATGCCCGGCGGAACTCCAGTGCCGGAGAGGTCGAGGAGGCATGGGCCGGGCTCGGTGATGCGCACGTGCTGTCCCAGCCATGGCCCGTACCTCATGTGCGAGTCCATGCAGCAATGCTGGCGTTGGGTTGGCGAACCCGCGATCGGAGTGAGATCGCCGGACAACTGTTCCGGATCGCCGTCGCCGCACCAGGCTCGGTGACCGGTCGATTCCCGGCCGGCAACTCCGGCCGGGCCGACGTCTCTGCGTTCGCGCCGGCACCCGTTCGTGACGATCTCGCCGAGCTGTTGGACTCGGTCGCGTCCACCACTAACCATCAGGGGAAGGCGGATCGATGAGCGAGACGTTGCAACTCGATCTCGACGTGGTCCTTCCGCATGCCCACGGCGCCGAGGATCGCTGCGTGGCGGAACTCATCGCATCGGTGCAGCGTCTCGACGGGGTCGAATCGGCCCACGTCACCGTGGTCGGCACCGACCGCTCAGACGGGTCGGCAACACTCTGCATGCATCTCGCTCCTGGTGCGGTCTCGATCCGGCGCCTGAACGATCGCGTCCGAGCCTCCGGGGCAACCATCGATGGCCGTTACGGGCACGTCGTGGCTCGCGTCGACGGCGTCGGCAACTCCTCACGAGCACATGCCTTCACCCAGCAACTCCGCTCGACTCGCGGTGTCGTCGATGCCGCCGTCACGATCGACGGCGTCGTGCGCGTCGAATACGAGAAGTCCTCTGCCGATGAGGATGCGATATCAGATGCCCTCGAGCAGCTCGGCCTCCGCCGCCGTGCCCACAGCGGGCACGACGATCATGACGCCGAGGCCGAACATGGCCAGGGTTCGAGTGACGGTCATGGCCACGACCACGGACATGGCGCCAGCCCACTCGAACTCGGCGCCGCAATCGTGTCGACGCTCGTCTACCTCGTAGCCCGCAGCCTGGACTGGTTCAGCGATCTCGATGGCCCGGTCACGACGCTCTATGTGATCGCCGCGTTCGTGACCGGCGTTTTCGTAGCCCGCGATGCCTGGCTTTCGGTTCGGGCCAAGGTGTTCGACATCGACCAGCTGATGCTGGTGGCCGCAGTGGGCGCCGCGTTCATCGGGCACTGGTCCGATTCGGCACTGTTGCTGGTGTTGTTCTCGCTCGGGCACGCCCTCGAGGGCTATGCGATGAACCGGGCCCGCAACGCCATCGAAGCGCTCGGTGAGCTCGCTCCAGCGGTCGCCCGCCGACGCGACGCACCTGACGTCGACGTCCCAGTCGCTCAGCTGGCGGTCGGCGATGTCGTGGTGGTTCGCCCCAACGAACGGATCCCCGCCGACGGCGCCATCGTGGCCGGTGAGACCGCAATCGATGAGTCTGCGGTAACCGGCGAATCCGTACCCGTCGACAAGACCGCCATGGTCGACTCCGCCGAAGCGGTTGTCGCCGACGGGGTCGCCGCTGAGCATCGAACGTTCGCAGGGACGCTCAACGGCCCCGGCGCGATCGAGGTGAAGGTGCTGCGGGTGGCTGCAGACTCCACCCTCGCCCGGGTCGTACAGCTGGTCGCCGAGGCCGAAACCCAGATCTCGCCGACGCAGCGGCTGACCAAGCGTATTGTCCGAGTCTTCGTCCCCTCGGTGTTGGCTCTCGTCGCCGTGCTGTTGGTCGTGCCCCCACTGGCCGGAGAGCCGTTCGCAGACTCCTTCGCTCGCGCCATGGCGGTCCTGGTCGCGGCCAGCCCCTGTGCCCTTGCCATCGCAACCCCGAGCGCAGTGCTGGCAGCAATCGCCAGGGCCGCCCGGGCCGGCATTCTGGTCAAGGGCGGCGGACCACTCGAAGCCCTCGGCAGCGTCGACGCCATCGCCTTCGACAAGACCGGCACCCTCACCGAGGGACGGCCTGTCCTCACCGATGTCGAACCCGCTGCCACATCGACCGAACGGGACCTGCTCACCGTTGCGCTGGCGGTCGAACGGCTCAGCGACCACCCCATCGCTCGAGCAATCACGACCGGCATCGAACCACTCCTCGACGGCCACCCCGTCCCGGCGGCGACCGATATCACCGCCGTCATTGGCAAGGGCATCACCGCCACCGTTGGCGGGGACACCGTCAAGATCGGCAACCTCGCCCTCTTCGAAACTTCCGACGTTCCTGACGGCATCCGCGACGATCAGAATCGGCTCGAGGCACAAGGCCGAACCACAATGATCGTGGCCCACGGGCCACGCTTCCTCGGAGTGCTCGGCGTCATGGATACGCCCCGCGACGATGCCCCAACAGCGATCGAAGCGCTGCGCGGCCTCGGGATCGAGCGGATCGTCATGCTGTCGGGCGACAACCAACGCGTCGCCGATGCGGTCGCATCGCACGTCGGCATCACGGAAGCCCACGGCGGACTGCTGCCGGCCGACAAGGTCGAGGCGGTCAACGGGCTTGCGACAGCCGACGGCGTGGCCATGGTCGGCGACGGTGTCAACGACGCCCCAGCCCTCGCCGCTGCGAACGTCGGCATCGCTATGGGCGCAGCGGGCAGCGACGTCGCCCTCGAGACCGCCGACATCGCCCTGCTTGCAGACCGCCTCACCGGGCTGCCGACCGCCGTCGGCCTGGCCCGGCGCTCCAGCCGCACGATCAAGCAGAACCTCTACTTCAGTCTCGGCGTCGTCGCGGTGCTGATTCCGCTCACGATTGCCGGCGTCGGGATCAGCATCGCAGTGATCGCCCACGAAGGGAGCACGCTCGTCGTGGTCGCCAACGCCCTACGCCTGCTCAACTACCGCACGCCAGAGAAGGTCGCAGCATGAACGCAGTCGCACTCGTTCTGTTCGCAGTGTGGTTCGTTGTGGTGTTCGTCGTCCGGTCGGTCGTGCAGAAGCGCCAGACCGGCGACTCGGGCATCCGCCCGGGAGCGTTCGCCGATGACGCCTCCGGCATCGAACGGATCGCCTACCTGCTTCTGGTGGTCGCGTTCGTCGGTGCGATTGCCGCGCCAGTCGCCGCGATGGCCGGCCTCGACCCGCTCACCGAGAGCGACGCTGTCCCGGCCGTGGGGTTGGTCGTCGCCGTGGTCGGGATCGCTGCGACGTATGTAGCCCAGCTCGGTATGGGCAGCGAGTGGCGGATCGGGATCGACCGCACCGAGGTCACCGGACTCGTCACCGGCGGTCTGTTCGCATGGGTACGCAACCCAATCTTCACGGCGATGATCTTCACCGCCACCGGCTTCGCCGCGATGGTCCCCAACGTCATTGCGGTGGTCGCAGCGATCTGTCTGGTGGTCGCAATCGAGCTCCAGGTCCGCTACGTCGAAGAACCCCATCTGCGGCGGCTTCACAGCAACGTCTACGACAGCTACACCGCCCGGGTCGGCCGCTTCGTTCCGATGGTCGGACGCATGCGTGGCAAGGAGCTGAGGTGACGGTCAGCCGGTTCGACATCGACAAGATGGACTGCACGGCCGAGGAACAACTCGTCCGCATGCGCCTGGCCCAACTCGACGGCATCGACCACGTCGGCGTCGACCTCAACGCCCGCGAGGTCACCGTCGAACACACCGGCGACACCGCCGCGATTACCGCCGCACTCGACAGCCTCGATCTCGGCACCAGCCACCTCGGCGACGGTTCCACCCCGATCCGGCGAGTCGACCCAGATCGCGAACGAACCGGGCTGCGGATCGCGCTCGCGATCAACGCCACACTGTTCATTGCGGAGGTGACCTTCGGGCTCATCAGTCGGTCGATGGGCCTGATCGCCGACGGTCTCGACATGGGCGCCGACGCCTCGGTCTACGCGCTCAGCCTCGCCGCCGTCGGCTCCAGCACGGCACGCAAGAACCGGCTCGCCCGCACCAGTGGCTACCTCCAGGTCGGCCTCGCATTCATCGGCCTCATCGAAGTCATACGGCGCGTCGTCATCGAGAGCGAGCCGCCCGACACCTCCACCATGATCGTCGTCGCTGCGTTGGCCTTGGCCGGCAACATCGCGACCATGATCGTGCTCCACCGGATCAAGACCGACGAAGCCCACCTCCAAGCCAGCTGGATCTTCACCGCCAACGACATCAAGGTCAACGCCCTCGTCATCGCCTCCGCCCTCGCCGTGACGATCACCGACTCCGCCATACCCGACCTCGCCGCCGGCGCCATCATCTTCGCCATCGTCGCCAACGGCGCGCGCCGCATCATCCAACTCGCCAGCTGACGCCCGGCCAACCAGGTCAGGCTGGGTGAGGCCTGCGAGTCAGGCGTGGTCGATGCTCCTTTGCTGTACCACGGGCACCGAGTCGTGCTGTGCCTACACCGCCGCCTGGATCAGGACGAAGATCTCGTCACCCACGACCCGGTGTGAGGTGCTGTCGTCAGGGCAATGCAGCACAGTACCGAGGAGCGCGACTTCCGCGACCCAGGTCGCCGCCAGCGGCACGGCCAGCGGAGGTGTGGGCCGCTGCCGGGTCGCGTCCAGGACAAGATGAAGCCGGCAACAGGGAGGACGAGCCAGCTCCACCAGTACAACCCGACGAGGGTCACCGGCGGCGGTTGCGAAGGTATCCCGCATCACCATCAGTGCACCGAGCTGAGACGCCAACAGAACCACGTGCGACACAAACCAATGCCCGGTCCCTGTCGTGCGCCTGTGATGCGAGACTGAACGCATGTGTCGACCATCTGAGAGCCACATTCCTCAGGATTCCCTACGCGAGATGAGGCCCCTGCAGCTTCTGCGGTTCGTTGCCCGCGCCGGGGTCGTCGTGTTCGCACTGCTCGGTGCCGCGTCAATGACTTGGTCGGACGAACCGCCGGTCGGATTCCTGTTTCCAACGGCGGCCGGTGACGAACCACTATCCAGGGGGTTGGAGCTGGAGGACGACGCGTACGAGAGCTGTGTCGTGAGCCGCGGCCATGACCCCAATGGGGTGCTTGTTTACCATCTCGACGGTCGGCCCACAGTTGTCTTCACGGGTGTGGACGTGCCAGCTGATGCACACGGCGCCTGTCTCGCGTGGATCGGCGGAGTTGATCGGGGACACTCGTCTTGGGACCGATTCAGCTACCAATCCGACAGCTAAGTCGAGCGACGCGGCGTACCACCGCCACCAAGGGAGTCGCCGAGCCCGAGGATCCCGTCGCGAGGGAATCCTCCACTCCGAAGGGCCTGCTCGGCTCCCGGCTCTCTGAGCGTTGCGGGTGAGCCGGCAATACGAGTGATCGCCGACTCGTCCGGGTCATGCTGCCGATACGCCTATCCAGGCGCTCCGGTGACGAGGGTTAAGGGTTGTATTCGCCCCTCCGACACAGCAACCCCGGGCCCCAGGCCTGGGGTTTGTTGGTTTTACGGCGAGGCTGACTCGGACGCGTGCGCCTCGTCGACATGCCAGGTCCAGTGGTGGCCGCCGGCGGAGACAGACAGCGACCAGCCGAGTACCTGACCGTGGTGCACGGTTAGCGGTTGCTCGATCGGCATGAAGCCATGGCCCCAGCTCGTTTCCGTGCGGGGCGGCGAGTTGTCGACCGTGATGCTGGGAGCCAGTAGGGCGTCGAACCAGCAGGCGAGCCCGTGCAGCGTGCCGTCGTGGTCGATGCGGAGGGTGCCCGAGGCGGTCATCGTGTCCTCGCCCCCGGCTGTGAGGTCGACGTCGATCGCGAGCTCCGGTTGTCCGAGAAGGTGATCGGGCTCGACCCGGGTGAACCAGAGGCTCCGTGCCGCACGCCGATGCGCCGGCTCGAGGTCGTAGGGGAGTCCGGTGGCGAGCCAGTCGGTGATCAAGGCGTGGTCGTCGGGCATCTGGGCGGGAGCCACCCAGAGCCGTTGCCGCGATGGGATGACCGGCGCTCCAGGCTTGAGGAATCGGGCCTGCGCGTCGGCCGACCAGGCGACGATCCCTTCGTCGAGGCCGGCGCTGCCGATCGTCTCGGTGATCAACACGTCGGCCAGCTCGGGAAGGTCGACGTCGATCGACCAGCCCTCGATGAACTCGATTCGATCGTCGAAGCCGTTCGCGGCGGCCAACTCGCGGGCGACATCGAGAATGGGTGCGCCTTCGATGGCGTAGACCTTGCGAGCGCCAGCCTCACAGGCCATGAACGACAGGATCCCGGTTCCGCACCCGATGTCCAACACGACGTCGCCCGGCGACACGGTGGCATCGATCGCCCGCCGGAACGCATCGAGGCGATGCGTGTCGAGCAGCATGCTCAGGTGGTAGTCGAGGACTTGGGCGTGGGAGCTGTCACGCTGCCAGATCGGGGTCTCGGGCAAGGGCGCCATCGGGCGACGCTACCTGCCGCTCCGGCGCGGGCTCGCTGGCGTGCCCGGGGTTTCGTCGTTTTCGGCCTAGAGCAGGCCGGCGTCGCGGGCGGCCTGGACCGCGGCCTTGCGGTCCGAGACGGCGAGCTTGCGGAAGATCGCCCGGCAGTGCGTCTTCACCGTGTTGAGCGAGACGAAGAGCTCACTCGCGATCTCGCGCTGCGACATCGGCGACGGCAGATAGCGGAGCACCGCGAGCTCGCGATCCGTGAGCTCCTCGACGAGACCGGGCGATGGCACCGGCCGGGCTGCCTGCCCGTGGCGAGAGGCAACTCGGGCGACCAACCGACCGGCGATCCCAGGATCGGGACACGCGTCGACGATCCGCTGGGCCTCGGCCAAGAGCGCTGCGGCGTCGGCATCGCCGTGTTCGAGGCCGGCGTCGGAGACGAGCGCGAACGCGTACGCCGACGCGAACGGTTCCGGCGCGATCCGAGCGAGTTCGACGGCTCTCCCGGACGCGGCCGCCCGAAGCGCTGGGTCCGACGTCGTGTGTGCGATGACGGCGTGGGCGACGGCGAGCTGCGGCACGCCGGGGATGCCACGCTCGTCGGCGATGGCGAGTCCGGCTCGCGCGTGACGGGCGGCCTCCCCCTGATCGCCCGACTCCAAGGCGACCACCGCGGCGAACCCGGGCGCCACCGACGCGGAATAGTCGGAGGGCTCGCTCGCCCCGAACTCTCGTGCCACGGCGATGAAGTGTGACGCCTGATCGAGCCGCCCCGCCCAGGTGTGCACGGCCGACAGGCCGACGGCCTGGGTCGACTCCGTGGGCTCGGTCATGGTGGCCGCGATCGTCGAAGCGGCTGCGAGATCAGCCTCGGCGAGGCTGACCATGATCCCCAGCGCCGCGATCAGATTGGCGGCGCTTCCGTCGCTGTGGCGGACGGCGGCGTCGTAGGACCGACGGGCCGCGGCGAACCGACCGGTACTGAGGTTGATCCAGCCCTCCGTGGCGGCCGTCGGGGCATGGCGCTCGGGAAGGTCGCCGAGGCGTCCCAACAGATCCCGAACCGTCGTGACCTGCCCCTCGTTGATGAGTTCGGTCGCGTGGATGGCGATGAGGTCGCCGGCCGTGACGAGATCACCACCGTGGATGAAGTGATCGATCGACCGATACGCGTCGCCCTGATCCTGGTGCCAGCGGGCAGCGGCGAGGTGGAGTTCGGGGATGCGTTCGGGGATCTCGCGCTCGGCCTCGAGCAGGAGCAGGTCGCGGAGCAGATGGTGATAGCGGTACGTGGTGCCGGCGTGATCCAGCCCGATCACGAGCTGGTTGGTGGCCGCGAGCTGTCGCAGCCACTGCTCGCCGTCGTCGGTGCCCGAGATGGCGTCGAGCAGCGTCCCCGTCATCTGCCCGAGGACGGCGCTCTCGAGGAGGCGTCGGCGCGTCGGGGGGTCGACCCCAGCCAGGTACTCGTCGGTGAGGTAGTCAACCACCAAGCGGTCATCGCCCTGGAAGGCGGCGACGAACCCGTCGTGGTCGTCGCTGCGCTGGAGCGAGAGCCGGGCGAGCACGAGTCCGGCCGCCCACCCCTCGGTGCGGTCGTGGAGCGCCAGGGTGTGGTCTTCGGAGAGCCGCTCGTCGGCGAGGAGCTCGCCGGCTTCGTCCGGAGCGAAGGCGAGATCGTCGGCGCGGACCTCGACGAGCTGAGACCGCACCCGCAAGCGCGACAGACGGACGCCGGGGTCGACACGGGTGCCGAGGATCAAGCGGACGTGCTCCGGAACGAGCTCGATGAAGCGTTCGAGGGCCTCATCGATCTTCGGGTTGTCGATCAGGTGGTAGTCGTCGATCACCAGGGTGGTGGGCGGCGACGTGGCGAGCTCGTTCGCGATTCGCTCGATCAGGGGGAGGGCGTCGACCGCGGAGGCGGTGACGGCCGACCGGACCGCGTCCTCGAGATCGGGGTGGAGTCGGGCGAGTGCACCGACGACGTGACCCCAGAAGCGAGCCGGGTCGCGGTCCGCAGGGTCGCACTGCAGCCATGCACCGCCCGTTCGGTGCCGTTGCCATGCGGCCAGCAGGGTCGACTTGCCGGAGCCCGCGGGTGCGCTCACCAGCACCACCCGGACGAGCGGATCGTCCGCTGCCGCATCGAGCACGTCGTCGAGGCGGCGGCGGGCGACGAGCTCGCCGGGCAGCGTCGGCGACGTGAGCTTCGTCGTCACCAGCGCCTGCGCATCGCCGCCTCCCATGCGTGAATCCTACGACCGGGCCGTCCTGCCAGCCGCCCTGTCTGACGGGATCTCACCCGGGTGAGATCGGGTGAGGGGCGAAGACGAGCCACCCCCTCGTCCCGGATGGTGGGGGTATGAACGAGCCAGTCACCTACGAGATCGTCATCCGGGGTCGCGCCAGCGAGCGTCTCCTCGCCCGGCTCGCGGACGACTTCTCGATCACCCCCGGCGACGACGGACACACCCGCCTGGTCGGCGACGTCCGCGACGCATCCCACCTCCACGGCGTCATCAACCAGCTCACGGCGCTCGCCATCGAGATCGTGAGCTTCACGCCGCGGGAGCACCCCACCCCGTCACTCTCGACCCCATCAAAGGAAACCCCATGACCACCACGACCACCCCCGAAACCACGGCACGGCACGACGGTGCACGAGCCGGCGCCTACGGCGCTCTGATCGCCGCAGCGACGTTCGTCTTCGGCATCGCCCTCTTCGTGACCAGCCTGAGCGACTACACCGCCGCCGACATCACGCCCGAGGAATCGGTCGACTTCCTGATCGGGCACCAGGGCACGCTCTACGTCTGGTACCTGGTGATCTTCCTCGTCTTCGGCGTCGCCATCGTTCCGCTCGCTCGTGCGCTGCGGCAGCGCTTGGTCGACACCAGCCCGGGTCTGGCCGACATCGGGGCCGTCTTCGGCTTCATCTGGGCCGGCCTGATGTTCGCCACCGGGATGATCTCCAACATCGGCATCGCTGCCGTCGCCGACCTCGAGGAGACCGACCCGAGCGGTGCCGCCCAGCTGTGGTCGGCGATCGATGCCATCACCGAGGGTCTCGGTGGCGGCAACGAACTCGTCGGCGGCGTCTGGATCCTGCTCGTCAGCGTCGCCGCCTGGGGTACCGGCCGGCTCCCGACCGGTCTCAATGCGCTCGGCATCGTCAGCGCCGTGGCCGCCCTCGTCACGCTTGTGCCCGGCCTGAGCGACGTGGGCATGATCTTCGGCCTCGGCTCGATCGCCTGGTTCGCCTGGGTCGGCATCGTCCTGCTCCGGCCGGCGGCCAACGGCGTCCCGCAGACCTGATCGACACCCATCATGCTGCCCGTGCTCTTCGTCGGCGGCTCGCTGCTCGGGGCCGCCACCATCGTCATCGACACCCTCGATCTTCGATCTCGGCCCGCGACACGAACATCGCCGGCGCACGAGGGCTCAGGCACACAGTGCGAGAACTGGAGACCCAGATGAACTTGACGAATGCCCCGACGAGCGGACACGCCCGAGCCCGCAAGGCTGTGGCGTGGCTGGTACTTGGGCTGTCCGTCGCCTGGTTGGCGACCGTCGTGGTGACCGACGAACCGGCCTGGCCGCTGGCCGTCTGGATCGCTGCCATCGTCGGCCCGCTCGCTGCACGAACCACCCGACCCGAATCGAGAGAACGATGACCACCCCAACCCATACCGATCAGGACGCCGCCGCCACGGCCGCACGCCAGGTTCGGGTCTTTCAGACCCACGCAGCGGTCGCCGCTGTGTCGCTGATGTTCATGTTGGCCATGAACCTGCTGATCAATCTGTGGGCGGGGAGCGCCGGCGACATCCGAGCCTGGTGGTCGCTGTGGTCAGTCGTCGGCTGGCTGCCGGGGCTCGGCATCCACGCCCTCGTCGTCTGGCTCGCCCGGCCGTGAGCAGGCGTCGGCATCGGTGCGCGAGCGCTTCCCGGCTAGCGTCCCGGCCATGGAATTCGAGGCCCTCATGCGCCAAGCGCTGGCGGAAGCCGAGTTGGCGATCCCGCACGGCGACGTGCCCGTCGGGGCGCTTGTCGTCGTCGACGGCGAGGTCATCGCCTCGCGCCACAACGAGCGCCAGCTGACCACCGATCCGACCGCCCACGCAGAGATCCTGGCGATGCGCGACGCCTGCGAGCAGCTCGGGACCTGGCGCCTCGACAACGCCACCCTCGTGGTCACCCTCGAGCCCTGCGCGATGTGCGCCGGCGCGCTAGTGAACGCTCGGATCCAGCGAGTCGTGTTCGGCGCTCCCGACCTCGAAGCCGGAGCGCTCGGTTCGGTGTACAACTTCGGCGTCGACCCCCGTCTGCGGCACAACTTCGAGGTCGTGCACAACGTGCTCGGTGACGAGTGCGCCCAGACCCTCAAGGGCTTCTTCGCCGATCTGCGGGCGGCACGGGCGGAGCGAGAAGCGTCGGCCTGAGCGAGCTCATCGAGCGGCTCGGACGCAGCCGACCGATCAACCTGACGCTGGTCGGGGGTGCACCTCGTCGAGGTGGCGGAAAAAGCCTTCGGCCCAGTCGTGCACGGTGTTGGCCCACAGGTGCGCTCGCATGGCACGGATCCGGCGCCGCTGTTCCTCGACGGGGAGGTTGAGTGCCTCCGCCATCACCCGCTTGGTGCCGGTGGTGTCGAACGGGTTGCACAACAGTGCCTGATGCATTTCGACGGCGGTGCCGGCGAACTCCGACAAGACGAGGACGCCGGTGCCGTCGGCCCGGCAGGCGACGTACTCCTTCGCGACCAAGTTCATGCCGTCCTCGAATGGGGTGACCAACATGACGTCAGCGGCGAGGAACAGTTCGACGAGCTTCTCGAACGGCAGGCTCTGGTGCAGATAGTGGACGACGGGCTTGCCGAGGCGGGCGTAGTCGCCGTTGATCGCGCCGACGAGCTGTTCGATCTCGGTGCGGGTCGTCGAGTACCCCCGGACGTCGTCGCGGCTCGGTGTCGCGACCTGAACGAAGGCGACGTCGTCACCATCGATCGCTCCATCACGCAACAGCTCGCGGAAGGCCTTGAGGCGGGCGTCGATCCCCTTGGTGTAGTCGAGCCGATCAACGCCGAGCAGCAAGTGCTTCGGCGAGCCGATGTCCGCCCGGAACGCCTCTGCCGCAGCCCGCATCGCCGGATCCTGGACGAGGCGGTCGATCCGGTCGACATCGACCGAGATCGGGAACGATCCCACCGCGACCCGTCGGCCCTCGACCTGGATCTCGGTGACCGGATCGATGGGCATCGTCTCTTCGGAGCGACCCATCCGGTGGGTGAGCGACAAGAAGTTGCGGGCATCGGTCGGCGTCTGGAATCCGATGACGTCGGTCGCCAGGAGGCCGTCGGTGATCTCCTCCCGCCACGGGAGGCGCATCAGCAGCTGTGACGGCGGGAACGGGGTGTGGAGGAAGAGGCCGATGCGGATGTCGGGGCGGGCCGCCCGCACGAACGCCGGTACGAGCTGGAGGTGGTAGTCGTGGATCCACAGGGTGCCGTCGGGTGCGGTGGCATCGATCGCCACCTGAGCGAACTGCTCGTTGACCCGCCGATACGCCGCCCACCAGGACCGCCGGAACCGGGTGGACAACAGGCCGTTGTGGTACAGCGGCCAGAGGGTGCCGTTGGAGAACCCTTCGTAGTAGTCGGCGTAGTCGCGTTCGGTGAGCGAGACCGGGCGCAGCGCCATGTCGCCGAAGCGAGCGGGTGGCGCGTCGACGTTGTCGTCGTCGGCTGCTCCGTCCCAGCCGATCCACGCCGCATCGCGACCCTCCATGACCGCGGTCATCGCGGTCACGAGACCGCCGGGGCTCAAGGACCAGCCACCGTCCCCGTCGAGACGGACCGGCAAGCGGTTCGCTGCGATCACGACATCGTGAACCTCGGTGTCGCCGGCGGGATGCGATGGGGTTGCCGTCGAGGTCACGGCCAGCAGCGTAGGCGCGGATGGCCGACCAGGGAGGGCTGGGTCACCGATGGGTCAGGTGGCGGGCTCGATTCAGTGTGGCTGACCGAGCACACAGAACTCGTTGCCCTCCGGGTCGGCGAGGACGACCCACGGGACATCCGCGCCCTGTCCGATGTCGACACGAGTGGCGCCGTGGGCGATCAGTCGCTCGACCTCCGCTGCCTGGTCATCGGGACGGAAGTCGAGGTGGAGGCGGTTCTTGGCCGCCTTGGCGGCCGGCGACTGAAGGAAAAGGATGCCGGGGATCTGATCGGGCGTCGGCCGGATCTCGAACACGACCGTGTCTTCGTCGACGACGACCCAGCCGAGCGCCTCCGCCCACCAGCGACCGAGGCCGATCGCATCGCTCGCCTCGACCACGACCTGTTCCCACATGAGCGCCATGCCCGCGAGGCTAGGCGACCCGTTGGTGCGCCCTCTGCGGTTTCGAATCGGCCCGAGCTCCACCGATGGGGTCGCTACGCTTCGCTCGTGCTGACCCGCTCGACCCGGCCCCTCCGATGAGCGACGCCACCGAGCTGGATCCGGCGCTCCAACGGCTCGTGCTCGACGTCGCGTCGGCCGAGTCGATCAGCGCATTGGAGTCGGTCCAACAGCTGTGGAGCGGCTATGGGCAGATCGTCCGCTGCCGCCTCGCCGGCGCCGACCAAGCCAGCGTGATCGTGAAGCACGTGCGCTGGCCCGACCAGCGAGATCATCCACGAGGATGGGCGACCGACCGCTCCCACGAACGCAAGGTGCAGTCGTACCGCGTCGAGAGCCGGTGGTACGAGCGTCACGCCGACCGCTGCCGGGATCGATGTCGAGTCCCCACCGGCCTTGCGCAGGAGACCCGCCCCGACGGGGTCGTGCTCGTGCTCGAGGATCTCGACGCCGCGGGCTTCGCCGGACGACGCCAGCACGTCGGGTCGGCCGAGCTCGACGCCTGTCTCGCGTGGTTGGCCGGGTTCCACGCCACGTTCGTCGACGAAGAACCCGAGGGGCTCTGGCCCACCGGGACGTACTGGCACCTCGAGACCCGCCCCGACGAACTCGACGTCATGCCCGACGGGCCGCTCAAGGCCGGGGCAGCGAGGATCGACCAACGCCTCGCCGAGGCCCGTTTCCAGACCTTCGTCCACGGCGACGCCAAGTTGGCGAACTTCTGCTTCGACGAGGCCGGCCAGCGGGCGGCGGCGGTCGACTTCCAGTACGTCGGCGGCGGCTGCGGCATGAAGGATCTCGCCTACTTCGTGTCGAGCTGCTTCGACGAAGCCGAGTGCGAGCGGCAGGCATCCGGCATTCTCGACCGCTACTTCGATCTCCTGCGCGCTGAGCTGGGGCGTATGGGCCGAGATGTCGACGTCGATTCGCTCGAAGCCGAGTGGCGCGGGCTCTATCCGGTTGCGTGGACCGACTTCGCCCGCTTCCTGCAGGGCTGGAGCCCCGGGCACTGGAAGCTCCACCGCTACAGCGATCGCCTCGAACGCGAGGTGCTCGCGTCGCTCGCAGCTGAGGAGGACCGATGGAACTGACGCCCTCCGATCTCACGGTCCTCGCCGACCTCGCCATCGCCGCGGCGACCGATGCCGGCCAGATGATCACCCATGCTCGTCCTGGCGAGGTCGAGTACAAGGAGACGGGGTCGAGTCCGAGCTCCCAGGTCGTCACCGAGATCGACCGGCGCGCCGAGGCGATGGTCATCGCTCACCTCGAACCGTCCCTCGCCCGCTTCGAGTTGGGGCTGCTCACCGAGGAGCGGGCCGACGACGGCAGCCGACTGCAGGCCGACCACTTCTGGTGCATCGACCCCCTCGACGGCACCCTGCCGTTCATCGAGGGTGAACCCGGCTCCGCAGTCTCGATCGCACTGGTGCGGCGTGACGGGGTTCCCCTCGTCGGCGTGATCTACGACCTGAGTGGGGAGATGGTCGTCCATGCCGTCTCCGGAAGCGGTGTCTTCATCGGTGGCCAATCATGGGCGGCACCGGAGTCGACCGGACGGCTGGCCGTCTTCGCCGATCGCAGCTTCTTGCGGAACGAGCCCGACCGTTTGGTCGCCGCGCTGGAGCAGGTGGCAGGGGAGTGCGGGCTCGACGGCGCCGACATCCACACCGGGGCGGGTGGGGTGATGAACGCCATCGGCGCGTTGCAAGCTCGGCCCGGCTGCTACCTGAAGCTGCCTGGTCCGGGCGGAAGCAGCGCATGGGATCTCGCCGCCACCGCCTGTGTGTTCGCCGAAGCGGGCGCAGTCGCGACCGACGGCTACGGCCAGCCCCTGGAGCTGAACCGACGCGACTCGACGTTCGTGAGCCACCGCGGCGTGCTCTTCGCCACCGACGAACGGCTCGCCGCCGAACTCCGAACGCTCGTCGCCGGATTCAGCTGAGCTCAGAACGCGGGTGCGTCAGAGAACGCCGGCCAGCCAGTCGCGGGCGTCGACCATCATCTCGATGGTCTGACTGTGCGCCATCTCATAGGCGTGGTCTCGGAGGTCCCAGCCGCCGGCGGCGAGCGCTGCGATGACGTCCTTGGGCTGGTCGGGGCCGATGAAGGCGTCCTTGGTGCCCCACTGGAACAACACCGGCCGCCCGTCGCCGTTGCCGAGATCGACCTCGAGCCCGGGTGCGGTGGGAAGGCCACAGCAGATCGCCCACACGCCTGCGTAGCGAGGCGCGTCGGGTTTGCCGGCGAGGGCGAGGGCCAGGTAGCCGCCCTGGCTGAACCCGCCGACGACGCAACGTTCGAGCGGCACGCCGGCCTTTTCGGCCTCCTCGGCGATGAACGCCTCGAGCGTGTCGAGGGTCGCAACGAACTCCGAGGTGTCCTGCTCGAAGGTCTCCAGATCGATGGGCCACCAGCCGGCGCCATCGCCGTCGGGCATCGTGAGCGGGCCCCGCGGCGCGACCGCGGTGAAGCGCTCGTTCGGGTCGACCAACGGCACATACGACGCGAGATGGTGCTGCTCGGCGGTGTAGCCGTGCATGAGGAAGAGGAGACGGTCGACCCCGTCGCGATCGATCCGGTACTGAGTGAACGACATGGCGAGAGTCTGCCAGGGCCCGGTGCCGATCGAGCGCACCGGTGCCCTAGCGTCGTGACATGACCGCCCCCTTCGAACCGCCGCAGTCGTACTGGCGGTACGTGTGGACGCCGGTCGGGCTGATGGTCACGGCCCTGGTGGCGATGTGGGCGATCGAGATCGTCGACACCGTCGCACTCGACGACCGGTTACAACGCAACGGGCTGATGCCGCGGCGTCAGGACGGGCTCGACGGGATCCTGTGGGCGCCGTTCCTGCACGCCGACTTCGGCCACATCGCGGCGAACTCGATCCCGCTCCTCGTACTCGGGGGCCTCGTCGCCGTTCGCGGCATGCGCTACTGGGCCTGGGTCACCGTCGTCGCGATCGCACTCGGTGGCGGACTCACGTGGCTGCTCGGCGGTTCGGGCAACCACATCGGCGCGAGCGGTGTGGTGTTCGCGTACTTCGGCGCGATCCTCGGTGCCGCCGTCTTCGAGCGTCGCGTGCGGTCGCTCGCCGCCGCGCTGCTTGCCCTCTTCCTCTACAGCAGCCTGCTCGCCGGGCTGGTGCCACAGGACGCGATCTCGTGGGAAGGGCACCTGTTCGGCCTGGTCGCCGGCATCGTCGCAGCCCGCGCGATGGCAGAACCGCGCATCCGTCCCGAGGACCGACCCGACAATCCCGAACCCTGGGAGATCGACGAGCCCTGGCTGCAGTAGCCAGGCATGTCCCGGTCAGATCGCGAGGTCGTGGACGTTGTAGTCGCGAAGGCGTTCGTCGATCGTGGCCGGGTCGTACCCGACGAGGGCGCCGTCTTCGGCGAAGGGCGCGTACCGGAACGGGGTCTCGTCGGGCTGGTGGCCTCGGCGGGCGTCGATCGCGAGGGCGATCACCTCGGCGCGGGCACGGATCCGATCGTCGTCGTAGACGGGATCGGGTGTGTCGCTGGCGGTGAGGCGGAGCTTCCCGGCCACGCCGAGCACCGAGTCGCGTCGGTGGAAGCCATAGGTGATCGAGATGCGCGGGTCGGGCGTGCTGTTGGCGAACGACCCGTGGACGATCTGACGGTTGGCGATGGTGACATCGCCCGCGCCGCAGACCATCGGTACCGCATCGGGAAGTCGGTCGCTGCCGCCGTTGGCGGCGACGAGGCCGGTGATGTCGGCTCGTCCGTGACGGTGGCTGCCGGGCACGACCCACAGGGAGTTCGCTGCCGTGGTGGGGTAGAGCTGCACCTGGAAGTTGAAGCCGTGGATGTCGGGGTGCCAGTCGGGGGAGTCCCAGTGGGTGGCACCGTCCTGATGCCATCCGACCGACGCACCGAGCCCCGGCTTCTTGACGAAGATGGCGTCGTTGTAGGGCACGAAGTCGTCGCCGTTGATCGACGCGGCGGCGGCGAGCAGGCCGGGGTGGCCGTACAACCGAAGGGCTTCGGGCATCAGCATGCACATGCCGAAGACGAGGTGGACGACGTACTCGGGGGCGTCGACGTCGGCGACCGGCTCGGTCATCTTCGTCGGGTGCCGGCCGGCGAGCAGGTTGGTTCCGCCCCACGGATCGGAGAGCGGCTTCACGAGCACGAACGGTTCGACCACGTGCTCGCGGCCGATCGCTGGTCGTCCCTGGGCATCGACCGCAGCCCGCGGGCGAACCGGGGCCCGATCGACGACCTCCTCGACCGCCGAGCGCAGCTCGAGCACCTCGGCCTCGTCGATCACGTTCTCGAAGACGTAGAACCCGTGCTCGTCGTACGCCGCGAGGATGTCGGGCGTCAGTCGCCCATCCGCGTCGAAGCGAAGCGGTCCTCGGTTGCCGAGGCCGGCCGCCCGTTGTTCGGCCTCGGTGGCATAGTCCGCCATGTCGTCGGCGTGGTCGGCCGAGGTCGGTGTTGGGTCCCAGGTCGTCGACACGGTGTTCTCCCCAGTCGGTCCCTCGACTGTAGCCGTGGGCGTGTACTCGCCCCGCAGGGCGGCGATGCGCCAGACTCATGGCCGGAGGGGACCCATGACGAACGACCCGGCGATCGAAACGCCGACCGGGCTGGCGAAGCTGCTCGACACCGACGACATCCCCGATCGGGTGCGCCACAATCCGCTGCTCGGCCGCGACGTCGGGGTGTGATGCCGGTGACCGATCGTCGCCCCAACATCCTGTTCATCATCACCGACCAGCAGCGGGCCGACCATGTCGGCTTCATGGGCAACGAGGTGATCCGTACGCCCAACCTGGACGGGCTCGCGGCCCGTGGCACGGTCATGGACTCGGCGTGGGTCAGCAACCCCGTCTGCATGCCGAACCGGTCGACGATCATGACCGGCCGCATGCCGAGCTCCCACGGTGTGATCTTCAACGATCGTTCGCTCGAGTGGGGGGCCAACACGTTCGTCCGTCGGTTCCGGGCCAACGGCTACCGGACCGGGTTGCTCGGCAAGAGCCACCTGCAGCACGGCATGAGCCGCAACGCGGTGCTGGCGGCGCGGGGTGGTCCGTCGGTGGCGGATCCCTACCCGGCCGGATGGGACACCCTCGAGCATGACGAGCGCTATCTCGACGGAGCTCCCGAGTGGCCCGACGACTTCTATGGCTTCGACACCGTCGAGCTGTCGATCGACCACGGCGCGCGGGTCTCGGGGCACCACTACCTCTGGGCCGTCGAACGTGGCGCGAACCCCGAACATCTCCTCGTGCCCCAGACCGAAGCGAACCCGAAGCGGCGGGGGAGTGATCTCTGGTGGCAGATCTACGACCCGCCCTACGACGAGGCGTTCCACTCGACGTCGTTCGTCGCCGATCGCACGATCGACTTCATCGAGGGGGCGGCGGCCGACGGCGACCCATGGCTCGCCTGGGCGTCGTTCCCCGATCCGCATCACCCGTTCACCCCGCCGGGCCAGTGGTACGACCGTCATCGCCCCGAGGACATGCAGGTGCCCGCGACCTTCGACGACCCCCTCGACGGCGCGCCGGAGTACCTCAAGCGATTCCAGCGCCGCACCGTCGACAAGATGCGCCAATGGGTGGCGATGACGGGAGCCACCAGCCCCGAGGTCGTGCAGGCGGCGATGGCGGCGAACTACGGCTCGATCGAGATGATCGACGATCGGGTCGGACAGATCCTCGCCACCATCGAGCGGCTCGGTCAGATCGACGACACGATCGTCGTCTTCACCGCCGACCACGGCGACATGATGGGCGACCACGGCCTCCTCCTGAAGGGCTTCATGCACTATCGCGGCACCCTGCAGGTCCCGATGCTGATCGTCGACCCGCGGCGAGGCGTCGCACAGCGCTCGGCATCGCTCGCCAGCAGCATCGATCTCGGTCCGACCCTGATGGAACTCTGCGACGTCGCGCCGTTCCACGGCATCCAGGGCCACAGCCTCGTGCCGCTGCTCGACGATCCGGCATCGACGGTGCGCGACTCGGTCTTGATCGAGGAGGACCTCGACGCCCCCGACGGCATCGGGATTCCGCACACCATCCGGACCGTCATCGCCGCGGGCCACCGCTACACCCGCTACAGCAGCGGCGAAGACGGCGTCTACGAGGTGGGCGCGGACGGCGACGACGAGTGCACCAACCGAGCCGACGACGCCGTGCTGAAGATGCAGATGGTCGAACACCTGGCCGACGCGATGATGGCCCACACCGAGAAGTCCCGGCTCGCGCCGGTCACAGGAGGCTGACGATGGCTGCCGTCGAATTCGAGCTCAGCGACCGGCTCGGTGCCACCGAGGGCACAGTGGCGATGACCGGCGTCCACGCCCTCATGCGGGTCACCGCCGACCAGCAGCGCGCCGACCGAGCCCGAGGTCTGCACAGCGCGGGCCTGATCGCCGGTTACCGCGGTTCGCCGTTGGGTGGGGTCGACGACGCGTACGCCCAATACGAGGCGCTCCTTCGTCGCCACGAGGTGCAGTTCATCAGCGGGGTCAACGAGGACCTCGGCGCCACCATGATCTGGGGGAGCCAGCTCGCCCATCTCCAGGACGACCGACGCTTCGACGGCGTCTTCGGGCTCTGGTACGGCAAGGGGCCCGGCATCGATCGGTCGCTCGATGCGCTCCGGCACGCGAACCTCGCCGGCGTCGACCCCAACGGCGGGGTGCTCGCTGCGGTCGGCGACGACCCGGCCTGCAAGTCCTCGACGATCCCGTCCGCGTCGGAGGGCGTGCTCGCCGATCTGAGCATGCCGACCCTCTACCCCGGATCGGTCCAGGACGTGCTCGACATGGGGCGATGGGGATACGAGCTCTCCCGCGCCTGTGGCTCCTGGGTCGGATTCAAGATCCACACCGACATCGCAGACCAGTACGCGTCCATCGACGTCGATCCCGGCCGATTGGCGCCGATCGAGCGCCCGGACCTCGGTGGCTTCCGCCCCCAACAAGAAGTGCATCTGATGGTGCCCGCGAGCGTCGTCGTCGAAGCCGAGACCTATGGCCCCCGGATCGATGCCGCTCGCGCCTTCGTGGCGCACAACCGGCTCGACCGGACCGTCGGCGATGGTCCGGCTCGGCTCGGGATCGTCGCCGCCGGAAAGTCGTTCGCCGACCTGGCCGGTGTGCTGAACGAGCTCGGGCTGGGCGACGAGGAGGCCCTCGCCGCCGCGGGGATCCGGCTCTGGAAGCCGACGATGATCTGGCCGCTCGAACCCAGCGGGCTGCGGCGCTTCGCCGACGGCCTCGACGAGGTGCTCGTCATCGAGGAGAAGCGAGCCTTCATCGAGACCCAGGTCCGCGACCTGCTCTACGACCTCGACCGGCGGCCGCGGGTCACCGGCAAGCGAGCCCCGGACGGGTCCGCACTGGTGCCGCTCGAGGCCGCCCTCACTCCGGACCTGCTCCTGCCGGCGGTCGCCGCCCGGATCGAAGCGACGGTGCCCGACGCCGTCATCCGGCGCCCGCGTGAGCGCATCGCCATCACCGCCATCGACTCGGGCGCGGGCCCCAACCGCACGCCCTACTTCTGCTCGGGCTGCCCGCACAATCGATCGACGGTCGTGCCCGAGGGTTCGGTCGCTGGAGGCGGCATCGGCTGCCACACGATGGCGGTGTGGATGGACCGCGGGATGGACGGTTTCACCCACATGGGTGGCGAGGGCGCGCAGTGGGCCGGGATGCAGCCCTTCGTCGGCACGCCGCATCGCTTCCAGAACATCGGCGACGGCACGTTCTTCCACTCGGGCACGCTCGCGCTCCGCCAGGCGGTGTCCGCCGGAACCAACATCACCTACAAGGTCCTCTACAACGGTACGGTCGCCATGACGGGCGGGCAGGATGCCGCCGGCAACATGCCGGTTCCCCAGCTCACGCGGCTGCTCGAGGCCGAAGGGGTGGCCGAGACGGTCGTCGTCACCGAGAACGACTACGACGAGGCGTTGGCGACGAACGCCAGCCAGGTCGAGCGCGACGCGTACGACGCGGTCCAGCGCCGTCTGCGCGACGTCCCGGGCGTGACCGCGATCGTGTACGACCAACGCTGCGCGGCGGAGCTCCGCCGCGACCGAAAGCGAGGCGAGGTCGAACGGCCGACGACGCGGATCTACATCAACGAGGCCGTGTGCGACGGGTGCGGCGATTGCGGTCGCATCTCCAACTGCATGAGCGTGCACCCGGTCGAGACCCCGTTCGGTCGCAAGACCCGCATTCATCAGGAGTCGTGCAACTTCGACTACAGCTGTGTCGAAGGCAACTGCCCGGCGTTCATCACCGTCGAGATCGATCCGGATCACCGGGTCAGCCAGGTCGGCTCGATCGTCGTGCCCGCCGGCGACGACCCGCCGGAACCGGATCTGCCCGAGGCTGCGACCGTGCTCGTCGTCGGTATCGGCGGCACCGGCGTGGTCACCGTCAGCCAGGTCTTGTCGACCGCCGCGCTGCTCGACGGCAAGCGGGCCCGCAGCCTCGACCAGACCGGTCTGGCGCAGAAGGGCGGCCGAGTCATCTCGAATCTGCGCATCAGCGACGAGGCGATCGAGTCGGCGCCTCGCGTCGGCGACGGCGAGGCCGACACCATGCTGATCTTCGACGTGATCGGCGGCACGACCCCCGACATCCTCACCAAGGCGCGACCGGGCGCGACCGCATCGATCGTCTCGACCGCGCTCCTCCCGACCGGGCACATGGTGAGCGATGTCGGCCAGGGCTTCCCCGAGCTCGACGCCTACCGGTCGGCGATCGATGCCGCGGCCGGGCCCGACGACAACGTCTGGCTCGACGCGGAAGGCATCGCCCGTCGGGTGTTCGGTTCGCAACCCGCCGCCAACGTGATCGTCGTGGGTCTCGCCTATCAGTTGGGCCTCCTGCCCGTCAGCAGCGGCGCGATCGAGGCGGCCATCGAGCAGAACGGGGTCGCGGTCCAGACCAACATCGACGCCTTCCGCCTCGGACGCCGGCTCGCGGTCGAGCCGGAACTCCTCGCCGATCTGGCCGACCAGACGGCGGTGGAGGCCGAGACCGCCCCGGCCCCGACCGGAGCCGTCGCCGACCTCCTCGCCGGCATCGATGGGTCCGACGACCTGCTCGAGCTGCTGCGGTGGCGAGTGCCCGAGCTGGTCGACTACCAGGACCGGGCCTACGCCGAGCGCTACGTCGAGGTGGTCCGACGTGTGCGAGGGGCCGAGATCGGCCATGGGCTCGAATCACCGCTCTCGGAGGTGGTGGCCTTCCAGCTCTTCAAGCTGATGGCCTACAAGGACGAGTACGAGGTGGCGCGGCTGCACCTGCGCGACGGCCTGGCCGAGGAGATCGCGACCCGATTCGGGCCCGATGCCTCCTACGCCTACCAACTGGCCCCACCGTCGGCGAAGCGGTTCCGAGGCGCGAAGAAGACCGCGTTTCCCGCCGCGGTGGGACGAGCGTCGTTCCAGGCGCTCCTGCGCGGCAAGCGCCTCCGCGGCACCCGCCTCGATCCGTTCGGTCGAACCGAGGAACGGCGCCTGGAGCGCCAGTTGGTCGACGAGTACCCCGTGCTCGTCGATCGAGTGCTCGCCGGCCTTCGGAGCGACAACGTCGACGCCGCCGTCGGGGTGCTGTCGCTCGCCGATCAGATCCGCGGGTTCGACGAGGTCAAGCTCGCCAACATCGCTCGCTACCGGGCCGACCTCGAGGCCGCGCTGGCGGCCTACGAGGGCTGAGCGGAGGCGTCCAGTCCCGTCGCCGCCGCGAGCGAAGCCAACCCGTCTTCCATCGCGCTGGGGCGGATCGGGGCGGCCAGCACCAACTCGTCCACGCCGAGGGCTTCGGCCCGGGCGACCAACGCGGCGATCTCGTCGGGCGACTCCGTCGTCAGCGGCCGGCCGAGGCGCAGGCTGAAGGCGGGGTCGTCGACGTCGCGGTCGTGCTCGGCGACGATGCTGCGGAGCTGGTCCAGGTGGCGTTCGATGTCGTCCTGCACCCACCAGCCGTACCAACCATCGCCTCGTCGGGCCGCCCGTCGCATCGCGGCGGGGGAGTCGCCGCCCACGATGATCTTCGGACCGCCGGGCGTGATCGGCTTCGGGTTCATGACCGCGTTCTCGAATGAGACGAACTCGCCGTGGTACGACGCCCGTTCGTCGGTCCAGGCCGCTCGCATCGCGTCGAGGTACTCGTCGAGCCGTCGGCCGCGCTGCTTGAACGGCACGCCGAGGGCGGCGTATTCCTCCCACGACCAGCCCGCGCCGATGCCGAGCTCGAACCGACCACCGGTGAAGTGGTCGACGGTCAGCAGCTCCTTCGCCGTCAGGAGCGCCGGGCGCTGGGGCACGATCAGCACGCCGGTCACGAAGCGCAGCGTGGTGGTGACCTGTGCGGCGGCGACGGCCACGAACAGTGGATCGTAGATCCCGGTCTCGGGGCCCCAGGTCGGCGCGCCGTCGTCGCTGTAGGGGTAGCTCGATTCGTAGGAGGGGAAGAAGACCACGTGTTCGGGGAGGTAGAGGCCCCCGAAGCCGAGGGCCTCGGTGGTCTGCGCAAACGCCTTCACATAGCCGGCGTCGGACCGTGGTGAGACGCCGAACAGTCCCGCAACGCTGATGTCCATCCCGTCCTCCCTCCGCCGCATCTTCGCACGGGCGTTGCCGGCGGGACGAAGGAGCGCGTCAGTCGTGGGCCGCCAGCTCGGTGTCGAGGGCGGTGGCGGCGAGGGTGTGCGCCTCGGAGGCGTCGATGCCGACGGCCACGAGCAGACGAGCGACGACGGCCGCGATCGAGTCGCCGTGACCCGGTTCGGTGACGAGTCGCCGCAGCGTCGCCATGATGGTGCCGGTGACGAGGTCGATCGTCACCGTGTCGTCGCCGTGACGGAACCGGCCGGCGGCGTGGCCCTCGGCGAGATCGGCTCGCAGGTGGGTCTGGATCGCCTGATGAGGCGGGGCGGGGATCTCGGCGAGACGGAGCACCGCATGCCCCCACAGCGGCTCCCGCCGGGCGGTCACGAGCACGCGTGTGGAGGCGACCGCGAACCGCCAGGCCGGATCGGTGCCTTCGGTGTCGTCGGCGCTGCCACGCGTGAGGGCGATCAGTGACTCGTGGGCCAGGGTGTCGAGGAAGGCCTGGCGGTCGGTGAAGTGGTTGTAGAAGGTGCCGTTGGAGACCTCGGCGACCGCGACGACGTCGGAGGCGGTCAGGGCATCGCCGCGATCGGCGAGGACCTGCAGCCCGGCGTCGATCAGGGTCCGGCGAGTCCGTTCGCGCTTGGGGAGGCGGGGAGGAGCCATCGCTCGTCACGTTACGCCGTTCGACCAAAGTTGACAAGCTTGTCAAAATTGACGAGAGTCCCAGAAACGATGCAACGATGCCGCTGGAGACTCCGATGACCACCCCACCCACCGCCCGCCTCGCGCTGAGCCACACGACGATGGCGGTGCGGGATCTCGACACGATGCTCGACTTCTACCGAGACGTCCTGGGCTTCGTCGTCACCAACCGAGGCGCCGCCCCCGACGGTTCGGAGATGGCGTTCATCTCCCAGGACCCGGGCGAGCATCACCAGATGGTCTTCATCTCCGGCCTCCCGGAGAACGCGCAGCAGTTCGTGATGGTCGACCACCTCGCGTTCCGGACCGGTGACCTCGACGACCTGCGGGCGATCGGCGAACGACTCGACCAGGCCGGCATCGAGGGCGTCATCCCCATCGATCACGGCAACGCCTGGTCGCTGTACTTCAACGACCCCGAGGGCAACGGCCTCGAGTGCTTCGTCGACAGCCCGTTCCACGTCGCCCAGCCGTTCGCGGACGGGCTCGACATCGGGGCCAGCGACGGCGAGATCGAAGCGACGACACTCGCCCGAATCGAGGACGACGCCGAGTTCCAACCGATGGCGGAGTGGCGGGCCCAGTTCCGTCAGCGCCTCGACGGCGGATCGGGCGGGGAGTGACCGATGGATCTGGGGATCGCCGGCCGCCGCGCCATCCTGCTCGCCTCGAGCCGAGGCCTCGGCCGGGCCTGCGCCGAGAGCATCGCCCGTGAGGGCGTGCATGTCGTCGTGAACGGCCGCACAGAAGCCGATGTCGACTCGGCCGTCGCGGAGCTCGCCGAAGCCCACGGCGTGGAGGTGGCCGGCGTGGTCGGTGACTCGACCACCGCCGAGGTCCACGACGCCCTGCTCGAGGCGTGCCCCGAGCCCGACATCGTCCTCATCAACGGTGCCGGCCCCTCGCCGACGCCGTTCGCCCGGCTCGACGGCGACGCACTCGGCGCTGCCTTCCACCAGGCGGTGGTCGGCCCGGTCGCCTTCCTGCAGCGGGTGGTGCCGGGCATGGTCGAGCGCCGGTTCGGCCGGATCGTGGCGGTCAGTTCGGCGATGGTGAAGACCCCGAACCCGGTCATGAGCCTGTCGCACGGGACCCGGCTCGGGCTGGCGGGGATCCTCAAGGGGCTCTCCAAGGACGTGGTCTCCCACAACGTGACGGTCAACCAGCTCCTGCCTGAACGCTTCGACACCGGCCGCCAAGAGCAGATGGCGAAGCTGGTGATGAAGTTCAAGGGCGTGTCGTACGAGGAAGCCCGCGCCGAACAGGTCGCGTCCATCGCCGCCGGCCGGCTGGGCCGACCCGACGAGTTCGGCGACGCGTTCGCCTTCCTGTGCTCGGCCCAGGCCGGGTACCTCTCGGGGCAGAGCCTGCAGCTCGACGGCGGAAGCTACGAGGGCGTGTTCTGAGCATGGACGCCGACCTGCTGATCGTCGGGGGCGGGCCCGTGGGGATGCTCGGCGGCATCCTCGCTTCGCGCCATGGTCTCTCGGCCGTCGTCATCGAGCGGCGAGGCGGCCCCCAGACCGCTCCCGCCGCCCACGTCGTCAACGCCCGGAGCTATGAGATCTTCCGGCAGGCCGGACTCGACATGAATCGCCTGCACGCAGCCGGAATCGATCAGGAGCAGGGCGGTCACGTCAACTTCGTCACCCGCCTCGCCGGCGACCTGATCGGTCGCCTTCCCTTCGAGCGCCAGGGCGACGACTGCCTCGACGTCACGCCGACGCCGCTGCGCAACCTCTCCCAACACCGACTCGAACCGGTCCTCGCCGACGAGCTCCGCGCGTCGCCCGGCGTCGAGCTGCGCTACGGGCTGCGGTGGGAGCGCAGCGACGAGCGGGACGACCACGTCGTCTCCGAGGTCGTCGACGAGGCGACCTGCGCCGCGCAGACGATCCGAACCCGCTACGTGATCGGTTGCGACGGAGCGGGAAGCCGCGTTCGCCGGTCGTTGGGGATCGAGATGGTCGGGCCACCGCTGCTGCAGTACTTCCTCATGATCCACTTCCGGGCCGATCTCCGAGCGCTCACGGCCTCACGACCCGCGGTCCTGCACTTCGTCGTCGACCCGGAGGTCAGCGGCGCGTTCGTCGCCCACGACGCCGGGTCCGACTGGGTCTTCATGCATGGCCTCGACCCCGAGGAGGAGTCGCTCGACGACTACCCCGACGAGCGCTGCCGTGCGGTCATCGACGCCGCCGCCGGCACCGAGATCGACGCCGAGGTGCTCGGAACGGGCACCTGGAGGATGAGCGCCCAGGTCGCCGACGGCATGGGGCGAGGGCGTATCCACCTCGCCGGAGACGCCGCCCACCGATTCCCACCCACCGGCGGACTGGGCCTCAACTCCGGCATCCAGGACATCCACGCCCTGCTGTGGCGGCTCGGGGCGATCATCGACGGCCGAGGCGGCGAACGACTGCTCGACTCCTATGGGCTGGAACGCCTGCCGGTCGCGCACGAGAACGCGAACCAATCGGTGACCAACGCCCTTCGGATGGTGGCGATCCCGGCGGCGCTCGGGATCGACGCCGACGCCACGAGTGCACGGCTGCACGCATCGCTCGCCGACCCTGCCCGGGCCGGCGCGATCGCTGCCGCGGTCGAGGAACAACGCGAGCACTTCGATCTGCTCGGCCTCCAGCTCGGGTTCGCGTACGTCGACGGCGCGATCGTGCCCGACGGCTCGGACGCCGAACCCTCGACGCCGAGCGACTACGTACCGAGCGCAGCACCGGGAGCTCGGCTGCCGCACGCGTGGCTCGATGGGGTCGGCGGTCGCTCCACGCTCGATCTCGTCCCGGTCGATCGGCCGGTGATGATCACGTTCGGCGCCCATGAGGCGTGGCGTCAGCAGGCCGGACCCGACCTCGTGATGGTGCGCGTCGGCACCGACACCGCGCCCCTCGACGACTGGCGGGTGCTGTGCGGCGTCGAGCCGACTGGTGCCTTGCTGGTGCGCCCCGATCAGCACGTCGCGTGGCGGGCCTCGACGCTCGACGGGGCGAGCACGCTCGGCGATGCGCTCGCCGTGATCGCCGGCCGCGCCCCCGCTACGGTCCGAGCCGAGGTGACCAGATGACCGAGCGCACCCCCCATGAGGTGATGCACACCTATCTCCACGAGGTGGGGGCGCAGGGCCGGCTGGACCTCATCGACGAACTCGCGTGGCCGGACATGGTCGACGAGGCGAACCAAGCCTTCGGCGGCCCGGCCGGACGGGCGGGGCTCGTCGCACACGTCACCGGCTTTCGGCGCAACGTGACCGACCTGGAGATGACGGTCGTCGAGATCGTCGCCGCTGACGATGCCGTGATGGCGCACTGGCGGTTCGTCGGAACCCACGCCGGACCCTGGCTGGGTCGGCCGCCGACCGGGCGCCGCATCTCGGGAGAGGTCTTCAGCTTCTTCACCCTGCGGGAGGGGCGGATCAGCCACTACCGGCTGTGGCTCGCCGCATCCTTTCCGGAGTTGGTCGTGTTCGACTCGTCCGCTGGGGTCACGTCCGATCCCACCTGATCGGCGGTCGCGGTCAGCTCGAGCCGAGCAACAGTGCCGCTGCATCGGCGGCCGCCCGACGGGCCGCGGCATCGAGCGCTTCGAGCGACGCACTGCTGATGGGGTGGGGGATGGTCACGAACCGATGCTCGGGGGCGCCGAGCGTCTGCGCCATGAGCTCCGCAGCCGACACGAACCGCTCCGTCATCACCCCGACGGACGGGATGCCGAGCCGCTCACCGGAAACCGAGTCGTGCAGACTGCACGACGAGCAGCTGCCTCAATCGCCGATCCCGGCGATCAACGCATGCCACTCCCGAGCACCGTCGAGGATCTCGTCGCCCGCGGGCGCGCTGTAGTTGGGTTTGACGACCCGTTCGACGTGAGCGACCCCATACGTCGCTCGCAGCTCATCGGCCATGGCGTCGAAGAAGGGGCGGGTGCCGTGCTTGCCGTTGGAGATCACGCCGACCGTGAGGTCGCTCAACGTCGCGAGCCGGGGCGCCGGCGTGAAGCGGCTGGCGACATCGTCGTAGGTCGGGTTCAGAACATGGATCGTCACCGGCTCCTCCTCAGCAGTCGATGCAGGCGCCGACCGGGACGGTCACCGCGCGGGACTTGGCGCCCAACCAGGGCGGGATCACGGCCCCGAACCCACCCGCCGGACCGCCCGCGGCGACGACGAGAAGGTCGTCGGGCGAGGTGAGGGCGGCGTACTCGCGGTCGCCTTTGTCGCCCACGGCGGCCGCCTTGCCGACGTCGGCCCACTCGCGCCGGTGGATCCGGGCGTGTTCGAAGACGTAGGCCCGGATGTCGGCCTTGCTCCACCCTGCGGCCTCGAAGTGGGTGCGGAGTTGGGGCGGCACGACGATGGCGTAGTTGCCGGCCCAGATCGAGTAGTCCCGCATGTTGGCCTTGATCTCCGCGACGAAGGTGTCGAGGATCTCGCTCGGCTCGGTGGTCCACTCGTTCATCAGCTGACGCGGTCCCATCGCGGCCATGACCGTCACCGCCGACGCGTGGGGGTCGCCCGTGCGCTCCCCGCTGAGCGACGCCCAGGTCGTGTGCTCTTCGTCCTCGGCGATGCAGTAGCTGATCTTGCCCGGGTGCCCGAGGGTGGATCGATCGATCTCGCCGGGACGGACGTCGAGCAGGTTGCCGAGCACGAGCCGGACGGCTCGGCCGATGCACGTGCTCGCCCGGTCACTCGGGCCGACGGCGTTGAACGTCGGATCCATGCCCACTTCGAGCCGGATGGGGCCGTTGACCACGACCAAGACGGCGCAGCCGCCGGTGCTCGCGGTGGCGCCGTGGAGCAGGAAGGGCTCGTCGAGCATCGCCGTGACCGCGGTGACGACGACGGGGAAGTGCATCGGCAGACATCCGGCCATCACTGCGTTGATGGCCACCTTCTGGGCGGTGATCGCTCGATGCCGGACCGGTTCGACCCCGATCAGGTGATCGGCCGGCAGCACCGCCCAGTCGAGGCACGCCTTCACGAGTTCGGGGGTGGGTGGGACCACCGGGAGGCCGTCGGTCCACCCATTGGCATGGAAGTGCTCCTGGACCGCCCCGAGGTCGTCGAAGGCGAGGGTCGGGGAGGTGGGCGGGGCCGCGGGGTCGACGGGTCGCGTCACCCTTCCTTTGTAGCCGTCGTGGCCGTCAGGGGCCCGAGCGAGCCGGTCGGGCGAGGCGTTCCTCGATCACCCGCTGACCCCACTCAGGTCGTCGATGACCGCCAGCGCGGTGTCCTGGCGGGCGACATCGGTGAGGTGGGCCGGTGTCGACTGGACGAGCGGTCCGGTCATCTTCTTGGGCTTCGACGTGTAGGTCGCGCCGTTGGCGTACGGGCCACCGTTGCCCGTGAGGACGTCGATGTAGCGGCCAGCGCCCTTCTCGATCGGCTGGTCCATGCCGACGAAGCGCCCGATGCGGCGCATCACGCCGATCATGACCTTGAAGGGCCCGGTCACGTGACGGGCGGCGTTCGTGCTCATGTTCGCACCAGGCGAGACGGTCACGAAGGTGACCGACCCGGGATGGCGTCGGGCCATGGCGCCTGACCACCACGCCGAGAACGCCTTGGTGGTCGAGTACTGCCGGTTGCCGTCGTAGTCACGATCACTGTCGGCGCGAGCGAAGCGGGTCATCGCTTCGCTGGGGGTCGACCCGAAGTCCGAGGCCTCGCCCTTGGCGAAGTCGTAGACGCTCATGCCCATGGCCTTGGGCATGTCGTCGTTGGCGGCTTCGGAGCCGACGAGAAGCACCACGCCGTCGTCGTTGACGAGACCGGCGTCGAGGAGCGCCTCGGTGATGATGTGATGGCCCACGATCGACGCGGCGAAGGCCATCTCGATGCCGTCGCTGGTGCGATCGAGCGAAGCCGGCACCATGCCGGCGTTCAGGAGGACGGAGTCGAAGCCGTCACCGCGGCGGACGAGCTCTGCCGCGGCCGCATTGGAGGATTCGATCTCGGCGACGTCGACCACGAGGGTGGAGAACGGGTCCACGCCGGTGGCCTCGACGAGCGCGGCGCGGGCCTCGTCGGCCTTGGCCTGGGTTCGACAGGCGAGCACGATCGCGGCGTAGCCGAGCTCGGCGAGCTGGCGGGCGGCTTCGAACCCGAGTCCGGAGTTGGCACCGGTGACGAGGGCGGTCTTGTGGCTGTGGGGGCTGGTCATCACATCTTCTCTTTCTGGAATGATCGGTACGATAATCGCCGATCGGTAGGGCTGCAACATCCCCCGAACGGGGGAGCGGCGGGGGAAAGCCCCGCCCATGGAGCAGACTCCAACCATGAGCGGTCCGACCGAATCCCAGAGCACTGTCGCCGTGTCGCCGCTTGCTCGGGCCGGGTGGCTCGGGCTCGGGTTGCTCTCGGTCGTCATCGGCTCGGTGGGCATCATCGTTCCGGGCCTGCCGACCACCGTCTTCTTCATCGTCGCGGCGTGGGCGTTCTCCAAGTCGAGCCCGCGGCTCGAGGCCTGGGTGCTCGGGTTGCCCCGGATCGGCCCCATGGTGGAGGACCACCGCGACGGACTCGGCATGCCGCGGCGCGCGAAGCGAGTGGCGATCGCGATGATCGTGCTCTTCGTGGCCCTGAGCGCCTGGCTCGTCGACGGGTGGGTGGTCCGCGGCGTGATTCTCGCGGTTGGAGCGATCGGTGTCGGCTACGTGGGCTGGCGGGTCCCGACCAAGGAGGCGGTGCTCGCTGCCGGGTCCGCCCGCTGAGCACTCGGCGGGATCAGCGGCTCACTCGGTGCCGGCCACGGGCCGGATCGTCAACAACAAGCTCGCACCGGCCAAGCCGATGGCGAGTGCGGTCCACTGCGCGGCCGTGTGGCCCGACTCGTCGATGATCAGGCCCATCGTCGGTGGCCCGATGAGCCCGCCGACGCCCGCCGCGGTGTAGAGCGCGCCGAGCACGCCACCCATGCCGACGACCCCGAACCGGTCGGCGACGACGGCCGGCGACAGGGCGATGAAGCCGCCGTAGGCCACGCCGAGCACGATCGCGAAGACGACGAGCAGCGCGTAGTTGGTATCCGCAGCCAGCCAGAGGACGAAGCTCAAGCTGAGCACGAGAAAGGACCCCTGGTAGAGCCGATCGAGGCCCAGGCGGCCGGCGACTGCGCCGAAGCCGAGTCGGCCGACGATCGAACTCATGCCGATCAGGCCGAGCAGGAGCGCCGCCGAGCCGTCGACACCGGTCACGTCGACGTAGTCGGCCATGAACACGAACGGGGTGAACAAGGTGATCGAGATCAGCAGCGACGACACGTAGAGGATCCAGAAGTCGGATCGGCCGCGGATCGCCTCCCGAACCGGAACCGGTTGGGCGGAGGTGGTCGGCGGGCGATGCGCACCGAGCGCAGCGACGATCAGCAGCCCGCCGGCCACGATGGCGAGGATGCGGTACGCGTCGCGCCAGCCGTGGTCGTCGATCAGCCGCTCGACGATCGGGACGAGCACCAGGGTGCCCGTGCCGATTCCGGCCACCGCCAGACCGAGGGCGACCGTGCGTCGCTGCTCGAACCAGCCGCCGACGGTCGCGACCATCGGCACATAACAGCACGCCACACCGATGCCGACGCCCAGGCCGTAGGTGAGATAGCCGAGTTCGATCGACTGCACCTCAGCGGTGAGGAGCAACCCCGTAACCATCGCGACGGCACCGAAGATCACGACCCGACGAGGGCCGACCCGATCCGCGAGACGGCCGGTGACGATGCCGATCGCGAAGTAGGCGAACGTCGTGATCGCGAAGAAGAGGGCGGTCTGGGATCGGCTGGTGCCGAACTCGTCGGCCATCGGGCCGAAGAACTCGCCGAAGCTGTAGGCGACCCCGAAGACGGTGAACATCGCGACGAACGCGGACGCGACGACCACCCATCCCCGTGGAGAGTCGAGCGCAGCGGGCGCCGGTGTCACCAAGCGCTCAACGGCGGGTGACCGTGACCGGCAGCGCCGAGTAGCCGTGCACGAAGGACGACCAGACTCGCTCGGGCTCGTCTTGGATCTCGACGGTCTCGAACCGGGCCAGCATCTCTTCCCACAGGACCCGCAGCTGGAGCTCGGCCACGCGGCTGCCCATGCAGAAGTGGATGCCGTAGCCGAAGGACAGCTGCCGGTCGGCGTTGTGGCGCTCGATGTCGAGCACGTGGGCGTCCTCGAAGACGTCCTCGTCCTGGTTGGCGCTGATGTACCACATCAGCACCTGGTCGTTCTGCTTGATCTGCTTGCCGCCGAGCTCGGTGTCGCGGGTCGCGGTGCGCCGCATGTACGACAGCGGCGTCTGCCAGCGGATCACCTCCGGCACGAACTTCGGGATGAGCCCGGGGTCGGCCTTCAGCTTCGCGAACTGGTCGGGGAACTTGTTGAGCCCATAGACGCTGCCCGTCATGGTGTTGCGGGTGGTGTCGTTGCCGCCGACGATCAACAACAAGAGGTTGCCGAGATGGTCGAACGGGGACATGTCCTTGGTCGCCTCGCCGTTGGCCAGCATGGTGACGAGGTCGAAGCCGTCACCGCCCCGGCGCTCGTCCCACAGCTGAGTGAAGTAGGCGACGCACTCCATGAGCTCGTCGATCTTCTGCTGCTGGGTCTCGACGACGCCCCCCGGCTCGGGGATGGCGAAGACGATGTCGGACCAGCGCGTCAGTTTGCGGCGGTCCTCCATCGGGAAGTCGAACAGGGTCGCCAACATGAGCGTCGTCAGTTCGATCGACACCGTGTCGACCCAATCGAAGGTCTCGCCGTCGGGCAGCGAATCCAGGAGGGCACCGGTGCGCTCCCGGATCATCGGCTCGATGTTGCGCAGATTGCTCGGGGCCGACACGCTGCGCACCGTCTTGCGCTGCTCGGTGTGGGTCGGCGGATCCATCGAGATGAACGAGTTGAGCTGCTGCGGCGGGGGCGTGTCGGCGACAGCACGCTCGGAGAGGCCGAGGGTGATGCCCTTGGCCGACGAGTACGTCTCCCAGTCACCGTCGACCGCCCGCACGTCGTCGTACTTGGTGACCGACCAGTACCGGCCCGAGCTCTCGAGCTCGTTGAAGTGCACCGGGTCTTCGGCCCGCAGACGAGCGAAGTGGTCCTGCCAGCGGTCCTCCTTGAAGAGGTGCGCGTTGAGCGGGTTGATCTCCTCGATCGACAGCTCGGCCGCACTCGGCACGCCGCGACCCTTCTCCGCCATCTCCATCTCGGGGGTGACGATGTTCGGATCGAAGATCTGCTTCGTCTCTTGGGCCATGTCGGTCATGTGCGCTCCTCGGTGAGACTTACAGTGTAGGCACGCGGCCGGGAGCGGGTCCCAACGCCACGTCGGTTGGGCGCACGGTCGTGCGCCGCCTACCGTGACGCCGATGAGCGACGAACCAGCGCAGGCCCCGCCGCACGACGTCGAGGATCTCGACGCGATCGTGCTGGGAGCCGGCGTGGCCGGCATCTACCAGATCAAGCGGGTGACCGACCTCGGCCTCGACGCCGTGCTGCTCGAAGCCGACGACGACCTCGGGGGCACCTGGTTCCGGAACCGGTACCCCGGCGCTCGGTTCGACTCCGAGAGCTACACCTATGGCTACTCGTGGTCGCCGGAGCTGCTCGAGGAGTGGGACTGGACCGAGCGGTTCTCGCCCCAGCCCGAGACGCTTCGCTACCTCAACTTCGTCGCGGATCGCTTCGACCTGCGCCAGTACATGCGGTTCGGTCAGCGCGTCGCGTCGATGGTGTGGGACGACGTCGACCGTCGGTGGACGGTCACGACCGACGACGGCCATGTGCGCCGAGCCCGGTGGGTGATCA
>CAZEML010000022.1:0-34419 GCA_964513285.1 uncultured Candidatus Nemicrothrix sp.
GGACCGCCGCCGCTCGCGCCCCCGAGTGGGCCGCCGCCGGCCAGCGATGGTGAAGGTGCCGACGCACCTCCGGCCGCCAAGCCGCCGTTGCCGCCCCCGGATCCGGCCAAGCGTCGCGATCGCTGAATCGGGTGGGCTCGTCGGGGGTGGCGACCGGTAGTCTCCCCGGACATGAGCACCGATCTCCAGTCCCGCATCGAGACCCTCTGGGCCGGCCGCGATGGCCTCGACACCGCCGATCCCGAGGTGGTGGCGACGGTCCATGAGGCCATCGACGCCCTCGACACCGGTGCCGCCCGCGTCGCCCAGTGGAACGACGACGGGTCGGTCACGGTCAACCAGTGGTGCAAGTACGCGGTGCTGCTGCTCTTCAAGATCTCCCAGATGGAGACGATCGAGCACGCGCCGTTCGAGTACGCCGACAAGATCCCGCTGAAGAGCGACTACATGGAGCGTGGCGTGCGGGTCGTGCCCGGCGCTCAGGCCCGCTGGGGCAGCTACCAGGCGCCTGGCGTCGTGATGATGCCGAGCTACACCAACATCGGTGCCTACGTCGGCGAGGGCACGATGGTCGACACCTGGGCGACGGTGGGTTCGTGTGCCCAGATCGGCAAGAACGTCCACCTCAGCGGTGGTGTCGGCATCGGTGGTGTGCTCGAGCCGGCCCAGGCCGCGCCGGTGATGATCGGCGACGAGTGCATGATCGGCTCGCGAGCGATCGTGGCCGAGGGTGCTCGGGTGGGGGAGGGCACGGTGCTCGGCGCCGGCGCCATTCTCACCGGTTCGATCCCGGTCATCGACGTCGAGACCGGCGAGGAGATCGGGCGCGGTGAGGTGCCGTCGTGGTGCGTCGCCGTTGCGGGTACTCGCCCCAAGTCGTTCCCGGGCGGCGAGTTCGGGCTGCCCTGCATCCTCGTGCTCAAGCGCCTGACCGAAGGCGAGCGCCACGACAAGTCGGCGCTCAACGACATTCTCCGCGATCACGGCCAGGCCGTCTGAGCCCATGGCCGACGTGGGCGCTCCCGGTCTCCCGGTCGGCGACGTGTTCGCACTCACGGCCGCGCTCGTCGACATCCCCTCGGAGAGCTTCCAGGAGCAGGCGATCGTCGAGCTGATCGAGGCCGAGCTGCGGGCCTGCCCGCATCTGATCGTCGACCGGATCGGCGACAACCTCGTCGCTCGCACCGATCTCGGTCGTGAACGGCGCCTCGTGCTCGGTGGCCACACCGACACCGTCCCGGCCAACGACAATGCCGGTGCCCGCATCGAGGGCGACCGGATGTACGGCGTCGGCACGACCGACATGAAGGGCGGGGTCGCGACGATCCTCGAACTCGCCCGCACCGTGACCGAGCCGGCGGTGGATCTCACCTATGTGCTCTACGCCCGCGAGGAGGTCGCGGTGCGGTACAACGGCCTTCGAGAGATCGAGGCGGAGCGCCCCGAGCTCCTCGACGGCAATGTCGCCCTACTCGGCGAGCCCACCCTGGGGGCGCTCGAAGCGGGCTGCCAGGGAACACTGCGGGTCGAGGTCACCCTCCAAGGCGCTCGCGCCCACACCGCTCGCCCCTGGATGGGCCGCAACGCGATCCATCGGCTCGGGTCGCTGCTCGCGTTGGTCGATGCCTACGAGGCCCGCCGGCCGGTGGTGGAAGGCTGTGAGTACCGCGAGGCGCTCCAGGCCGTGCACGTCGAGGGTGGCGTGGCCGGCAATGTGGTCCCCGACTCCGCCATGGTGCGGATCAACCACCGCTTCGCGCCGGACCGCACGAGCGACGAGGCGGTCGCGCACGTCCGCGAGGTGATCGCGCCGGCGCTGGACGACGGCGACACCGTCGAGGTCACCGACCTGTCACCGGCGGCCCGACCGGGCCTCGGGGATCCGTTGCTCGAGGCGCTGGTCGATCGCAACGGGCTCGAGGTGCGGGCCAAGTTGGGGTGGACCGACGTCGCCTTCTTCGCCGAGCGGGGGGTTCCGGCCTCGAACTTTGGTCCGGGCGACGCGACGATCGCGCACACCCAGGGCGAGTATCTCGAGCGGCAGTGGCTGGTCGACACCCACGCGGCCCTACTCGACCTGGTCACCAACGGCGTCTGATCATCCCTCCGGGATGGCCCAGTCGAAGGTGCCGGCCTGGAGGTCGGCGTTGGTGATCCGGAGCTCCGTGCTGACCCCTTGTGGGTCGGCGACCGAGCACGCCCACCCCGCGTCGGCGTCGAGCACGATGAAGTCGTCGCCACAGTCGACGGTGACGGCGAACCCGACCGCGTTCGCCACCGACTCCTCCGCGACGGAGGCCCAGCCGGGTACCGCATCGGCGAGGATCAGGTTGGTGCTGTTGAGGTCGATGTGGTCCTCGCGGTCGACGACGCCGGCGAAGTCGATCGTGCGGCCGTCGCCGGTGGTGCCCGTGCAGGTGAACGTGGTGCCCACCTCGGGGTCGGGGACCTCGGGACAGTTCGCGGCGAGGGGTACACCGACCTGTTCGGACAGGTCGTTCTCGATCAGGAACGTGGCGGCTTCCTCGACGGTGCCGCTGCCGCCCCCGAAGCTGATCTCGAAGTTCGTCGACCCGCAGCCGGCGGCGATCAGGGCGACGACGGCGATGGCGGCACGGCGAACCATGCCGCCATCGTGTCAGAGCTTGCGCATCACGGTGACGACCTTGCCGAAGATCTGCACCTCGGCGGGATCGAACACCATCTCGCTCAGCGACGGGTTGTGGGGGATGAGCACGACCTTGCCATCGCGCTCGTCGTAGGTCTTGACCGTCGCCTCTTCGCCGGGGATGCCGGCGATGCAGATGTCGCCCTTGTCGACGGTCGGCTGGCTGTGGCACACGACGAAGTCGCCGTCGAAGATGCCGATGTCGATCATCGACTCGCCGCGCACCCGCAGCATGAAGAGTTCGCCGTCGCCGGTGAGATCGGCGGGCATGGGGACGACCTCTTCGATGTTCTCGGTGGCCAGCACGTCGGTGCCGGCGGCGACGTCGCCGACGAGGGGGACGTGGCGCACCGGGCGGCGCTCGGCGCTCGCACCCGAGGCGCCCTCGTAGCGCACCTGGATGGCGCGGGGCTTGGCCGGGTCTCGCACGAGGTAGCCGGCGTCCTTGAGGTTGTCGAGGTGGGCCTTGACCGTGGCGGGGGACTTCAGCCCCACCGCTTCGCCGATCTCGCGGACCGACGGCGGGTAGCCGCGCTCGTTCTGGTGCTCGACGATGCAGTCGAGGATCTCGCGCTGGCGGGTGGTGAGCGACTCGGACATGGGGGTTCCTCCCGGGGCCGGATCCGCCCGTGGCGGGCGGCCTGTGGACGAGTTGTGGATTTCTTCCGGACCCCTGTTGACAAACGAACGGGTGTTCGGGTTCAATCAACGAACGGTTGTTCGCCGCACACATGTTCGCCAAACATTCGTTCGGCGTCAAGTACCCCCGGCGATTCGGTCTCCACTCCCTCTGGGGCCGGTCCCGGGCGGCGAACAACCCCACCCCGCAATCCGCCGGCCCCGCCGGTAACCGCACTGGCCCCGCCACCAACCGGACTGTCACACCCCCTCATCACACTGAGTATCATGAGCACCAGCACCCTCACCGCCGATTTCGCCCCCGCCGAACAGCTCACCTTCCGTCCCCGCACGCTCGCCGAGGCCATGCCGGCCCCGGTCGAGCGACCGGTGCTGGTCGCGGTGCCCGCCATCGGCGAGGCGCTGGTCGACGACGAGCTGGCCACGGTGCACCACCTGCCGGTCGTGCATCGCGACGAGGTCTACCGCCGGCGTCGTCTGGTGGTGCTCGCCCTGCTCGTCGGCCTCGTGCTCGGGATCGTGTCGTTCATGGGGTCCGCCGACGCCACGCCGACCCCCGAAGGGCAACTCGCCGAGTCGGTCACCGTGGTGGTGCAGCCGGGCGACACCCTGTGGGGCATCGCCACCGAGCTCGATCCCGATGGCGATCCGCGTGCCCTCGTCGACCGGCTGGTCGACCTCGCCGGCTCGAGTGCTCTGCAGCCGGGCCAGCAGCTCGTGATTCCCGGCCACTGGCTGGGGTGATCACGGGCTGCGCCGTGCCCGGGTCAGGCCCGGGTGTAGCGCAGGAACAGGGCGCCCTCGTGCTCGAGCACCCGGTCGAGTCGCAGATCCATCGGCGTGGTGCTCGTCGATCGGTTGACGATGCGCGGCGACGGTCCGCCCACCAGGTGAGGCGAGATCGACAGGCACAACTCGTCGATGAGTCCCGCATCGACCATCTGGCCGTTGAAGCTCGGGCCGCCCTCGACGAGCACGACTCGCGCGCCGCGATCGCCAAGCGCACCGACGATGCCTTCGGGCGTCGGTCGTTCGGTGTCGAGGTGGCACCACTCGGCGGCATCGCCGATCCGCTCGACCGCCTCGGCGGGAGGGTTCGCGCCGGTGATCACCAGTGCCTTCGGGGCATCGGCGGGCCGCTCGGCGAACAGGGGCAGGTCGGGGTCCAGGTCGACCGAGCCGGTCACCACGGCGAGGCGAGGCGAAGCGGTGCGCCCCTGGGCCTGCCGTCGGGTCGCGGCCTCGTCGCTCGACCGGGGCACGCGGTACCGCTCGGCGCGCACGGTTCCCGACGCGGCCACGATCCAATCGCAGCTGGCCCGCACGGCCCGAAACACGATCGAGTCCCCCTCGCCGCCGAGGCCGCCACTGAGTCCGTCGATGGCGATCGCGCCATCCGCGCTCGCCACCATGTTGGCCATCACCCACGGGCGGCCATCGGGTTGGGGGCGGTCATCGGTGGGGTAGAGGTCGAGGGGATCGACGTTCTCCGCGGTCGTCGCGAACACCTGGCGCATGCGTCCAGACCGTATCCCTCCCGCGCTGTGAACACCTGTGGACAAGCAGCGCGAAATCCCCGCGGAATCCACACCGCCTCCCCTTTTCGTGCACACACCGATGTCTCTATCGTGACCGTCGCTGTGGCGGTCGGGTCCACCAGGATGGTGGTGGCGAGACGTCTCGGTGTGAGTCGAATCTGCTCCTTGGGGGCCCTACGCCAAGGGGGGTGTGGGGAAGCTGCATGCAAGTGCTGCCCTCTTACCCAGGTCGACCCGCCCGCCACAGCCGTCACCTGCCTTCCGCCGTCGGGGCGGGATCGGGGGCGAACGGGAAGGCCACGTTCCGTGGTTGCCCAACCGTTCTCTGTAGATCAGCCGGCAAATTGCACTAGTGTGATTTCCCCCGAGGTTCGCCTCCCACGAAAGGCATCCACATGGCCCTCGCTCCGCATCCCACCGGACTCGGTCTCGCTCGACGCTTCACCACCGAGGGGATCGACCCCTACGACGAGCTCACGTGGGAACGCCGCGATGCTCGTCTGACCGACTATCGCGACGGGTCGATCGCGTTCGAACAGCTCGATGTGGAAGTGCCGGTCACCTGGTCGCAGAACGCCACCAACATCCTCGCCCAGAAGTACTTCCGGGGCGTCCTCGGCACCGAGGCGAGAGAGTCGTCGCTGCGGCAGGTCATCGATCGCATCGTCGGTGCGATCACCGCATGGGGCGAACGAGACGGCTATTTCGCCGACGCCGCGGAGGCCGGCACGTTCCGGGCCGAGCTCACCCATCTGCTCGCCACCCAGAAGGTGGCCTTCAACTCGCCGGTCTGGTTCAACATCGGTGTGCGGGGTGTGCCGCAGCAGGCGTCGGCCTGCTTCATCCTCAGCGTCGAGGACGACATGGAGTCGATCCTCAACTGGTACGCCGAAGAGGGACGGATCTTCAAGGGCGGGTCGGGCGCGGGCGTCAACCTCTCGAACCTCCGAGCCTCGATGGAATCCCTCGACGGAGGCGGCACCGCATCGGGGCCGGTCAGCTTCATGCGGGGCGCGGACGCGTCGGCCGGCACGATCAAGTCGGGTGGCAAGACCCGCCGCGCCGCCAAGATGGTGATCCTCGACGCCGACCACCCCGACGTCGAGGAGTTCGTCTGGTGCAAGGCCAAGGAGGAGCGCAAGGCCCGCGCCCTTGAGGCCGCCGGGTTCGACATGAGCCTCGACGGCGCCGACATCCACTCGATCCAGTACCAGAACGCCAACAACTCGGTCCGGGTCACCGACGAGTTCATGCAGGCCGTCGTCGACGACGAGGATTGGCAGCTCGTCGCCCGCACCACCGGCGAAGCGGTCCGCACCGTGAAGGCCCGCGACCTGTTCCGCCAGATCGCCGAGGCGTCATGGGAGTGCGCCGACCCCGGCGTCCAGTTCCAGACCACGATCAACGACTGGCACACCGCGTCGCACACCGGCCCGATCAACGCCAGCAACCCGTGCAGCGAATACCTCCACCTCGACGACTCGGCGTGCAACCTCGCCTCGCTCAACCTGTTGTCGTTCCTCACCGGTCCCGAAGAGGCGGGCATCGACGGCTTCGATGTCGAGGGGTTCGCCCACGCGGTGCGGGTGGTGTTCACCGCTCAGGAGATCCTGGTCGGCAACGCGGACTACCCGACCGAGCGGATCGCCCAGACCACGAGGGCGTTCCGGCAGCTCGGTCTCGGCTACGCCAACCTCGGCGCATTGTTGATGGCCCTCGGCCATGCCTACGACTCCGATGGAGGCCGGGCGATCGCCGGCAGCCTGACCGCCCTCATGACCGGCGAGGCGTACCGGCAGTCGACCAAGCTCGCCGCCCGAATGGGCCCGTTCGCCGGGTTCCACGACAACCGTGAGCCGATGCTGCGGGTGCTCGACGCCCACCGCACCGCCGCGGCGGGGATCGACGAGGAGCTCGCACCGCCGATGGTCCTGGACGCCGCCCGGCAGGCCTGGGACGACGCATGTGAGCGAGCCCAGACCGACGGGGTGCGAAACGCGCAGGCATCGGTGCTCGCCCCGACCGGCACGATCGGCTTGCTGATGGACTGCGACACCACCGGCATCGAGCCCGACCTCGGACTCGTGAAGTTCAAGCGGCTGGTCGGCGGCGGCACGATGAGCATCGTCAACCAGACCGTGCCGCGGGCGCTGCGGGCGCTCGGCTACGACGCCGAGACCATCGAGGAGATCGTGACCCACATCGACGAGCACCACACCGTGCTCGGGGCGCCAGGGCTGTTGGCCGACCATGTGGGCGTGTTCGCCTGCTCGCTCGGCGACAACCCGATCCACTATCTGGGGCACGTGAAGATGATGGGGGCGGTGCAGCCGTTCCTCTCCGGCGGGATCTCCAAGACGGTCAACCTGCCCGAGGAGGCGTCGGTCGAGGAGATCGAGCTCCTGTTGATCGAGTCGTGGCGGCTCGGACTCAAGGCCGTCGCCCTCTACCGCGACAACTGCAAGGTCGCCCAGCCGCTCTCTGCCGGCGACGGCAGCGAAGACACTGCCGGTGACGGCAGCGAGGACACCGCGGGCGACGGCAGCGAGGACGCCGAGGCGAGCGACGCCCAGGCCGGAGCGACCCAGGTGGTCGAGAAGGTCGTCGAGCGGATCGTCGCCCAGCCGGTGCGCGAGAAGCTGCCGCGGGCCCGCACCAGCCGCACGTTCGAGTTCCGAGTGGCCGACTGCAAGGGCTTCGTCACGGTGGGCGAGTACGCCGATGGTCGGCCGGGCGAGATCTTCGTGCGGGTATCCAAGCAGGGGTCGACCCTGGCCGGGATCATGGACGCCTTCGCCATCTCGTTGAGCCACGGCCTCCAGTACGGCGTGCCGCTGACCGCCTTCGTCGAGGCGTTCGTCGGGATGCGGTTCGAGCCGGCGGGAATGACCGACGATCCCGACATCCGGATCGCCAACAGCTTGATGGACTACCTGTTCCGCAAGCTGGCCGTCATGTACCTCGACTACGAGGAGCGGGTGGCCCTCGGGATCCTCGCCACCGATGAGCGGCTCGAGCCGACCCTTCCCGGCGTCGTCGAGCAGATCACCGAGACCTCGCAGGGTTCGGAGATCCCCGCCGATCCGCCGTCGGTACCGTCCCCGTCAGAGCTGGTCGCCCAGCTCGAGTTCGGGGCCGAAGACGCGCCGACCGAACCGATCGCCGAGGATCGGCCGACCACCCCGGTCAGCCCTCGCGCCGCGGCGGCCGATGCCCCGTTCTGCATGACGTGCGGCATTCCGATGCAGCGTGCCGGTGCGTGCTTCGTCTGCACCGACTGCGGCACCACCAGCGGCTGTAGCTGAACCGGCGATCAGGCCCGCGAAGGGCCGCTGAGCCATACTCGGCGGCATGAGTGACGACCCTCGCGCTGCGAAACCCGCTTCTGATCACACCGCCGCGGTCAACGCCGCCCACGCTGCCGCGTTGCGCCTGGAGGACGACTGGGAGCGCGCCACCCGCGGGCTGATCGCCCAGCACGAGACCGGCGAGATCGAGGGCCCACTCGGCCTGGCGTGGAACACCAACGAGTGGGAGTTCCTCCGGGAGCAGGAGGAGGCGCCACCATCGGTCCATCCGAGTCTGTGGCGGCACGGTCGCCACAACGCGGTCCACGGGCTCTTCGAGGTGGCAGAGAACGTCTGGCAGGCGCGGGGCTACGACATCTCGAACATCACGTTCATCAAGGGCGACGAGGGCTGGGTGATCATCGACCCACTCACGACGTCGTTCACGGCGAAGGCGTGCCTCGACCTGGCCAACGCCACGTTGGGGGAGCGTCCGGTCACCACCGTGCTCTACACCCACAGCCACACCGACCACTACGGCGGGATCCTCGGCGTCACGAGCGTGGACGAAGTCGACAAGGGCAACGTCCGGATCCTGGCGCCTGAGGGGTTCATGCGCGAGGCGGTGGCCGAGAACCTGATCGCGGGGCCGGCGATGGGCCGGCGGGCGTTCTACCAGTTCGGCATGTTGTTGGCGCCGGGTCCGATGGGCCACATCGACTGTGGCCTCGGCAAGGCGATCCCGCGGGCGATGCCGGATCTCGTCGCGCCGACCGAGGAGATCAGCCTCACCGGCACCGAGCTCGTGCTCGATGGGGTGCGTGTCGTGTTCCAGAACACGCCGGGCACCGAGGCGCCGGCCGAGATGAACTTCATGTTCCCGGATCTCGGTGCGCTCTGCATCGCCGAGAACTGCACCCACACGCTCCACAACGCCTTGCCGTTCCGGGGCGCGCAGGCTCGCGACACGCTGAGCTGGAGCAAGTACATCCAGGAGGCGCTCGACCTGTTCGAGGGCGGCATGGACGTGTTGTTCTCGACCCACAACTGGCCCCGCTTCGGCCACGACGACGCGGTGCGATATCTCGAGCTGCAGCGCGACATGTATCGCTGGCTCCACGACCAGACGATGCGCCGGGCCAACCAGGGCATGACGATGCGAGAGATCGCCGAGGATCTCGAGCAGCCCGAGTGTTTCGCGACCCAGAGCCACACCCGCGGCTACTACGGCACGGTCAGCCACAACGCGAAGGCGATCTATCAGCGCTACATCGGCTGGTACGACGGCAACCCGTCGAACCTCAACCCCCACACGCCGGAGGAATCGGCGGCTCGTTACGTGCGGGCCATGGGCGGACCCGAGGCGGTGCTCGCCGAGGGGCGGCGGGCCTTCGACGATGGCGACTACCGCTGGGCGTCGGAGGTGCTCAACCATCTCGTGTTCGCCGAACCGGACTACGAACCGGGTCGTCTGTTGCAGGCCGACACGTTCGAACAGTTGGGCTACCAGTCCGAGTCGGGCCCGTGGCGAGACTCGTACCTGATGGGGGCGATGGAGCTCCGGACCGGGATGAAGGGCCTGGCGATCAACCGTGGTCGAGGCATCACCGATCAGCTCGATGTCGACATGCTGGTGGAGCTGATCGGGATCCGGCTGAAGTCCGAACAGCTCGACGGTGAGGCGTTCGAGATCAACTGGCACTTCACCGACGTCGACGAGCGCCATGCGATCGGCCTGGACAACTGCGCGATCCACCATCGCCCCGGCGTGACGATCGATGGGGCGGCCGCTTCGGTGTCGTCGTCGAAGGCCGATCTCGCGTTGTTGATCCGAGGCGAGCTCGACATCGACGGGTTCCTGGCGGCCGATGGGGTCAGCGTCGATGTCGACGGGCCCGTGCGAACGCTGCTGGGGGATCTCGACGACTTCACCGGCGAGTTCGGGATCGTCGAACCGTAGGGCCGTCGCCCGGAAGCGGACCCGTGATCAGCGCGGTCCGCGCAGGGCACGGTCGATGATCGACATCGGGTGCTCGGTGGGCACACCGCCGCCGGCGAGGTGCATCGAGCAGCCGGGATTCGCGCTGGCGACGAGATCGGGGGAGACCCGATCGATCGCGGCGACCTTGCGATCGCGGATGTCGCCGGCGAGCTCGGGGTGCATCACCGAGTAGGCGCCGCCGGCGCCGCAGCAGAGCCCGTCGTCGTCGAGCTCGATCAGCTTGTGCACGAACGGGGCCAAGACGGTGCGCGTCGCCTCGTGCACCCGCTGGACGTGGCGGAGGTGGCAGGGATCCTGCACCGCGACGCAGGCGGCGAGCGGAGTCACGGTCGGCAGATCGTCGAGGCGCTCGGCAAGCCACTCCTGGATGTCGAAGACTCGGGCAGCGAAGGCTTCGGCCTCCGGTGTGCCGAGGAGGTGGCCGTACTCCTTCATCGCTGCGCCGCACCCGGCTGAGTCGACCAGGATCGGACGCTCGTCGCCGGAGAGCGCGGCGATCGTCGCCTCGGCCCGGGTCCGGGCGTGGTCGCCGAGACCGGCGTGGGCCTGCAACGCGCCACAGCACGGAGCGAGATCGGCCGTCGGCGTGACCCCGTAGCCGGCGGTCTCGAGCACTCGCTGGGCAGCGTGATGGACGTCGCGCTGCCAGGCGTCCATGACGCACCCTGTGAAGAGGTAGACGTCGTCGCCCGATGCCCGGTGGGTGGGTCGTCGCCAGGGAAGGTCGCGGGGGAGCCCGAGACGTTTGGGGACGAGCCGGAGCCGGGTCAGGGCCGCGAGCCCGGTCGAGCCGAGCCGAAGCAGGCGGGGCCGGCTGAGCGGCCAGAAGCCGATGCGCTGCAGCCGCGTCGGGACCTTGTCGTCCTCGACGAGCGCCGCACGGGTCGATTCGATCAGGCTGCCGTACGGGACGCCGCTCGGGCACGCCGGCTCGCACCCGCGACACTGCACACAGGTGTCGAAGGCCTCCACGACCTCGGCGGTGATCGGCGCGCCGCCGTCCTGTACCTCGCGCATGAGACGGATGCGGCCCCGGGGCGAGAGCGTCTCGTCGCCGGTGACCCGGTAGGTCGGGCAGTGGGGAAGACACAGCCCGCACTGGACGCAGGAGTTGAGTTCTTCGGCGTCGACTCGGAGATCCACGTCAGGCCCCCGGCGTTCGGCCCGGGTTGAACCGGCCGGTCGGGTCGAACAGCTGCTTGGCGCGCTCGGCGATCTCGATCGCGACCGGGTCGGGGTCGTGGGCAGGCGGGGCCTGCTCGGCCCAGACGGTTCCCACGCCGATGCTGGCGACGAACGCCCCGTCGACTTCACGGTCGACGTGGGCGGCGCCGGTCGGGCTCAGCGCCCAGCGGTACGGAGGAAGCTCCGGCGGTCCGTCGACCTCGGTCAGCTCGGTGATCTTCCGCAAGCGGTCGAGGTCGGCGTCGACGTCGACCTCGTGGCCTTCGACGAGGGCCCAGCTGCTGGTGCCGTCCCACAACACGGCACCCGGCCGCAGCAAGGTGTCGCGGAGGTCGCGCGGGTCGACCTTCTCGGCTCGGACCCAGCGCTGTACCGGCGGCAGCGGGTTGGTACGGATGACGACTTCGGCGATCAGGCCCAACGTGCCGAGCGAGCCGACCATCAGCTTCGGGAGGTTGAAGCCCGAGACGTTCTTCACGACCGGGCCACCACCGGTGACGATCTGGCCGTCGGCCGCGACATAGCGAACCTGCAGAACCGCATCACGCACCGAGCCACGGCCGAGTCGGTCGAGGCGGTTCTCGCCGACCGCGACGGCGCCGCCGACGGTGCCGCCTCGTTCGGGCAGCGCCGAGGTCTGGCCGGCTTCGGCGAGCGCGGCATGGAACGCCGCGACCGGCGTGCCGGCCCGGACCACCGCCACCATCTCCGACGGCTGGTAGTCGACGATGCCAGACGGCGCTTCGACGAGACGGGCGTTCTCGTGCAGCACGCCGCCCAGGTGCCACCGGGTGCCGCCACCTTGCACCGCGACCGGGTCGGTGTCGCCGACGAGTTCGGCGAAGGCGAGGAGCGGCGGGTCGGTCGCCGTCAAGGTGGCCATCGCCAGCACGCTACTCGTCGGGCTGGGTCAGCCCCACACCCCGGTCGGCACCTCGCGAAGCGCCTGGATGTCGGCGCAGCTGTGCCCCATCGGCAGCACCTTCCCAGGGTTGGCTCGACAGGCCGGATCGAACGACTGGCGCAGCCGGTTCTGATGGTCGAGGTCGGCAGGGGAGAACAGCTCCTCCATGTACTGCTGCTTCTCGACCCCGATGCCGTGTTCTCCCGACAAGACACCGCCGGCGTCGAGCGAGGCGCGCAGGATCTCCGCCCCTGCCGCATGCACCCGCTCGAGCGTGCCTTCCTCCCGGGCATCGAACACGAGCAGCGGGTGGAGGTTGCCGTCGCCCGCGTGGAAGACGTTAAGCACGATCACGTCGTGGCGCTCGGTGATCTCGTAGATCTGCTCGAGGATGTCGGCGAGCTTCGCCCGCGGCACGACCGTGTCGTGCAGGTAGTAGTCCGGCGCGATCTGCGCGACCGCCCCGAAGGCGGTCTTGCGTCCCTTCCAGAGCGCAGCCCGTTCCGCCTCCGATCCGGCCAGACGGACATCGGTGGCGTTGTTGGTGCGTCCGATCGCGGCGATCTGGTCGGCGTCGATGTCGACCCCGCCGTCGAGCCCCTCGACCTCGGCCAACAGGACCGCCGCCGCGTCGGTCGGATACCCGGCGGCGACATAGTTCTCGACCGCGGTCGTCATCCGCTGATCCATCACCTCGAGGGCCGCCGGCACGACCCCGGCGGCGATCACGTCGCTCACCGTCTGGGCGGCGTCGCGGACCGTCGGGAACGACAACAGCAGTGTGCGAACCGCCGGCGGGTTCGGCGTGAGCCGGACCGCGATCTTGGTCGTGATCCCGAGCGTGCCCTCACTCCCGACGAACGCACCTCGCAGATCGAGGCCGGCGGGTTCATCCTCCAGCCCGCCGAGCTGGGCGACCTTGCCGTCGGGGAGCACCACCTCGAGCGCGACCACATGCGCGTCGGTGACGCCGTACGCCAGACAGTGCGGCCCGCCGGAGTTGTTGGCGACATTGCCGCCCAACGTGCACACCTGCTGGCTCGACGGGTCCGGCGCGAAGTGGAACCCCTTGGGCCGCAGCTGCTTGCTGAGATCGAGATTGATCACCCCAGGCTCGACCCACGCCACCCGATTGCCGGTGTCGATCGACAGCACCCGGTTCATCCGGCCGGTCGACACGACGATCGGCCGACCGAGCGGGATCGCGCCACCCGCCAGTCCGGTTCCCGCACCACGCGGCACCACCGCGCTGCCGTGCTGCTCGGCGATCCGCATGATCGCCTGGACCTCTTCGGTCGACTCCGGAAAGCACACCGGGCCGGCGACCCCGCCGTCGAACACCGACGCATCGGCCGCCGCGAGCGAACGCTGCGCTCCGTCGTTGCGAACCCGATCCGGGCTCAGCGCCGCCTCGAGATCACGCACCAACGGGTCGGTCGACCCCGAACCAGAACGAAACAACCCCACGAGCTCAGTCTGACCCGTCGTCGCCGGGTCGGGCCACCACGTGCGGTCCGTTGCTCCCGGGTCGGGCCACCACGTGCGGCCCGTTGTTGCCGGGTCGGGCCACCACATGCGGCCCGACTTCCTCGAAGGACCGCAAGCCGTTCAGCGCCAACGACCGTCGCACTTCGTCGCGCAAGAACCCCAACGCCGTGGAGACCCCGGCCTCACCGGCTGCGCCCAACCCGTAGAAGTGCGCTCGGCCGCCCATCGTCGCGTCGGCCCCGAGCGCGATCGCCTTCACGATGTCTGAGCCCCGTCGCACGCCGCCATCGCTGATGATCTCGCACGCATCCTGGATCTCGTCGCGGACCGGTGCGATCAATTCGACCGGTGGCGGTGAGCCCTCCAGCTGGCGTCCGCCGTGGTTGGAGATGGCGATCGCCTCGATGCCGAGATCGGCGGCGATCCGGGCGTCCTCCACACACTGGATGCCCTTCACCACGATCGGCCCGTCCCAGATCGAGCGGAACCACTCGATGTCGTCCCAACTCAGCGACGGGTCGAGCTGCTCGTTCGCATACGCGGCCAGGTTGATCGCGTCGGTGCCGTCGCGGCTCCCCGAGTCGTCCGACGCGGTCACGTTCGCGAACCGGATCGGACCGCCGCGCAGGAAGTCCCACGTCCAGCTCGGGTTGCGGATCCCGTCGATCACCGTGTCGAGCCCGACCTTCGGTGGGAGCTCGAAACCCCGCCGGACATCGCGCTCGCGGCGGCCGAACGTCGCGAGGTCGACGGTGGGAACGATCGCCTCGTAGCCCGCGGCCGCGGCTCGACGCACCATCTCCTCGACCAGCCCGCGGTCCTTCCAGACATAGACCTGGAACCAGTTGCGGCCGGGGTTCACCGCCGCGACCTCTTCGATCGAGCGAGTGCCGAGCGTCGACAGCGTGTACGGAAGGTCGGCCTGGGCCGCCGCCCGTGCCACCGCGAGCTCTCCCTCGGAATGGGCGATACGGGTGAAGCCGGTGGGGGCGAGCACGAACGGGAACGCGAGCGGCTTGCCGAGGAGCGTCGTCGAGGTGTCGATCACGCTCACGTCCCGCAGGACCCGCGGCACGAACTCCAGGTCGGCGAACGCCGACATGCTGCGGGCCAACGACCGCTCGTCCTCGGCCGCACCGTCGATGTAGTCGAAGACGCCTCCCGGCAGCCGCCGTCGCGCCATCTCCCGGAGGTCCGTGACGTTCGCCGCCCGTTCGAGCTGGCGCGTCGTTCGGCCGAAGCGGAAGCGCCGGAACCGTACGGCGGAGCGAAGCGTGTCGAGCACCATCGTTGCGTCCCTACTCCTGGCGGTAGCCGGGCGTCTCCACCAACGGCGGACGTTCGTCGACCTGGACCTCGACCGGAGGGGCGTCGGGACGAACCAAGGTCCGTGCCAGCGAGCCGTAGTCGGTGAGCTGGGAGCGCCGGAGCACGGCGTGCATCACTTCCATCGCCTGCGGGGAGAGCGCCTTCAGGGGGCGGTTTCGGTGGGCTCGCACGCCGAGATCGACCTGGGCGACCCGGTCGACCCCGACGCGTCGAGTGATGTCGATCAGGAGTCCCGCCTCGACGCCATAGCCCTGGGCGAACGGCACCTGTTCGAGGATCTCGCGTCGGGCCGCGTACTCGCCACCCAACGGCTGGCGGATGACGCTGAGTTCGGGGAAGAACGTCGCGAACAGCGGTCGGGCCATCAACTCCGTCGTGCGGCCGCCGCCCGAGCCGGCCTGTTCGGGTCGCTCGTAGAACCCCTTGACCAGTGCGACTTCGGGATCGGTCACCAACGGGCCGAGCAGGCCGAGGACGTAGGAGGGCGTGAAGCTCCGCAGGTCGGCGTCGATCCAGACGATGATGTCGCCGACGCTCGCCGCCACCGACTTCCAGAGCACGTTGCCCTTGCCGTGCCCGACGCCTGCGCCGGGGAGCACGGCGTTGACCGACACGACACGGGCACCGGCTTGGGCCGCGACCTCGGCGGTGGCGTCGGTGCTGCGGTCGTCCATCACGATGACTTCGTCGACCAGCGCCCGGCCACCATCGGCGTGGGCGCCGAAGTGGTTGACGATCGACTGCACGATCGGGCCGACCGTCGCTGCTTCGTTGCGGGCGGGCAGGCACACCGAGATCGTGCTCGTGCCCTTCTTCTCACACAGCGCGTCGAGCGAGTAGTCGTCGGCGCTGTGCACCCTCGGCAGATCGACGGTCACCGGGCCAGAGTAGGGAAGCGCGTCGCCGATCGCTCCATCCGGCCCGTTTGGGTCAGATCGGTGACCCCCGCGGCCGACACTGTTCGTACCATGTCCTCGATGCGCCGCACCGCACGCCTCCTCGCCTCGACCGCGCTGGTCGGCCTGCTCGCGGCTGCGTGCGGCGGCGGCACCGTCGTCGAGGACGATCTCGGTCCCGGGGTCGCGCTCGCCGCTCAACCGGTGGTCTCCACGGTCGCGCCGACGACCACCACGACGACGACCACCGTCCCGGAGCCCGCCGCCACCACCACGACCGTCCGGCCGCCGGCCGAACACGAAACGTTCGTCGCATACGTCAAACCCGAGGTCACCGACCTGGTCGCCTACACCGAACCCGGCGGCACCGATGTCGTGCCCCTCGAGTTCCGGATCACCAACCCGACCTACTGGGGCAATCAGCTCACCTTGATGGTGCTGGAACGGACCCCCGACGGCGAGTGGCTCCGAGTCCAGATCCCCGTGCGACCCAACGGCACCGAGGGCTGGATCCCCGCCACCGACGTCGACCTGGAGTCGCACTTCGTCCGCGCGCGCGTCGACCTGACCGCCCGCTCGGTCACCGTGTGGGACGGCGACAAACTCATCGCGGAGACCGGCGCCGTCATCGGCGCCGACCGGTCGCCGACCCCCGTCGGCAGCTTCTTCGTGAACGACCTGGTCGAGAAGTGGGAAGGGAGCGCCTTCGGCCCCTACATCCTTAGCCTCTCCGCCTTCTCCGAAGCACTCGAGACGTTCGCCGGCGGGATCCCCGTCATCGCCATCCACGGCACCAACCGCCCCGAACTCATCGGCGGCGCCCACAGCAACGGCTGTATCCGCATCCCCAACGACGTCGTGACCTTCCTCGCCGAGAACGTCCCGATGGGCACCCCCGTCGACATCGTCGCCTGAGCGCCCGCCGTCAGGGCTGGCGAAGCTCGATGGTCGGGTGCTCGGAGAGGTCGCCGATCAGATCGGCGAAGTAGCGACGCTCCATCAACCGCCAGTCGCCGTCGATCCGGCGAAAGGTGTCGTGGTACCGCCCGGCGATGATCGCCTGCAGCGGAAGCGCATCGGTCTGCTGGAACACCGTGTACATCGAGCGCACGCTCGCGTCGTCGCCCTCGATCGACACGATCGGGTTGGTCGTGACGTGTTTGGTCCGCCACGTGCCGTCCGCGTGCACCTTCACCATCGAGGCGAAGTGAGCGACCGCGGCATCGCCTCCGACGGCGAACACCGACCCGGCCATGCCGTCGATGAGCGACGCCTCGCCAAAGAGGCGACGCAGCGCGTCGGTGTCCCACGCGTCCATCGCCTCGGCGATCTCGTAGAGCACGTTGGTGCAGGCCGCCACGTCGTCCATCGGCGCGGACCGTACCCTCTGGGTCGTGTCCCGGGCGAGTGTGCAACGCCGAGTTCGTCGGCGGGCGATGAAGATGTGGCGATGGTCGTACCGCTTCGTGCGCGACATCATCGACGAATGGTCCAAGGATCGGGTCGGTGGTCTCGCGGCCGAGATCGCGTTCTTCGCCCTGCTCGGCTTCTTCCCGGCCGTCATCGTGCTCGCCGCCGCGCTCGGCTCCGCTGACGGGGTGCTCGGTGCCGGGGCCGCCGCCGACATCGAGGAATGGCTCGTCGAACAGCTCACCAACGTGCTCGGCGGCAGCAACGTCGAAGACACGGTGCGGGAGCTCTTCAGCGGCAGCAACGGCAGCGCCTTCACCGTCGGTGCGGTGCTGGCGGCCTACGCGGCGTCGCGCGGCTTCACCGCCGTCGTACGAGCCCTCGACATCGCCTACGACCATCAACACCAGCGGGGCTGGTTGTCGACCCGAATCGTCGGCTTCGGTCTGACCCTGATGACGGTGGTCGTCGCCGCGATCGTGTTGACCCTGATCGTGATCGGCCCGCTGTTCGGCGAGGGCGCGGAGTTGGCCGAGAAGCTCGGGGTCGCCGGCTGGTTCGAGGTGTTGTGGACCTGGTTCCGCTGGCCGGTCGTGTTCTTGTCCCTGGTCGGGTGGGCCGCCTCGGTGTTCCACATCGCGCCGAACCACCGGTCGCCGTGGAAGTACGAGATCCCCGGCGCCCTCCTGGCGTCGGTGTGGTGGACCGCCGTGTCGCTCGGATTCGGCACCTACCTCCAGTTCGCGTCGAGTGGCGCCAACGCGATCTTCGGTCTGCTCGGAGGCGCCCTCAGCCTGTTGTTCTGGCTCTACCTGATGGCGATGGGCCTGCTCCTCGGCGCCGAGGTCAACTCGATCATCGCCAGCCGGCAGGGCGTCATCCTCGAAGCGATCCCGCGGGACCGCCTCGATCGACGCCTGAAGCGGGTACTGCGCCGCTGACGCCGGTCGGCCGCCCGGTCGTCCGTGCGAAGAACCGAGGGGGTACCCTTCGGTAACATGAGCGACTTCCGGAGCCCCATCGCCGACATCAGCTTCAGCCTGCGCCACGTCGCAGACCTCGATTCGCTGGCGAAACTCGACGGCTACGAGCACGCCGATCCCGAACTGATCGACGGGCTGCTCGAAGAGGCCGGCCGCTTCTTCGACGAGGTGGTCGCCCCGACCAACCGCGACGGCGACACCGTCGGCACCACCCTCAACGACGACGGCAGCATCACCACCGCGCCGGGCTTCGCCGACGCCTACGCCAAGCTCGTCGAGTCCGGCTGGAACGGCATCGGCTTCCCCGAGGCCTACGGCGGCGGCGGGTTCCCGCAGCTGCTCAGCACCGCCGTGCAGGAGATGACCACCACCGCCAACATGGCGTTCGCCCTCGGTCCGCTGCTCAGCCAGGGCGCCATCGAAGCGATCATGCACCACGGCGACGAGACCCAGAAGGAGATCTACCTCCAGAAGCTCGTCACCGGTGAGTGGACCGGCACGATGAACCTCACCGAGCCGCACGCCGGCTCCGACGTCGGCGCCCTCACCTCCAAGGCCGAACCGGCCGGCGACGGCAGTTGGCGGATCTCGGGCCAGAAGATCTTCATCACCTGGGGCGAGCACGATGTCGCCGACAACATCATCCATCTCGTGTTGGCCCGGACCCCTGGCTCGCCTCCCGGCACCAAGGGCATCAGCCTCTTCATCGTCCCGAAGTTCCTCGTCAACGACGACGGCAGCCTCGGCGAACGCAACGACCTCACCTGTGTGAGCATCGAGCACAAGCTCGGCATCCACGGCAGCCCGACCTGTGTCATGCAGTACGGCGACAACGACGGTGCGGTCGGCTACCTCCTCGGTGAGGAGCATCAGGGCATGCGCTGCATGTTCACGATGATGAACAACGCCCGCCTCGGCGTCGGCGTCGAAGGGGTCGGCATCGCCGAGCGCGCCTACCAACAGGCCCTCGGGTACGCCCACGAGCGCACCCAGGGACGAGCGATCGGTGCCGAGCCGGGCACGGACTCGCCGATCATCGACCACCCCGACGTCCAGCGGATGCTGCTCGACATGAAGTCGACGATCGCGGCGATGCGCGGCCTGACCTACCGCAACGCCGAAGCGCTCGATCACGCCCAGAACGGCGCCGACGACGACGCTCGCACCAAGGGTGACGAGCGGGCGGCCCTGCTCACGCCGCTGTCGAAGAGCTGGTGCACCGACATGGGGGTCGAGCTGACCTCGATCGGTGTTCAGATCCACGGCGGTATGGGTTTCATCGAGGAGACCGGCGCGGCCCAGCACTTCCGCGACGCTCGGATCGCCCCGATCTACGAGGGCACCAACGGCATCCAGGCCATCGACCTCGCCGGCCGCAAGCTCGGTCTCCGCCAGGGTGGGGTCGTTCGCGACCATCTGGCCGAGATCGCCGAGACGGTCGCCGCCCTCGACGGTGTCGACGGGCTCGAGTCGGTGCAGTCCCATCTCGCCGCCGCGCTCGAGGCGGTCGAGGCCGCGACCGAGCATCTGCTCGCCACCGCGGGCGCCAACCCGGCGGACATGCTGGCGGGCGCCATGGCGTACCTCAACATGATGGCGGTCACCACCGGGGGGCAGATCCTGGCCGACGGTGCGCTCGCCGCCCGTTCGCTCGGTGACGCCGAGGCCGAGGATCGCGCCGTGCTGGCTCGCTTCTTCGCCACCAACCGGCTGGCCGGTGTGCCGGGCCTGCTGCCGGCGGTCACCGCCGGTGCGGCCGATCTCGCCACCGCCCGCGGGCGGATGCTGTCGGCCTGACCCGTCAGGGCCGGTGCGCTACCGGTCGATCAGTCCTGCGCTGCTCGGAACAAGAAGGCTGCGGCCTGCCCTCGGGTGACCGGGTCGTCCGGCGCGAACGTCGTCGGTGAGGTGCCGTTGGTGACCCCGGTCGCTTTCGCCCATCCCACCGCGGGGGTGAAGTAGCGGCCGGCCGGGACGTCGAGAAAGTCGGTGCTCGCCGTTCCGCCTGGTGAGCCCTCGCGCCGCCACAACAAGGTGACGAGTTGGGCGCGGGTGACGTTCGCGTTCGGGGAGAACGTGGTCGGTGAGGTGCCGGTGGTGATGCCGTTGGCCTTGGCCCACCGGACCGCCTCGTCGTACCAGATACCGGCGGGGACATCGTCGAAGCCGTGATGCGGGTTGCCGATCGGAGCACCGGCCTCTCGCCACAGGAAGGTGACCATCTGGGCTCGGGTGAGGGTCTGGTTCGGGCCGAACAGATAGTTGGAGACGCCGTTGGTGATGCCCTCGTCGACCATCCAGCCGACCGCATCGAAGTAGAAGGCGGTGGCGAACACGTCGCAGAACGTGCCGCTCTGGCTGAACCCGCACACCGTCGCGTCGGGGTCGGCGTTGCCGCTGCGGGCGGCGTCGCGACCGAACATCGGCCAGGCGTCCTCGGCCGGTGATGCCGGCAGCGAGTAGGCCGCGAGTCGCGAGTTGTTGTTGGGGGTGTCGAAGGCGGCGAGCACGAGACGCCGCTCGCCTCCGAGCTCACCCACGGCGGGGGCGGCCTCGTAGGACCGGCTGAAGCCGGTGCGGTCCTGCCACGGCAGGTGGCCTTCGAGCGAGGCGCCGGTGGCACCGTCGAGCAGGATCATCGCGGCCGCGCTTCCGAGGGCCACGTCTTGGCCGCCGTCGCCTTGGAGGTCGGCGATGATCACGCCGCCGCCGAAGGGCTGGGCGGGGAAGTGGGCGTGGTCGGGCTGGACCCGCCACAGGAGGCTGCCGTCGCCGTTCCAGGCGTAGACGTGGGTGTCGGCCGAGCCGATCACGACCTCGAGCTGGCCGTCACCGTCGACGTCGCCGAGGGCGGGGGAGCCGATCACGGTGCCGCCGGTCGACACGGGGAAGCCCGGGACGGTCGAGCCGTCGTGGAGGTGGAACGCGAACACCCGGCTGGTGTCGGAGCCGTCGCCGGGCCCGCACTGGGGATGACCGGCCGCGCACTCGAGGTTCCAGTTGTTGCCGGTGCCGATCACGATCTCCATCCGGCCGTCGCCGTTGATGTCGCCGATCGCGCCGCTCGAGTGGAACACCTCGTTGGCCTCGGCGTTCCAGAGGTTGTCGATCCCGGTCGGGGTCCAGTCGAGGGCGCGCAGCACACCGCCGAGGTGGTCGTAGTAGCCGCCGGGGGTGGTGTCGCCGCCGATGAAGATCTCCATGTCGCCGTCGGCGTCGATGTCGAACAGCGCGGGGGAGGACCACACCGAGTCGTCGTTGTTGAACGGGAAGCCCGGGAGCGGGGTGCCGGTCCGGTCGACCGACCAGATGTAGAAGTCGAAGCTGGCGAAGGTGACGTCGGGGTAGCCGTCGCCGTCGACGTCGCCGATCGCCGGCGTGCTGAAGACGCCTTCGCACCAGCCGTCCTTAATGGGGGAGTTGTCCCAGACGTCGCCCATGTCGCGGCCGAGGGCGGTGCGCCACTCGATGGCGCCGGTGACCCCGTCGAACGCGATGACGCCGCCGTTCTGGTTGGCGACCCAGGTCGAGCCGACCCCGACCACGATCTCCGGGGTGCCGTCGAGATCCAGATCGCCGACCGCCGGGGCCGAGTCGATCGCCGACGGTGTCGTCTGGGCGTTGCAGCCGTCGTTGACGCCCGGCACGGCCGGCGTGGCCCACTTGAGGCTGCCGTCGGCCTCGTACGCCCGCAGGAGACCGTCCTGGTGGCCGACGACGACCTCGTTCTGGCCGTCGGCGTCGATGTCGGCGATGACCGGCGACGAGGACCGGTTCCAGCCGTCGAAGGTCTTCACCCAGTCCTGGGGGTACAGGGGGGCGGCGCTCGCCGGCTGCGCGGTGGCGAGGGCGGCGGCGAAGAGGGCGACGCAGGAGGCCGCGATGAGAGAGCGGGACATGGTTCTTCGATCGGCGTTTTACCGCCCGCGCATGAAGGAAACTAGCCCGGTTTTCACCACGGTGGGTAGCGGGGGTCACCCGAGGACGATCAAAAGGTCCTCTCCTGCCTGGATCACTTCGTAACCGAGGTCGATCGCGCTCGCGCTCAGGGTGGTCAGCTCGGACTCGCTGAATCCCGGCGTTCCTTGTTCGATCCCGCCGTGCAGGATGAGGTAGCGCACCCCCAGATCGTCGGTCAGGGCGACCGCCGTCGCCGCCGGCCACGTGTTGAGATCTCGCGTCAACGTTTCGAACCCGGCCGGCGCGTCGCCGGAGTAGCCGTTGACTCGCTCGTTGCCGTCGGTGAGGGCGTGGTACATGCGCGGCGCTTCGACGAAGGGCCACGAGATCCCGTCGCTCGGGGTCCGGATCGGCAGTTCGAGGACCGGACCGTCGGGCAGGTCGTCGAGGAGTTCGTAGGCGGCGAGGCGCTCGCCCTCGGGTACCTCGACCCGTCCCGCGGGGCCGCCGACCTCGATCAACACGACGATCACGAGCAGCGGCGCGGCCAGTCGATGCCAACGCCCGGCGAAGCGGTCGGCGAGCAGCTGGTAGGCGAGACCGACGAGCACGGCGAGACCGATGAACGCGAGGACGGCGAACCGCGACGTCGTGCGGATCCCGTCGAAACCGGGAACGAACCGGTGGAACACCCGGAAGGGGCCTGGCACCCCGCCCGGTGTGGGGCCGATCGCCAGCACGAGGGCGACGATGGAGGCGCCGGCGAGGGCCACGATCTCATCGACACGGACCCCGGTGCGAAGGGTGTCGGCGTGGCTGCGCACGAGCTGCACCAGCAAGGCGAAGCCGACCACACCGAGGGCCATCACGCTGAAGCCCAGGAAGAACCAGTGCTCGCCGGCCTTGCCGACGGAGTTGAACCCATCGAGCGAGGTGCCCCAGCTCCAGTTGCCACGATGCGGGGTGAAGAAGTCGGTGGGGAGCAGCGAGCCGGCGGGCTCGTAGCCCCGAGCGAGCCCGTTGCGTTCGTCGACCTGCAGATAGATCCGGGCGACCGGCCCGAGCACGGCACCGGCGACCACCACCGCGGTCGCTCCTGGACGCAACAGCTCACGCACCGGAGGCAGCGCACCGCGGAGCCAGAGCACCGTGACGGCCACGATCGCGCCCACGACCCAGATCAGGCCGTACAGCAGGTTGCCCAGCGCCATGGCGATGACCACGAGCCCGAGGGCCACCCCGTCTCGTGTTCGACGCCGCTCGATCGTGCCGAACAGGACCACGAAGCCGAGCGACAAGAAGCCGAACGTCTGCAGCTGCGGATGGTTCTGCTGCCCGAGCACGAAGCTGTTGCAGCAGGTGACGACGGCGACGACGAGTGCGACATCGGGCCGGCCGAAGAGGCGCATCGCGAGGGCGTGGGCCGACGCCAGGGCCATCACGAACAGCAGGAACATCGTGAGGTTCAGCGCGGCGATGCTGTCGCCGGTGATCCATTCGATCAGCCCGAACAGCGGGGCGACGGACAGCATCGGGTCCGAGAGGGCGAGGGTCTGGGGCTCGGGGTGAAAGATCGGGGCATCGAAGGCCCCGAGCGGGTCGGTGCGCAGTGCCCGCGCTCCCCAGGAGAGGGTCCACGTCAAGAACATCGAGTCGCCGAGATCGCCGACGACCGTCGATCCGACCCGATGCGGGGTCGGTTGCAGCAGCACGAGCCCCAGCAGGATCCACAGCGGCACTCGTCGCCAGCCGAGCGGCAGCGCTGCCCACCGGGCCCGGAGCCCGTCGCGTGGCGCGGGCCCGTCGGTCGGGGCGGTGGACTGCATCGGCGGGACCCTAGCAACCGGGACCACCACCCCTTCCGGAATCCGCCGCGCTGTCGTAGGGTTACGTCCGCATGTTGGCCTCCATCCCGTCCCCCTCGCAGAGCGTGCTCGAACTCGGGCCGCTGACCATCCGGGCCTATGGCCTGATGATCGCACTCGGCGTCGTCGCCGCCGTCTGGATCGCTCAGCGTCGCTGGGCCGCCCGGGGCGGCGACCCCGACAACATCGCCACGATCGCCATGTGGGCGGTGCCGGCGGGCCTGATCGGCTCGCGGGTGTACCACGTCCTCACCGACTGGCGCTTCGACGAGGGCTGGGCCGAACCGTTCAAGATCTGGGAAGGCGGGCTCGGGATTCCCGGCGGCATGGCCGCGGGCGTGCTGGTCGGTCTGTGGGTGATCAAGCGCAACGGCTGGGACCGGGCGAGCATGCTCGACGCCGTCGTGCCCGGTTTGCCGCTCGCCCAGGCGATCGGCCGCTGGGGCAACTGGTTCAACCAGGAACTGTTCGGCGGCCCGAGCGACCTGCCGTGGGCGGTCGAGATCGACGCCGACCTCGCCGCTGAGGCCGGCCATCCCGGTGTCGAGACCTTCCACCCGACGTTCCTCTACGAATCGCTGTGGAACTTCGGCCTCACCGTCTTCTTGATCCGGCTCGATCGCACCGGCCGGATCCGTCGCGGCTGGCTGCTCGCGGTCTACGTCGTCGGCTATCTCACCGCTCGCCTCTGGCTCGAGACGGTCCGGATCGATCCCGCCACCGAGGTGGCCGGTGTGCGCATCAACATCTGGATGAGCATCATCGGCATCGCCATTGCGGGCGGGCTGCTCCTCTGGAAGGGCCTGAACCGCGGCGACGACGTGGACGTCGACCTCACCGACGGGACCGCCGGTGACGATGACGGCAGCGCAGCGCCCGAGGGCGCAGATGCCGCTGGGTCAGGCGACGCCGGTGGCAGCGTCGAGGAGGTCGAGGTGGCTTCGACCGTCGACGGTGCTGCGGAGCCGATTGAGTGAATGCAGCTCGTTGAGCTGCTTCGCCGGCGCGGACGGCGGGAACATCGTGAGGTCACGCAGGTCGTAGGCGATGCTGTAGAGCTTCAGCCGGTCGTACTGGCGCGGGGTCTCGAACAGTTCGGGGTAGTCGTCGGCGAGCCACCACGGGACGTCGGCGTAGTCCTCGGTCCGGGTGCGGTCGTAGTGCGCGTCGGCGACGTGGAGCTGCGGGTAGCAACACATCCGCAAGAAGACGTCGAGATCGACGTCGGCAGGCGCGGTGCGGGACCACTCGAAGTCCAGGATCGCGGTCACGTCGGCACCGTCCCAGAGGATGTTCTCGAACGTGAGGTCGCCGTGGACGAGATAGTCGCTGCCGAACGGCTCGATGGCGGGGCTCAGCTGGTACACGAGCTGCTCGACGTCGTCCATCATGAACCGGTCGACGTGGGGGAGTGAGCGGGCCTGGTCGAGTGCGACCAGCAGCGACATCACCGGGGAGAGGGTGTCGCCCCGCAACATCTGCGGGGCGTCGATGAGCGGCAGGTTCGCGGGCCCCGGCGTCTGGTGGAGGCGCCGAAGCTTCCCGGCGATCTGAGAAACGGCCCGGCGGCGCTGCGCCCGGGTCATGTCGGGCCAGCAGTGGGCGAGGGGTTGCCCCGGAACTCGGAGCACGACGAGGAAGTCCGCTCCCATCTGGCCGCCGTAGGAGACGACCATCGGGTAGCCGATCTCCGCGGGCAAGGACGGGCCGAGCACCGCTTCGCGCCGGAGCCGCTGATTCGGGCGACGATTCACCCGGATCACATGCGTGTCCGACATCCAGACTTCGTTGGTGACGCTCGAGGCCGGCTCGAGGTCGACGGTGGAGTCCAGGCCCGCGTGGAGGAGCGCGTGACGCGCTCGGGCCATAGCCATCGGGTTGCGGCGCGTTGGGCTCACGTGGACTCCTGACGGATCCGTCGGCGGACGGACTGTCCATCCATCGGCGCGGTGGCCCCAAACCTGAGGAACCCGGCGATTTCTCCCGGTCGGTCAGCCCGTGGTCGCGGCGTCGAGCACCGCGCTCGACAGCACCGGCCAGGCGTTTGCCGCCCACGGACCGAAGCCCTGATCCGAAAGGGCGATCAGGGTGGTCTCGGCCATCGGGTCGATCCAGAGCATGGTGCCCGTCCGGCCGAAGTGGCCGAACGTCTGAGGATCGTTCGTCGGTGCGGTCCAGTGCGGCGACTTCTCGCCGCGGATCTCGGGCCCGAGTCCCCACGGGTTGGGATCCTGGGCCCCGAACCCGGGCAGCACACCGTCGAGTTCGGGAAGGTGCGGGCTCCTCGCCGCCGCCAAGGTCGACTCGTCGACCAGCACCGGGCGGCGCCACGCGGCGCTGAGACCGATCACATCCTCGACCGACCCGATCGCCCCGGCGCCGGGGGAGCCGTCGAGTCGCAGGGTCGGCAATTCGAGCGGATCGACGACGGCCTCCTTGGCGTAGTGAGCGAACGGCATCCCGGCCGCCTCGGCGATGGCGTCGGCGAGGATCTCATAGCCGGCGGTCGAGTAGATCCGGCGGGTCTGCGGAGGCGCCAGCCAGCGCCGCTCGTCGGGCGCGACGCCGGAACTGTGGGCGAGGAGATCCGAGACCGTGAAGCCGGCGTCCCCGATCGGATCGTCAAGGTCGAGCGTACCCTCCTCGTGGGCGATGAGGGCTGCCATCGCGGTGTACAGCTTGGTGATCGACGCCAGCTCGAACGGGCGGACGGTGTCGCCGAACCGTTCGATCGAACCGTCGGGGAAGATCGCAGCTCCCGCTGCGGCGCCGTCCCATCCCGCCATCGACTCGAGCGCAGCCATGGCACGACTGTACGGCCGGAGTCGGTGCCGCGTGGGTGACTCTGGCAACCTGGGGGCATGGAGGTCGAAGGCGCGGAGCTGGTCGAGTCGGTGACCGGGCGAGCGACCCGGGTCGATCGTTCCTTCGCGTTCATCGATCTGTCCGGATTCACCCGCTTCACCGATCACGAGGGCGACGACCGTGCCGTCGAGGTCCTCACCGCGTTCCGCACGGTCGTACGCGGGGTCGCGTCGGCGCGCGGCGTACGGATCGCCAAGTGGCTCGGTGATGGCGCCATGCTCGTCGGCGTCGAACCCGAACCGCTGCTCGACGCCATCGTCGACATCGAGGGGTTGATCGACGCATCCGGTTCGACGCTGCCGCTGCGCGCCGGCTTCACGACCGGGCCGGTGATCTTGATCGACGGCGACGACTACATCGGCCACGCCGTCAACGTCGCCGCTCGACTCTGCGCCGCCGCCGAACCCCGCCAGATCCTCGCGCCGGCCGACGATGTCACGCATCTCTACACCGACCTCGTCACCCGGCCCGCCGGCCGGATGGAGATCAAGGGCATCGACGAACCGGTCGACGTCGTCGCCGTCGAGCGCTGACGTGCTGTCCGACGATCGAACCGAGTGGACCGACTTCGAGCGAGCGGTCGCGGAGGTCCTCGATGCGCTCGAGCCGGGAGATCTGGTGACCTACGGCGAGGTCGCGGCCGAGGCCGGCTACCCCTGCGCGGCCCGCGCGGTCGGGAGCGTGCTTCGTCGTTCCGACGGTCAGTTCCCGTGGTGGCGGGTCATCGCCGCCAGCGGCAAGCTCCTCACCAGCCACGAGGTCGAACAGACCAAGCGCCTCCGTGCGGAAGGGGTCGAGGTGCGCGACGGGCGAGTCGTCACGTAAGGCGATCCGCGCCGGTACCCTTTGCGGGTCGGCCTGCATTCCGAGCAGGACCGCCCCGCCGGTCGCCTCCCCATCCCCGACCGAGCCTCCTCCTTGATGACTGAAGAAACCACGTTCGCGGATCTGGGCCTGGCCGACGAGATCGTCGGCGCCCTGTCCGAGCGGGGGATCACCTCCCCCTTCCCCGTCCAAGCCCTCACCATCCCCGATGCCCTCGCCGGCCGCGATGTGTGCGGCAAGGCCAAGACCGGCTCCGGCAAGACCCTTGCCTTCGGTCTGCCGGTGCTGCAGCGCATGGACAAGGCCGACCCGACCCGCCCCACCGGGCTGGTCCTCGTCCCGACCCGTGAGCTCGCCAACCAGGTGTGCGACGAACTCGCCCCGGCGGCTGAGGCCGTCGGCCGGTCCGCGCTCGCCGTCTACGGCGGTGCCCCGATCGAGAAGCAGATCGAGAAGCTGGCCAAGGGCATCGACCTCGTCGTCGCCACCCCCGGCCGCATGATCGACCTCATCGAGCGAAAGGCGATCTCGGTCGCCGCGGTCGCCCATGTCGTGGTCGACGAAGCCGACCGCATGGCCGACATGGGCTTCTTGCCGCAGGTCGAGTGGATCCTGCGCAACGTCGAAGCCGATCATCAGACGCTGCTGTTCTCGGCGACGCTCGACGGTGTCGTGAACACCTTGATCAAGCGCTACCAGACCGACCCGTCGATGCACGAGGTCGTGTCCGAAGAGGTCACGGTCGAGCAGATGACCCACCGGTTCATCGCCGTGCACAAGATGGACAAGGCGAAGGTGGCCGGCACGATCGCCGATCACGCCGACCGCACGATCATGTTCACCCGCACCAAGGCGATGGCCGACCGCCTCGCCCGCGAGCTCAAGGAGCTCGGTGTGAAGGCCGCCCCGATCCATGGCGATCTGCGCCAGTCGAGCCGCGAGAAGTCGCTCAAGGACTTCAGCGACGGCAAGCTCCACGCCCTGGTCGCCACCGACGTCGCCGCTCGCGGCATCCACGTCGACGAGGTCGACGTCGTCATCCAGTACGACCCGCCGAGCGATCACAAGACCTACCTCCACCGCGCCGGCCGAACCGCCCGTGCGGGCGAGTCGGGCCTGGTCGTCACCCTGTCGCTGTGGGACGAGGAACTCGAGGTCAAGCGGCTCCAGAAGCGCATCGACTGTGTGATGCCGATCGTCGAGATGTTCTCCAACGACCAGCGGCTGTCGAACCTGGCCGAGTGGGATCCCGCTGACGCCTGATCCGGCGCTCGCCGCTCAGCTCGACCGTTGGGTCGAGGCGAGCGGTCATGACCTGACGGCCAGCGTCGCCGCGGTCGTCGCTGCGGTGTCCGCGTCGACGGGTGTCGACGTCGAGTTGGTCGTCGATGACGTCGTCGTCGAACCCGACGCCGCTGTGGGCGCCGTGGCCGTCGATGCGCAGGTCGTCGCACGCTGGGGGCCCTGGCTACCCGGACTCGTTCGGGAGTCGTTGACCTCCGCTGATGGGCGGCGCGGGTTGGGCGTGCACCACACACCTCCTGAGGTCGTCGTGGAGGTCCTCGACACTGCCGAAGCCGCCGGGCTCGCCTGGACCGAGACGACGACCGTGCTCGACCCGGCCGTCGGTGGTGGAGCGTTCCTCCTCGCGGTCGCCGAACGGTTGCCGGGAGATCGAGCCGACGTCGTCGCCCGGCTCGCCGGGGTCGACATCGATCCGCTGGCCGTCGCGACCACCGTCGCGGCGCTGACCCTGTGGAGCGGTGCCGCGCCGCCGTCCGATCGCTTTCGGGTCGGTGACTTCCTCGCCGATGATCGCTGGACCGAGCCGGTCGACGTGGTCGTCGGCAATCCGCCGTTTCTGTCACAGCTCCGGGCTGGGACCGCACGGAGCGATGACCGTCGAACCCGGTTGGCGCAGCGGTGGCCAGGGGTCGGCCGCTACGTCGACGACGCGATGGCGTTCGCGCTCGCCTCGGTCGACACCGTCGTCCCAGGCGGCACGGTCGTCCTCATCCAGCCCTCGTCGACGCTCGGCGCGGCCGATGCCGAGCCGGTGCGGGCCCGGCTGGCGGAGGTGGCCCCGCTCGTCGGGCTCTGGATCGACCACGACCGGCGGTTCACGGCGAGTGTCGACACCGTCGCGCTCACGCTCCGGCCCGGTGCGTCCGCCGACCGAGTGCTCGTCGGGAATCAGGAGCTGCCCATGCCGAGTGCGGCCTCGTGGGCACCGCTTCTCGCCGCGGAGATCGGCGTTCCGACCGTGCACGTCCACACGGCGCGCACGTTGGGCGACGTCGCCTCGGCGACCGCGGGGTTCCGCGACCAGTTCTACGGCCTGCGGGGCGCCGTCGACGACGACGCGGATGCGGCCAACCCCCTCGTCACCTCGGGCGCGATCGATCCACTGCACCTCCGGTGGGGCGAGCGTCCGACGCGCTTCGACAAGGCCTCGTATCTCCACCCCGCCGTCGACCTGGCTCGGGTCGACCCCGGCATCCGGGCTTGGGTCGAGGCCCGGATGGTGCCCAAGGTGCTGGTGGCGAGCCAGACCAAGGTGATCGAGGCGATCATCGACGAGTCGGGGGTGCTGGTGCCGGGCACCCCGGTCGTCTCGGTCGAACCGAACGGGCGCCACGGTCCCGCACATCTCGCAGCGGTGCTGACCTCGCCGATCGCCACCGCGCTGCTGGCTCAGCAGGCCGCAGGGACGGCCCTGTCCGCGGACTCGGTTCGGGTCTCGGCGCGGCTGGTGGCTGCGCTCCCCGTGCCCGACGACGAAGACGCGTGGGACGCGGCCGCGGCGTGCGCCGAGGCCGGTGACGTCGTCGGCTGTGGCCGCATGATGCTGGTCGCCCACCGGCTCGAGGATCGGTCTGACATCCTGGAGTGGTGGAGGGGCCGAATGCCGACCAATTCACTTGGGAATTGACGTCGATTCGTTAGTGTTGGTCCGCACAACGCACCAGGAGCACCGTGGCTGATCGCCCAGAACATCTGCACTTCGACGTCAGCCGGCGCTTTCCCGCGCCCTTGCCGGCGTCGGGGGCGTGGCGGGTCGGTGACCCGGTCGGTGATCGCCAGTTCGCGAAGGTGTGCTGTGAGCGTCCGTTCGTGCTCGAGGCCGGCGGCGTGCTCCCCGAGGTCACCGTCGCCTACGAGACCTGGGGCCTGTTGTCCGACGCCCGCGACAACGCCGTGCTCGTCTGCCATGCCCTCACCGGCGACTCCCACGCCGCCGGCGACATGGGCCCTGCCCACAAGAGCGACGGCTGGTGGAACGACCTGATCGGTCCGGGCAAGGCGCTCGACACCGACCGCTACTTCATCGTGTGCGCCAACGTGCTCGGCGGGTGCCAGGGCACCACCGGTCCGGCGAGCACCGACCCCGAGACCGGGTTGCCGTACGGCCCGACCTTCCCGCAGGTCACGATCCGCGACATCGTCCGCACCCAGCACATGCTGCTGGAGGACCTCGGCCTGCCGTTCTGGCTGTCGGTCGTCGGCGGCTCGATGGGGGGCATGCAGGTCCTCGAGTGGGGTGCGATGTACCCCGAGCTCGTGAAGTCCCTGGTGCCGATCGCCACGACCGCCGCCGCGAGCCCCCAACAGATCGGGTGGAGCGCGGTCGAGCGTCTCGCGATCGTGCAGGATCCCAAGTGGCGCGACGGCTGGTACTACGACGCCGACGACGGCGATGGGCCGTGGCAGGGCCTCGCCCTCGCCCGTGAGATCTCCCAGATCACCTATCGCACCACCGAGGTGTTCGACGATCGCTTCGGTCGTGAGCCCTACGACGCCCGCGACGAGCTGTCGGCGTGGAGCCGCTATCAGGTCGAGTCCTACCTCGACCATCACGGCCAGAAGCTCGTCCGCCGGTTCGACGCCAACTCGTTCCTCGTGCTCAGCAAGGCGATGGATCTCCACGATGTCGGTCGCGGCCGCGGCGGGATCGATGCCGTGCTCGGTCGGCTCCGGGTCCCGGTGCTCACCGCGTCGATCACCAGCGACGTCCTCTACCCGCCGTACCAGCAGGCTCGGATCCACGAAGCGATCGAGGCCGGTGGCGGCGACTGCGAGTACCACATCGTCGAGAGCCCGCAGGGGCACGACGGGTTCCTGCTCGAGTCGGCCTTCCTCGGTCCGTTGATCGCCGACATGCTCACCCGCACCGAGAAGGGCTGACCCTCCGCCGATGCCGGAGATGCTCGAGGTCGAGGCGTACCGGCAGGCGGCCGACCCGGTGATCGGCCGCACGATCGGTGGCGTGCACGCCCCCGACGACTGGTTCACCAAGGGCGACACGACCCCCGAGGTGCTTCGGGCGGAGCTGCCTGGCTTGCGCGTGCTCGGGACCCGCCGCATCGGCAAGCTGATGCTGGTCGACACCGACGGCCCCGTGCTCGGGCTGCGCTACGGCATGACCGGACGCATCCTCGTCGATGACTCCGCGCCGATCGCGGCGCTGGAGTACTCGAGCGACCGTGACGATCCCGCCTGGGACCGGTTCGGCCTCGACTTCGCCGAAGGCGGTTCGCTGGTGATCCGCGATCCCCGCCGGCTCGGGGGAGTGGAGCTCGACCCCGACGAGAGCCGACTCGGCCCCGACGCCGCCGCGGTCACCCTGAAGCCGTTCCGTCAGATCGTGTCGTCGTCGTCCGCCCCGCTGAAGGCTCGGCTGATGGATCAGGCGAAGCTCGCGGGGCTCGGCAACCTGCTCGCCGACGACACCCTCTACCGGGCCGGGTTGGCACCCGATCGGTCCGCCAACTCGCTCAGCGATCAGGAGGTCGCCCGGCTCCATCGTTCGATGCGACGGTCGATCGATCAGCTCGGTCGGCGGGGCGGAAGCCACACCGGCGATCTCCAACCCCAGCGGGTCCGCGGTGGACACTGTCCCAAGGACGGCACCGAGTTGCGTCGCGCCGATGTCGGCGGGCGAACGACCTACTGGTGTCCGGCCCACCAGATCTGAGACTCGGCGGGGACCGCGTCAGTCCGGCACGACCGCCGCGACGAGGTGGACGCGAGCGGCGAGCCCGCCGTTGACCCCCATGTGGTAACCGCGGGTGTCGGTGAAGTACGCCGAGCCGTCGGCGGGCAGGTGGGTGACGTGATGGTTGACGATCATCAACGACCCCGGGTTGGTGATGATCGGGACGTGAATGCGCGGCTCGGGGTCGCGGTGCCACGAGTTGCAGTTGTAGGTGTCCTTGGCGAGCACCCGCACCCGGCCGATCCGGACCCGGGCGCTCAGCTCTGCGTGCACGTGGGCGAAGTAGGTGTCCGCCGCCTCGGGCGTGAGTTCGGTGTAGGCCCCTTCGTCGACGAGTTCCTCCTCGGCGATCTCCTCGTAGGTGTCGTCGGGGCGGAGCCAGTAGCGGCCCGAGAGGTCGGTCGTTGAGCGGCCGTCGGTACCGGGGCGGCGGGTGATCGGGATGACCCCGAAGCCGTCGGCGGTCTGGCCCCCGTAGGTGGTCCGGGCGACGATCTCGTCGAGAGCGGCGCGCAACTCGGCGGGGTCGAACCGGACGTCGAGGCGATGCACCCCGGGCCCTTCGACGAAGGCCGCGACCGAGTCGGTGACCAGGTCTTGCTCGAGGAGTTCTCGGATCTGGAGACGGTCGATGCCGGGATCTGTGGTCGAGGGCATGGGGTTTGCTCCTGGGCTGACGGGAGGATCGGGGTGGTCGTCGGCTACGGTCGCCGGTCGATGTTCCGCCACCATTCTGCCCGCGGACGGGCGTTCGTGTCCGCCCTGTTTCTCGCGTGCGCGTTGATGGTGTCGGCCCCCGCGGGCGCGACGGCGGGGATCGCCCAGCAAGACGATGAAGCCTTCGACGCGAACGAGACCGAGGGCACGATCGAGCGGGTTCGGTACCAGCTGCTCGGGGTCGCCGCGGTCACGGGCGCGCTCCTCGTCGGGTACATCTGGCACACCGATCCGCAACGTCGACTCCGGGTCGCGACCCGTCGGCGTGAGAACCGCGAGCGGGCGGCGATCGTGGCGCTCGAGGACGAGTTCGTGCTTGCGTCGGAGGCCGATCTCGGCACCGAGGAGGGCGCCGGCGCGGACGATGGCGACGACGTCGCCGAGGACACCGAAGCCGCCCAGGAGGCGTCGGCCGAGGAGTGATCGGGCCGTGGCCGTCCAGCGCGGTCGTGCCGGGTACTGTGGCGGCATGTCCGAAGGACTCGACATCGATGCCATGTTGGAGCGGTTCCGCGAGCGAGCCGAGGCGGTGAAACGCCGCAACCTGCCACCGGTCGGTGGCGATGAGCGCGCTGCGTTCGTTCGTCAGGCCCAGATCGACTTTCAGGACTTCGCGATGGTCGGTGATGCGACGGGCGAGCTGGTCGACGGCGTGTTGACCCTTCGGATCGACCTCCGATCGTCCGATAGCTGAATCGACCCCGGTGTCGGGCCGCGTCCCAGCACCCTGAGAAACCGAGGATTGCCTTGTCCGACGAGGACGCTCCGCCGCCGCCACCGCCGCCCCCGCCGCCGCCCCCGCCGCCGCCACCGCCGCCACCACCTCCTCCTCCTCCATCTCCATTACCCCCTCTACCACCACCACCACCGCCTCCTCCTCCATCTCCATTGCCCCCTCCGCCACCGCCACCGCCACCGCCAC
>CAZEML010000023.1:0-34081 GCA_964513285.1 uncultured Candidatus Nemicrothrix sp.
TCCGTGAGCTGTCGCACTACGAGGGCACCAAGAAGGTCGACCTCGGCTTCGTCGGTTCGTGCATGGTCCACAAGGGCGACATGAAGATCCTCGCCCAGATGCTGCGCAACCTCGAGGAGCAGCACGGCGAGGTCGAGTTCCAGGCTCCGCTCGTCGTTGCTCCGCCGACGTACAACATCGTCGACGAACTCAAGGCCGAAGGCGACTGGGAACTGCTGAGCCGCTACGCCGGTTTCGAGTTCGACGACACCGATCCCAAGAACGTCGCCCGCACTGGCTACGAGAACATCCTCTATCTCGAGCGTCCGGGCTGCAATCTGTGCATGGGCAACCAGGAGAAGGCCGAACCGGGCGACACCGTCATGGCCACCTCGACCCGCCTGTTCCAGGGCCGCGTCGTGCGGGACTCCGACGAGAAGAAGGGTGAGTCCCTGCTCGCCTCGACACCGGTCGTCGTGCTGTCGTCGGTGCTGGGCCGCACGCCCACCATCGAGGAGTACAAGGCCGCGGTCGAGGGCATCGACCTCACCCGTTTCGAGCCGCCGGAAGAGGAGCTCACCTCGACCGCCGTGCCGGTCACGATCGGCTGAAGACGGCCTTCTGGTCGCGGCGCCGAACACGCCGCGACCAGAGCGTCATCATCGCTCGATACGAGCCGCTACTCCCCGAGCGACACGTAGCGAATCGCGTCGTTGCCCGAGTCACGGATGTACAGCCGGTCGCCGGCGATCGCCATCGCGTGGCCGCCACCACACATCTGACCGAACGGATCGTTGAACGTGCTGTCGGAGAAGCCGGTGCGGTTGCCGGCGACCCGCTCCGCCGCGCCCACACCGCCGACGTCGTCGACCGGCAGGGCGAAGATCTGGGAGGTGTTACGACTGTCGCATCCGCTGAAGGGGCCACCGGCGAACGAGTAGAAGACCTGCCCATCGGCAACGAAGTACCGGGAGCCTTGGGCGGTGTTTCCGTACGTCGTCTGGACACCGTCCTTCCACGATCGCAGGAGCTGACGGCCCCGGACCCAGAGCCGATCGTTCTCGTCGATCTTGAGGTCGGTGTCGTTGGCGCTCGTGTTCAACCAGCCGAACAAGATGGTGTGGCTCGTACCGTCGACCTCGGTCACCCGAGCGTTCCACGGTGAGCCGAAGTAGTCGTACCCCCGCTGGAGCGAGTACACGGTGCCATCGGACGCGACGGCCACACCCGCCGGAGAGCGAAGGGCGCTCGCGACCACTGTCTGGGCTCCGGTATCGAGGTCGATCCGTGTGATCGTGCCCGTGCCGACGTTGCGGCCGAGAATCTCGCCCGGACTGGTGACGTAGAGGTCGCCGTCGGGCCCCGTCGCGAGATAGGTCGGTTCGTCGATGGTGGCGACGTCGGTCACCGTGCCCTCGATCGGGTCGATGGCGATGATCTTGTTCTCGCCGGTCACCGACGCGTACAGCATGTCGCCGGTCGAGGCGGCCGTGATGTCGGCCATGCCGTCGATGATGATGACGTCGCCCACACCATCGCGGACCGTCTCCATCGGACCGAAGCCGGCGGGGAGCACGACATCGAGGAACGCCGAGAGGAACGAGGCGTCCTGGGTGATGATCAGGTCGAGCGCACACGAGTCGCGGACCGTCGTGTGGGTCACCCCCGCACGCTCGCATTGGAGGCGGGCCGCGGCCACCACCGCCGGGTCGTAGTCGTCCAGGCTCACCAGGCCGGTCGGTCGGCTCAGGTCGGTGAAGTCGGCGGTCCCTTGCCCGTTGGCGTAGGTGAATAGCGACTGATCGTCAGTGATGCGCCACGAGCCGGCGAACCGGGAGTAGAGATCCTCGAAACTCAACGGCTGGGAGATCTGCACGCCGGCGCGGGTGACGAAGTCGTTGGACCGGTCGCCGTCACCATCGCCCAGCAGGCCCGCGAACTGACCTGCCATTGCGGTCGGGATCGTCATGCCGACGTTGAGCGCCCGGAAGCCACGGCCGACGCCAAGAACGGGGCGATCGCCGGTACCCGGCCACACGATGCGGTAGCCAGAACCGGACTGGGCGACGAAGGCCCCGCCGCCGAGATCGAGGAAGCCGTCGTCGAGCTCGGTGACCTCCCCATCGATCACGAGCCCCTCTTCGAGGTCGACTTCGACACGAGTACCGCCGACCAAGGCGGCGACCCGGGTGTTGACCGACGCGACCGGCCAGATGCCGGCGGTCCGGGTCTGGACCGCAACCGAGCCATCGTCGGACTCGACGAGCACGAACTCGCCGATCGCCTGCATGTCGTACGCGACCCCGTCGAACGTCACCAGATGGGGATCGCCGACCGACTGGCCGCTCGTGCACTCCGAGTCTTCGTCGACACACGGGTCATCGGGAACGGGCGGAGCCGGGGGCGGCGTGACGATGATGATCGTCGGATCCCCCTCACCGGGCCGGAAGATGATCGTCCCGATCGGGTTCGATGGGTCGTAGTCGGCCGGCACATCGAAGAAGATCGTCAGCTCGAACGACTCGTCGACCTCGACGGTGCCGATCTCACACTCGAACCGATGCGGCGACGATGACGTGCGAGTACAGGTGTCCGGGGCGACGACGTTGGTGAACACCGAGGCCAGCTCGACTTCGAGCAAGGCGTCGACCACGGGCGTACCGAGCGTGTTCGTCGCGATGTAGGTGACTGCGGCAGGAGCGCCCGGGACCAGAGGATCGGGGTTGATGACCGTTCGCACGTCGAGCTGTCGAGACGCAACGCACGCGTCACCCCGGCCGTCGGCGTTCGTGTCCAACTGATCGGCGTTGGCGACCGCCGGACAGTTGTCGACGCCGTTGTTCACGCCGTCGCCGTCGAGATCGCCGTTCGCGTAGCCCGCCTCCGGCACGACCACGCGACCGAAGACGTCGGCATCGCTGCCGGGGGCGACGAACACGAGCCGGTCGAGACTGCCCGACAGCTCGATCGTGTCGGCTGCGAGCCCACCGAGCCCAGCGCTTCCGAGCGAACGGATCGCGAGGAATCCCGGCGCGCTCGCTGACGCACTCGACCAGAAGAGCGTGCCGTCGGCGCCCAAGAGCACGAGGCGCGGTACACCGTCCGCACCGATCATCGAGGTCGCCGCGGCGATGTCGATCGGTTCGGCACCCTCCGAGGGGACGAGCTGACCGACGCTGTCGCCGGACGCGGTGACCACCTCAGCAGGTGCTCCGTTGCCGGACAGCACGAACGCCGACCCTCCTGCGGCCTCCACGGCCAGGATGGGCGTCTCCAGTTCGCCGAACACCAGGGAGGCTCCGCCGGGGACCGCCATGTCGACAGACCCGATCCGGCGGCCGGGGAAGAGCAGGTTGGTGCTCGTGTAGGCGAACACCGCTCGATCCCCGACGATCGCAACATCGATGTCTGGCCCAATGGCACCGATCGATGCGTCGCCGGCGATCGTCCACGGGCCACCGTCTCGGGTGATCGTGGTGATGCCGGAGGTGGTGGCGACGGCGATGTGGTCGACGCCGGCGTCGAGTGCCCGCACCTCAGACCCCATATCCAGCACGGTGACTCCGCCCGAAGCCAGGTCGAGGACGTGAACTGCCGAACCGCTCACACCGACGACGAAGTCGGTGCCGGGTTCCAGGTGCGAGAGCGGCGTCGAACCGAACGTGTCGGTGGTGATCTCACCGTCGGCGCCGTACTCGATCGTGATGAAGCTGTCGTTCGGGGCGGACCCGACGACAATCTCGCCGACCGCGACGGCTCCCGTGAGACGTTCGACTTGCCCGTCGAACCACCGAACCTGGGTCAGGTCGCATCGGTCGCCTGCACCGTCGCCGTCGCTGTCGGGACCGGGTTGGGCGATGCCCCCGACGACGAACGTCGCGTTCGGGACGAGCACACAATTGTCGAATCGGTTGTTGACCGCGTCGCCATCGACATCGTCGGACTCGAAGAGGCTCGCCAAGGTGAGCGAGCGCACGACCTCGTTGCCGAGGAAGTCGGTCAGGGTCACGTCGACGACGGCGCCCTCGGTCAGGAAGGCGCTCTCGGGCACCGGCGCCATCATGAGGACGGTCGAATCGCCTACCAGGATGGTGCCGAGCTCACAGGTCGTCTGTGCTGCCACATTCTCGCAGCGGGGGTCGAGCTCGCCCGACGACGGCCGCTCGAGCTCGGCCGGCCAATCGAAGGTCACGACGACGTCATCGGCAACGCCCGGACCCCCATTGGAGATGGCGAACTCCAGGTCATAGATGAGCCCTGGAATGGGAGCGACCAGCGGCGCAGTGACCTCGACATCGAGCGACGGGGCCTCGACCGCGGGCGGGACGACAGCCGGGGCGCCGCCGTCGAACGTCTCGACAGAGAGCTGAGCGATCGTCAACGGGTTCCAGTGGCGATCGATGTCCCAATACGCATCGTCACCGGTCAGTACCTTGCGGTTGCCGAACCCGTGATTGAGCTGTTCGTAGTCACGCGGCTCTTCGCGAATCGACTCGTCGACGATCGCGGCCCGGAAGAAGTTCACGAGGAACCACATGCGATCGGGGAAGTCCGCCCACAGTCCGGCGTCGCTGTTGATGTACGAACAGGCCACCAGGTCGGTGCAACCGCTCGAGGCGCCCCCACCGGTGCGCCACGGTGCGATCGCTGCAGAATACGAGCTGGGCTCGTGCCAGTGGGCGAAGTCCAGACCGGGGTCGAAGCCGGACCGGAGGTTGACATCGACCGCACTCGTCCGGTCACCGCCGTCGAACTGGAAGTTGATCGTCGAGTCGAAGAGCGCGTCGACGTCGACGCCCGGGGCAGACGGGTCGTTACACGGCCCCGCAGCGGGGTCATCGCTCCAACAGACGAAGTCGGTCGTCCAGAACGACGAAGTGAAGTTTGCGGCGCGACGAGCGTCGTCGCCCCGCTCATAGGTGGGCCGATTCGCGCCGGTGACCGGCGCGGTGGGATCGAATTCTCGATAGTTCTCACCCACCGTCTGGTCGACCTGCAGCTCGACATCCCCCATCTGCACGTCGATGAAGATCGCGGCGAGCTCGTTGGGACCAAAAACGTCGTCTTCGATACGCCCGAGGTACCACTGCGCTCCGGCCTGTTCGACGTCACCGAAGGCGGCGGTAGCGAGGAACATGAGGCGCTGCCGCTCGTCGAAGTCGTCGTCGGCGTAGCGGGAGGCGACCAGCGCGATCATCGCCTGCTGGGCGCGACGATCTCGGGCCCGGAAGTTGCTCGGGTCGTTGAAGTACGCCTCCCACTGGGCGATCGAGGGGTTGGGCGTTGCCTCGATCAGCTCGAGCAAGCTCGCGTAGTGACGGAGCGCGTCGGCGAAGATCCACTGGTTTCCGTCGGCGGCGGCTTGCCGCATCACGTGCTCGGAGCCGAGGCCGAGGTCGTTTGCGGCGTCGGCAAGGAAGTTGAAGTCCCCACGGATCGGGCCGCCGATTCCGGCGGATGCGTAGGACGCGATGTTGCCCCAGGTCACCGGAAGGAGTTCGGTCGCCGTCTCATCCCCGTCGACCCAGGACACGATCGCGTCCCCGTACTCGGTGTAAACGCCGGTGATCAGCTGGTTGCGGACGCCTGCGTAGGTCTCGGGCAGGCGGAAGACCATCTCGTGGTGGCCGGTCCGGTCGAGCGCCGACAGCGTTCCCACAGCGTCTTCGAAGAGGACGGCAAGCTGGTTCTCGAACCCGGTGAAGCGCCGCAGGTCGATGCCGTACTGGTCCGCGCTGCGAAGCGGGGTGTCGGTGACCGATCCGAAGCTGAGCAGAAGCTGGGCGGCGAAGTCCGCATCGCCGACGAAGGCGTGCATTCGGGTCGCCATCGTCAGCAGATAGTTGTCCTGCACGATCCGGTTCGGGTCGAAGTGGACTTCGAATCGCGACGGCCCCGGCTCATCGTGTGCTCGGGCCCACTGGTAGGCAGGCACCTGGTCGGAGAACAACGCAGCGTTGTCTGCCAGCCATGCCTGCCCGGCCGCGATCTCCGCCGGAAGCGGCCCTTCGAGGGCGAGCAGGTCATCGATGTCGTAGGAGCGACCAAGGCGATCGGTGACCAGCGTGTCGTTCTCGATGAGCGCTTTCACGAGCGACCGGAATGCGAGGCTGTCATCGAGTGCCGCAGCGGAGTAGGTCGTGGTGCCGGCGTTGTCGAAGAACAGAGGGATTCGGCTGCCCGGGCGGTCTTCGCCGAACATCCGCATCGCGCCGCCCGACGCAAAGACGGCCATGTCGTCGGCCATCAAGGTGTCGACCAGAAGGTCGAGGGTGACGGGATTGAAGTCGTCGGCGTAACGCAGCTCGGATTCCACACCATTGTCGGGGTCGATGTCGGCACCGAGCAGGCCGAAGCTGTCCCACTCGAGGTAGGGCTTGCGACCGGTCTGGACACTGTCGGCGAACGACACACAGTCGCTATCGGAGATCGTGTTGATGCGTGCCCGGCTCGAGCCGTTCCGCACCTGGCACTCGGCGATCAGTCGATCCTTCACCGCGCTGCCGTCGAGCTGAGCGGAGAAGTCAGGGCTGAACACGCCCTGACTCTGCACCGCGAGTGCGATGGCATCAGCTTGAGCGGCCGCCGTCGGGAACTCGGCCTGGAACTGCTGGCAAGCAGCACCGCACGCCGCGGTGTCGAGCTGACCATCGGGTCCGTACGTGACGGTGTCGTCGAACGACACGCTGCCGAGCTGAAGGCCAGTCGAGGTTCGTCCGACCACCAGACGGTCGTCGACCGCCGGTTGCCCGCCTTCGGTCGCCGGCTGGAACAAGACGGTCGCCGGCAGGTCGCTTCCAGGAATCGCCAAGAGGTTCGAGGCGAACCTCACATCGGGGACATCGCATCGGGCGTCAGGCCCGGCGATCTCGGTGTCGGCCGGTGCGTTGAGAACGGCGTAGCAGCTGAAGTGGTTGAGTGTGGCGTAGACGCTCGTCCGCTCTTCGTCGACGTACTGCTCGCCGGGTACGACCACCCATCGATCCGTCTCCACGTCGAACGTCCAGATACGGAGCTCGGAGGCGTCACCGCCGACCAGCAGCGCCGGGTCATAGGCCATCCGAAGGCTGCCAAGCTCGAAGGCCGGCGAGCGAGCATCTTGGACGAAGTCGAACACCTCGGAAACGACGAGTGGCTCCGCGGCACTGCCGACAGCGACCGGCTGGGCGATGAAGTCAAAGCTGTAGATGTTGTGACCACGCACCATCAGCTGGGTGTCGAACGATCCGGTGTCGACGGGGACGAGGATGATGTTCTCCTCGGTGTCGGGGAGCTCCGGCAGCACCGTCGGTGAATCCACCGCGGGCGGCAGCGGCGCCAAACCGGGCTCGGGGTCGGTCGGCGTCGGGTCTTGATCATTGGGGATCCCGTCGCCGTCGATGTCGGGATCGCTGTTGTCGCCCACCCCATCGCCGTCGGTGTCCACCGTTTCGGTCGGATCGAGCGGGAACGCGTCGTCCACGTTGTCGACGCCATCGCCATCGATGTCGGGATCGCTGTTGTCGCCCACCCCATCGCCGTCGGTGTCCACCCTTTCGGTCGGGTCGAGCGGGAACGCGTCGTCTTCGTTGTCGACGCCATCGCCATCGATGTCGGGATCTTCGGCATCGGGGATCCCGTCGCCGTCGAGATCGGGCTGATCGGGATCGCCGTCGAAGGTCACGACCTCGCAACGCGACGTCGTCTCGGCGTCATCGCAGGTGTCCTGTTGACGGCCACCGTCAGCCGTATCGGTCCCGGCGGAACCGTCGATCGTGTCATTCCCGGATCCTCCGTTGAGCCGGTCATCGCCGGATCCTCCATCGATCGTGTCCGCCCCACGCTCGCCACGGAGGGCGTCGTCGCCGTCCTCCCCGAGGAGCGTGTCGTCGCCTGATCCACCGGTGACGAAGTCATCGCCGTCACCTGCCCAGACCATGTCGGCTCCGGATCCGCCACCGATGGCGTCTCGACCGGCTCCTCCGTAGATCGTGTCGGCACCCCGTCCACCCGCGATCAAGTCATTGCCGTCGCCGCCACAGATCACGTCATCACCGGCCAGCCCGAAGATGATGTCGTTGCCACCGAGGCCAACGATCACATCCGGCCCCGAGGTCCCCCAGAGGAAGTCGAACGACGCGCTACCAACGATCGTGGCCGTCAACCCCTCGCAGGTCGGCGGCGCTGCTTGCGCTGTTGCCGGACGTCCTTCAACAACGGCACCCGCCGGTACCGCCGCGACCACCGTGAACGCCACGCTGGCCGCCGCCAGCGCAACGCGAATGCGCTTCCCCACCCGAACATCCCCTGTTCCTGAACCCAGTCCACCGCTGGGTGCAGCGGTGGACACTACGCACGGTGAGCAGCGTTCACAAGGGCCTGAGTACCCAATGTCCAAACAGCCTTCAGATTCGGCGTGTCCCGTACGATAGGGAGCACATGATCGGTGGTGGAACCAGCGCATGGCCCCCATGGGGCATTTGGCTGTTCTTCGCCATCGCCGCCACGGCGGCCTTGGTGCTCTTGGGATTGTTGGTCGCCTTCACCGCCGGCTTCCGTCAACCGTCCAAGCGCCGAACCGCGTTGATCGTGTTGACCGTCGTCACGCTGGGTTGTTGGATCGGCTACCGCATTGTGAGCAACGACCGCTGGGCCGCGCGCTCAGTCACCGTCGACATGGTCGATGCATTGCCCTCCGACGTGTACGACCAACGCCGCTCCGTCTCGGTGTACACCCGCGACGTACCGGACTGCCGTGTCCACGGCGCCCTCTCGTCGACGCAAGTCCGACGGTCCGAACCCGCCCCGCCGTATGGCGAACAGGGTCCAGACCTGTTCGAGGCCGAACTCCGCCACCTCGAGGAAGCCGCGAACCATCTCGAGAACGCTGGCTATGCCGTCACCCGCGGGGTGGCGGAGTCCGCAGACGGACGAGCCCAGATGTTCCAACTGCTCGCGACCAACGGTGACCGCAACGCGCTCATCCTCTTCGACGTCACGGGGGTGGCGATAGAGGCTGCGGCCAACGCGTGCAACTCGCTCGGGATCATCAGCGGCTTCGACCAGGAACTGGTCGGCACGGTGGAGCGGTTCGACCCGGAGGCCGCGTGCGCAGCGAACACCTCCCTGCCACCGTTCCCTGCCGCCTGCCCCTGAGGGCGGGGCTAGGCCAGCGGGGCTGCGAATGTGGTGGGCCGTACTGGACTTGAACCAGTGACCTCTGCCGTGTGAAAGCCAATCGGCGAATCGCTGCCTGAGCTGTCGTTTCAGGGTTTCCGTTGAAACGACGCAGAAGGCCGGCCTTTGGATGCCTTCGGTCAGCTTCGGTTGGCGTCGCTGACTTTCGGGTGTCTTGTGGCCCCGATGTGGCCCGGCCGAGGCGAGCTACCGCGACGAGCCGAGGGCGTCGACCAGCACTCCCGGATTCAGGGCCAAGGCCTCCGAGAGTCGGATGATGGTTCCGAGGGTGACGTTCTTCTCTCCGCGCTCGACCTGACCGACGTACGAGCGGTCGAGGCCGGCTAGGAATGCAAAGGCCTCCTGCGACAGGCCCTGCTCCTTTCGGGCGAGCCTGACGCGCCTGCCGAACTCGGCGGCGGCATCAGCCGTGCGGTCATCCACCGGGCAGACGGTGTAGGGTCTATGCCTACAAATCCACGGGCTATGAATACCATTCCGTGCGATTCGGCGGCGAAGGAGGCTCTGATGGGATCGCTTGGCGTACGAGCGCGCATTCAAAGATCGACAGCGACAGTTTCGCTCGTAGCGCTGGCTGCGCTCTCGGGCGCCTGTGGGTCCTCTGGGACAGGCCAGGGCTCTCAGCCGACATCGGATGGCGCAGCCGAATCTGCTAGCACGACCACGACGGCCGCTGAGAGCCCGACCACGACGACAGAGCCCGAGCCCCCGCCCTCAACGACGGAGGCCCCTGATGAGCCGGCTGGGGTGGTGCTAGGCGAGTTCGAAGACGCCGACGGATGGCGCTACAGACTGGAACTCCACTCCGTGGCTGAGAGACCAGGGGCCGGCGACAAGTGCATCGACACGGCCCCTCCTGGCAAGACGAACATCCGGGGCATCCTGCGCATCGTCAATCTCCTAGATGACCGAGAGGCTCCATGGCCGTCGATCACGCTCGGAGCGAACAACACGGAGGATGGCGGAACCTTCGGCGGGGTGGACACCCTGCTCGACTTGCCGATCGATGAGGTGCCTCTGCGGACTTTCGAACTTCACTCGCCCGATGGTGACGATGTCGAGTGCCTGGTCACAGGCATCTTTCCGAGCTCGCCGAGGGACGTGATCGCTGCCTCCGCTGTACTCGAGCTCGAGTTCCTTGTTGGACCGGTTAGCGAACCGGCTCCGGCTGGCTTGGAGTTGCTCGGGCGGTTCTTCACCGGGGAGTCAGCCGGCGCCGCCATCGACTTCTCCGGGGCACTGAGTGCGTCCTGACCGGCTGGACGTTCCACGTTGGATCCACGGGGACCCGCTGGGCGAGTACGGGCTCGACGCAGTGGGCGGCGACCCGCACTGGTGCCACGCCGTACCCGCAATCTTCCGCTACCTGGCCTCACCCGAGACCGAACGCCTCCCCCGACCACCAAGCCTCAAGGATGACTGGGATGCTCAGCTCGGCTACTGGACGGCGATAGTTCATGTCCTCGTCTACTCGTTCGGATGGGCGTACCCCTCCCACGGCCTACTCGCATGGCGAGACCTTGGCCGACCGACGACCGGGGACCCACGATTCGAGTTGCTGGGCCAGTACGAGCAGGATGGCCTGCTCGACCTGCTGATCTGGAGCCTGCTGGAAGAGGATCACCTGTTCTCGGAACTTCGGGCCCTACTGGCCGACACGACCGGATACGAACGATCCAGACCTCCGATAGAAGTCGACCGTGACTGGCACGACCGAGTCTCGCAGTTCGGCTCCTACGTGGAGACTGCTCCACATTCGACGCACCTGAACACGCACTGCCTTGGCCCACTCCAGGGACCCGGCTATCGAGCAGACCTCATCATCGGCGATGACGAGCAGCGCCGTGCAGTGCTGGTCACCGACTCGATGGTGGGCTGGTACCGGGAACTCGCTCGACTCGGGAGCCGACTGCCGAAACATCGAGGACGGGCGTGGCGAGTGGACGTAGTCGTTCGGCCAGCTGGCTATCTCGGATCGTTCCGACGCTCGTGGGAAACCGGCATGTGGTTCAGCGGCGAGCACCGGTACCACACGCTGGGCGCCTGACCCCGAGGCAAGAACCCGCTACCGGCACGAGCTTCAGTGCCACGCTTGCCGTCGCCCGTCGGAACTACCCGCTGCAAGCTCCGTACCAGTTCAGCGCAACGGCCTACTATCAACCGGCTAGGAGGCGGAAGTGATTACAGGTGAACTGAAGAACCAGATCGACGCTGTCTGGAACGACTTCTGGTCAGGGGGGATCTCGAACCCGCTCGAGGTCATCGAACAGCTGACCTACCTGTTGTTCATCAAGGGGCTCGACGAGCGCCAAACGCTGGCAGAGAACAAGGCCAACCGGACCGGTACACCGATCGAGTCACCTCTGTTCCCCGAGGGAACGTTCACCCCCGACAACGCAGCGACGGGACGACCGTACGAGGACCTGCGGTGGAGCCGTTTCAAGAACCTCGCGGCGGCGGACATGTTCGAGGTCGTCGACCAGTACGTGTTCCCGTTCCTCCAGAGCCGAGCGGCCGGGACGACGCACGGAAAGCACATGGCGAGCGCCCGGTTCACGATCCCGACGCCCGCCCTCCTCCGGAAGGCGGTCGACGGGCTTGACGCGATTCCTATGGACGATCGCGACACCAAGGGTGACGTCTACGAGTACATGTTGGGGAAGATCGCGTCGGCTGGCCAGAACGGGCAGTTCAGGACTCCCCGTCACATCATCAAGCTGATGGTCGACATGACCGCTCCTCGTGCGGACGACCTGATCTGTGACCCTGCCAGTGGCACCTGCGGCTTCCTGGTCGCCGCAAGCGAGTACATCCGAGACCACCATCCGGAGGCGCTGACCAACGAGGCGAGTGCGAAGCACTTCCACAACGAGATGTTTCACGGCTTCGATTTCGACAACACCATGCTGCGCATCGGCTCGATGAACATGCAGCTTCACGGAGTCGACAACCCGGCAATCGACTACAAGGACTCCCTATCGCAGGAGCAGACCGGAGACCTCGAGGCCTACAGCCTCATCCTCGCAAACCCGCCCTTCGCCGGGTCACTCGACTACGAGGCCACGGCGAAGGACCTCCTCCAAGTCGTGAAGACCAAAAAGACAGAGCTTCTGTTCCTCGCTCTATTCCTTCGCCTTCTGAAGCCTGGCGGCCGAGCGGCGGTGATCGTTCCCGACGGCGTCCTGTTCGGCTCCACGAAGGCTCACAAGGAAGTGCGCCGGATGCTTGTGGAGGACCAGAAGCTCGACGGGATCGTCTCCCTTCCCTCCGGCGTCTTTAAGCCGTACGCCGGCGTGTCAACCGCGATCCTGTTGTTCACGAAGACCAACTCCGGAGGCACGGACCACGTCTGGTTCTACGACCTGCAGGCGGACGGGTTCAGTCTCGACGACAAGCGCACCGCAATCGACGACGACGATCTATCCGATGCCCTCAGCCGCTGGTCCGACCGCGAAAGCACTGAACTCGATCGGGCCCGCACAGACCAGAGCTTCTGCGTTCCGAAGGTCGAGATTGCAGACAACGACTACGACCTCTCCGTCAACCGCTACAAGGAGGTCGTCTACGAGCAGATCGACTACCCAGCTCCCGCCGAGATCATCGCCGACCTCGAACACCTCGAAGCCGAGATCGCCCAAGGTCTCGCCGATCTCAAGGCAAGGCTGGGATGAAGACGGTCGAGCTCGGCGAGGTTGCGAACTTCGTCCGGGGGATCACATTCAAGCCGGCCGACACCGTCAAGTTAGGAGACGACGGTTCGGTTGCCTGCATGAGGACGAAGAACGTCCAGGCGAGCCTTGACACTGACGACGTGCTCGCCGTTCCGACTCGGTTCGTGAGGCGGGATGAGCAGTACCTGCAGCCCGGCGACACTCTGGTTTCGAGTGCCAACAGCTGGAATCTCCTAGGCAAGTGCAGCTGGGTCCCAGAGCTTCCATGGAAGTCTTCGTTCGGCGGATTTGTCACCGTGCTCCGACCTTCTGGAGACCAACTTGATCGTCGGTACCTCTACCGGTGGTTCAGCTACGGCCGCACGCAGCACACGCTTCGAAGCTTCGGGCGCAAGACCACCAACATCTCCAACCTGCCGCTGGATCGGTGCAGGCGGATGGAGATCCCGCTGCCGTCAGTTGAGGACCAGCGGCGGATTGCCGCAGCACTGGATGCGGCCGATCGGATCAGGGTCAATCGTCGCCGCGCACTCGCCAAGCTCGACACCCTTGCGCAGGCCGTGTTTGTGGACATGTTCGGCGACCCTCGCGAGAGCGCCACAGGGTGGCCCATCGTCGAGTTCGACGAGCTTTGTCCCAGCCATCTCGGCAAGATGCTCGACCAGAAGCAGCAGACCGGGACACAGGCCCGGCCCTACCTGCGAAACCAGAACGTTCGCTGGTTCGAGTTCGAACTCGATGATCTTGCGACCATGGACTTCGATGAGAAGGCACGTTCGAAGTACCGGCTGGACCCCGGTGACGTCTTGATCTGCGAAGGAGGCGAGCCGGGCCGGGCCGCGATATGGAGGGGTGAACTCACTGAGTGCTATTTCCAGAAGGCTCTCCACCGCGGCAGACCGGTCGCCGGGAGGGCCACAGCGGAGTACATCGTGCACTTGCTCCGCTGGCTGGCAGACAACGGTGCTCTGGTCGATCACATCTCCACCGCAACGATCGCGCATCTCACCGGGAAACGGCTCAAGGCCATGCGGGTGGCGGCGCCGGACTATGCCCTTCAGCAGGAGTTCACCAAGGCGGTAGCTGCTATCGACGAGAAGCGCAGGCTCCAAGAGTGTTCGCTCGCAGAGCTCGACACGTTGTTCGCATCGCTTCAGCAGCGAGCATTTCAAGGCGACCTATGAGCCAGTTCGCGTTCCTGGAGTCCGAGTTCCGATCTCAGTTTGAGATGGCTGAATGGGCAGAGCGCCACGCCCTCTCCGACCCCGGCCCGGCGGTGATCTACGCCAGAAAGGCTCTCGAGTCTGGGGTGAAGTGGGCCTATAAGCACGATCGTCAGCTGCCTCAGCCGTATGAGGACAAGCTCAATGCCTACCTGAACGAGCCGGCGTTTAAGGCCATCGCCGAAGGTCGGGTCTTCAGAGTCGCGAAGAAGATCCAGCGCGAGGGCAATCGTGCAGTCCACGAGTCCAAGCCTCTAACGAAGCTCGAGGCGGTCGAGGTCGTTTCAGCGCTCTACCAGTTCTGCTTCTGGTTGGCGTTCACGTACGGCCGGTCGACCAAGCCCGACCCAGCGGTGAAGTTCGACCCTCACCTTCTGATGGACGCGGGCAAGGCCGCGAAGAAGTCGCTGGCCGAGCGCCAGGAGCTCGAGGCTGAGCTCGAGCGAGAGGCCGAGGAACGCGAGCTCGCCCAGCAGCGGCTAGCAGAGGCGACTAGGACGATCGCCGAGCTCGAGGCCGAGCATGCCGCTTTGCTCGCCGAAGTCGCCGCGGCGAAGCGAGCGTCCGAGCAGGTTCCCGAAGAAGCCCACGACTGGTCCGAGAGCGAGACCCGCCGTTACAAGATCGACGCGCTCCTCCGCGAGGCTGGGTGGGAGCTCGCCGATGCACGCGATCGTGAGTACGAGGTACAGGGCATGCCGAACAGGTCGGGGGTCGGCTACGTCGACTACGTCCTGTGGGGCGATGACGGACTTCCGCTCGCTGTGGTCGAAGCGAAGCGATCGATGGTCGACCCCCGCCAGGGCCAGGAACAGGCTCGCCAGTACGCCAACTGTCTGGAAAGCGAGACGGGCCAGCGCCCCCTGATCTTCTACTCAAACGGGTACGAGCACTGGTTCTGGGACGACACCCAGTACCCGCCACGTTCGGTGCAGGGCTTCTACGAGAAGGACGAGCTGGCACTACTGGTTCAGCGGCGATCCTCCGTGGCCCCGTTGTCGTCGCTCGACATCAACTCGGACGTCGTCGAGCGGTACTACCAGCAGCGAGCGATCAGAGCGATCGCTGAACACTTTGAGACCGATCGCCAGCGCAAGGCCCTGCTCGTCATGGCCACAGGCGCCGGCAAGACACGTACCGTGATCGCTCTCGTTGATCTCCTGATGCGTGCGAATCTCGTGAAGAGGGTGCTGTTCCTTGCCGACCGGACGGCGCTCGTGAATCAGGCGGTGAACGCATTCAAGGCTCATCTGCCTGACTCATCACCGGTGAACCTGGTCACCGAAGGCGACGAAGACGGCCGGGTGTACGTGTCGACCTACCAGACGATGGTGGGGAAGATTGACGAGTACCGACCTGACGGGACGCGTCGCTTCGGGGTCGGCCACTTCGACCTCGTGGTCATCGACGAGGCGCATCGGTCGGTGTACCGGAAGTACCGCGGGATCTTCGACTACTTCGACTCTCTGTTGGTCGGGCTCACGGCGACCCCGAAGGACGAGGTCGACAAGAACACGTACGACCTGTTCGACCTCGAGCGGGGCGTCCCGACGGATGCCTACGCGCTTGAGGACGCCATCAGCGATGGATACCTCGTGCCTCCCAGAGGCGTCTCCGTGCCCCTGAGGTTCGTCCGGGACGGCCTGACCTATGACGACCTCCCCGAGGACGAGAAGGACGCCTGGGACGAGCTGGACTGGGGTACGGACGAGGACGGGAATCCCATCGATCCGCCGGATGGCATCAGTTCGCAGGAGCTCAACAAGTGGCTGTACAACGAGGACACGATTGACCGCGTCCTCGAACACCTGATGACGAACGGGATCAAGGTCGCAGGTGGCGATCGTCTCGGGAAGTCGATCATCTTCGCCAAGAACCAGCGGCATGCCGACTTCATCTACGACCGGTTCATCGCGAACTACCCCCACCTCGACGGTGGCAACTTCGCCCGGGTGATCACGCATGGAGTGAAGTACGCCCAGAGCCTGATCGACGACTTCTCTCAGAAGGACAAGGCCCCGCACATCGCGATCTCCGTCGACATGCTCGACACAGGGATCGATGTCCCCGAGTGCGTGAATCTGGTCTTCTTCAAGCAGGTGCGCTCGAAGACGAAGTTCTGGCAAATGCTCGGTCGAGGCACTCGGCTGTGCCCGGACCTGTTCGCACCGGGCGAGGACAAGGACTCGTTCAACGTCTTCGACTTCTGCGAGAACCTCGAGTTCTTCAGCCAACCGCTTGCGCCGGCAGACCCGTCGGGGACTACCCCTCTGCACGAGGCGATCTTCAAAGCGCGTCTCGAGCTCATCCAGACGCTCGACTCGATCCGAGTATTCGGCGACGAGCGCGCCGAGGTGGCAGCCACGCTTTGCGACACGATCGCCTCGATGAACGAGAACAACTTCCTGGTGAGGCCGCACCTAGAGCTCGTCGAGCGGTTCCGGGAGCCGGCTGCCTGGGAGTCGATGTCTGTCGGCGATCTGGCGGACCTGGCCTCCCGGGTCGCTGCCCTCCCCGATCAGCTGGACCCCGAACAGGAAGAGTCGAAGCGGTTCGACATGCTCGTCCTGAACGCTCAGCTCGGCGTTCTTCGCAACGAACCGTTCGAACGCCAGCGGAAGCGCGTGATGGACATTGCGAGCGCTCTGGAGGACCAGCAGACGATCCCGGTGATCGCCGAACACCTCGAGCTCATCCTCGATGTTCAGACCGATGAGTGGTGGGTCGATGTCACCTACCCGATGCTCGAAGAGGTCCGGAAGCGGCTCCGGCTGCTCGTCCCGCTCATCGAGCGATCGAAGAAGTCGGTCGTGTACTCCGACTTCACCGATGCCATCGGGGAAGGCTCAACCGTTGAGTTGCCAGGAACCGGCGGAGCTGTCGGGAGCTCTGAGTTCCTTCAGTTCAAGAAGAAGGCTCAGCACTTCCTAAAGGCCAACCTCGGCGAGGCCTCGGTCGCAAAGGTGCGCTCCGGCGAGCAGTTGACCGAAGACGACATTGCCGAGCTTCAGCGCATCCTCACGGCGGAAGGCATCGGCGACGAGGAGACGTTCGCCGAGGCGAGCGAGCGCGCTGGGAGCTTCGGCGTGTTCATCCGCTCGCTCGTCGGGCTCGACCGTGCTGCGGCAAAGGCGATGTTCAACGACTTCCTCGACGAGAAGCGATACAGCCGCAACCAGATCCAGTTCGTCACGATGATCATCGACTACCTGACCGAACACGGATCGATCGAGGCCGGCCGGGTCTACGAGTCTCCCTTCACGGCCGTAGCGCCAGAAGGCCCGGACAGCCTGTTCGGCGAGGCCGACGTCGAGGTCCTCTTCCTGTTGATCCAAGCAAGCACGCCCCGATGACACACCCAACACCGGCCAAGGCTCCTGGAGGGTCGTAGAAATGGCGATCGATATTGAATTCCGCCGGTGGACCCAGAGTAAGCCGCCGACCAATTACGAACACCCACCGGTCCCAACTGGCCCGCAGGCGCACCGCCAGTTCTTCCTGCTAGCGAATGAGACGTGGGACGACTTCGGATTCTCCACGCATTTCATCGTCCATGCGGTAGTGGCCTCTGAGTGGCGACCTGTTGGTTCGACCGCAATCGGGTGCGCCGGAATGGCGCCTGGGCCCTCGACCTACCGACGCCTAGGTGCACCGCCGAGCGCTCAAACTCTGTCGGCCGACTACTTTTCGTTGGGCCAGACATTCGAGTTCTACGAACAGCTCTCCCGACTTCTCCCGGCACCCGTAGTGCGAGAGTTCTTGGAGGCCATCGGCGACGTAGTCGCCTCACCCGAAAGGCTGGAGTTCGCAAGGGCCGAAGCCGTGTTTCGCGAATCACTCACGCGATCCAACAGCGCTCTAGAGGCCCTCGACCGTGCTCCTGGCCTCTTCGGTCGCGAGATCGCCGGGGCCATCGAGAACTTCCAAGTCGACATCCAACTCGAGGGGGCATCTGCGGCGCAGAGCTTCCACTTCGACTTCGGGACCACTGGACCGCTCCCGAAGAGGCTTCATGTCCTCGTCGGGTTGAACGGCTCCGGCAAGACCCAGTCCCTCGCGGCCATTGGCCGGGTACTAAGCAGGGTCCACGGGCACGGCCAGACAACCGCTGACAAGCCCTCCGACAAGGTCGAACCTCGTCCAACGATCTACGGCGTTGTCGCCATCTCCTTCAGTGCATTCGACGAGTTCGTTGTTCCCAAGACGGCTCAATCGGACCGTTTCAAGTATCAGTACTGCGGGTTGCGCAGCATGCCCTCCGATTTAGACGCGGCCGACGATGCCGTGCTCGTGCGGCTCCGCGACCGGTTCAAGGGCCTCTCAGCAAGGGACCGGGAGGAAGCTCTCCGACCGGTGCTCCCCTCGCTCGATGTACCTCTTGAGGATGACTGGGCCAGCAAGCCCGACGAGTTTCCATACGAGGCCCTTAGCGCGGGACAGCGCATCGTGTTGAGCATCGCCTCTGAACTCGTGCGCCATGTGAGCAATCGTGTGCTCGTCCTAATGGATGAGCCTGAGACACACCTCCACCCACAGCTCTTGAGCGGGCTCCTCGTCTGGATGAACGAACTACTCAAGCAGCGAAGCTCGTTCGCGATTCTCGCAACCCACTCCCCAGTTGTCGTGCAGCAGGTGCCAGCTAGCGCAACTCACGTTCTACGGCGCCGCGGCAATCGGACGACAGTGAGCCGTCCTGAGGTCGAGACCTTCGGCGCCAATCTCACGGACATCGTTAGAGAGGTCTTCGAGGACCGGCTCGGCGACCAGGGCTACGAAGACATCCTTCTCGGGCTGTGGGAACGCCACGGCTCGGCCGCTGCTGTTCTCGAGGCCCTCGACGGCCAGGTCGGCATGAACGGGCGGGTCTACCTTCAGAGCCTTGATGCAGCGCAGAGGCCTCGGTGAGACCGCTTCCGGCGTCGACAATCGACCCGATGCCATGGCACAAGTCGATTGTCGATGCGAAGCGACAACCTCGACGTGGGCGCCTGCAGGCCATAGAAGCTCGGGTGGAGGAGCGCATTGCTGCATTTGAGGCCGGTGGCCCGATAACCATCGCGAGCGACCCGCTCGGCCATTCTTGCTCCGACCCATGCAGTGACTGTGTCTACGATGACCTGCGCCACCTATGGGAATCGGGAACGATCGCGCTCAACGAGCTAACCGATGTTGTCTGGGAAGAGTTCGCAGCTAGCGGAATATGGCGGTGCCCCTACTGCGGAATCAACACGGCCGACACGCTCGACCACTACCTGCCGAAGGAGTTGTTCCCCGAGTTCTCGGTCAATGCCGCAAACCTCATTCCCTGCTGTGGACGGTGCAACCTCCTCAAGGGCGTCGATAGCCCGACCGCCTCGACCCGCGTACTCCACCCCCGGCTCGATCTAGTCGACGTTCAGCTTGTGAGCTGCGAGATCGTCGTGAGTGGAGGTCTACCTATCCCTGTCTTTGCCGTCGACCCTTCTGCGGCATCGGCCGCTGGCATTGCCAGCGAGTGCCTCCACCATCTGGATGTGCTGGATCTGGAGAAGCGTCTTTCACGCGCTGCGATTCCATCCGTGACGGCGTTCCTGGGGGAGCTGCAGAGCAGACAGCTCCCATCGAGTCCAGGCGCACCGACGAGCGGCGAGTCGGCGCAAGCCGCTCGAGATCGGAGTGAGTCGCACATTGCGCAGCTAGGGCCAAACTCGTGGATCGTGTTGACGTTCGACGCTCTTGCAACCTGGTTCGACGGCCCCTGAACCTTCGCCCGGGGCAGTAGCGCCACTCAGACTTCGGCGAGGTCGAGCGCAAGGGTCGCCCTCTCGAGTAGCTCATCAAAGGTAACGATCTCGGGATCTCGGAGGCTCCGCCGGAGACGCTCAAAGGAGCGGAACTTCGGCGCATTCAGTCGTCCGTCCCGCAAGAACTGGCGAAGGTGACCAGCCACCAGGATAGAGCGCGGGCGACACACCATTGCCGGGTCGAGGTCGTATCCGTCAACGTCCTTCGGAGTCACATCGCGGCCAAGCTCGAGGATCGTCTCATCGACAGTGTGCTGGCATTGCGCGATCCCGCCAGCAAGTTCATCTCCCGGCGCATACACATCTGACCGATAGGTCTCCTTCTGGAGCAGATCGGTCTTGTGATGTTTGATCTCCACGAGGGCGATCGAACTGATCGCCCCCGCACTCCTAAGCACGGCGTCAGGACGCTTCCCGGCCTTCTCCAACGTCTGCCCAACCGTCGTCTGCTCGAGCTTCTGCGTATCAAGGCGATGCAGGAATTGAGGCGCCGAACCAACACCCAGGATCCAAGGGTTGTTCTCGAGGAAGTCTTGCCACACGGCTTCCGGTCCTGCTCGGCGGTTCTGAGCCTTGAGACGGTCTTGATACGCAGAGAACTCGCGGTCCTCGCTCATGAGTATCCGAAACTCTTCTAGAACGGAGCGGCGCCTCGCCAACGCGAGAACGTCTGGCGCCGAGACATCATTGCGGATCAGTTCTTTGATGAGGTCAGGGTTCTCCACCACCAACTCGGTAACGGCAGCCTCGTCGCCGAGCAAGGTCCGGATCATCGACGGAACCAGACGCAGCCCATCAGCTGACTGCTCAAGGTCCAGCCGGCTCGATTGGACTAACGCCAGGAAGCCGATCAGCCGGTCGACTTCATCTCCGCGAACGACGAAGCGTTCCGCTTTACGTGGAGTGCCGTCAGCGTTGAACCGTTGAAACGCCAACGTGTGAACGCGGCGCGTGTCTTCGAAGAACAACGCCTTCAGTTGCTGTCTCGTGGGCGTCCTTCGGACCTCGAGTTCCCAGCAGGCGTCGCTCTCGAACACAACCTCGTCTGAGGCATCGTTGACCTGCAGGGCGAATCGGGCGGCTCGTCCCTCCAGCTCAGGGGGGTCGTCACCCTTGAGCTGGTACGGGAACCGCGAGTGAACATAGAAGCGACCCGGCACGCGGTTGACTGCGTAGCCGCCGTCCTGCTCGTCCTCGATCCGCGCCATTGCGCCCCTTCCGCCGTACACCCGACACTAGACGGGCAACCCGAGCTGCGGCCGCCGCACCTTGTGCGAAGCAGTTGTGTGTGCCCGCCTGCGCCCTCCTAGGGAGGGGCGCGGAGGCGCGGTGGTACCGCTGAGACGAGGACCGGTCCGGCGCAGTGAGGCGCACTCACGGTGTCCCACCGGAGCCAGCCGGAAGCGCGTAGAGCTTGGCATTCCTTGGCCCATCCGTCCCGACGATGAGGCCTCTGCTTGCGGCGAGTTCGATTGCCTGACGCTTCCGTTCCGTACCGACCCCGGCAGGTAGGGCGCCGGTCAACGCTCGCGTCGAGATTGGGCCGCCTCCTTCTGCGGTAAGCGTCTCGACAACCTGCGAAACGAGCCGGTCAACTCCGCTCGAGGCGTCCTGAGTCTTCGAGACAGCGTCGAGGCTGAACCGTCCGGTGTCATCGAGCACTAGATCAGCGACGTGCTCTCCTCTCATGTAGCTCCCGTGGCGATCCTTCGCGCAGGTGACCTTCGCCCGTCCAGCGTGGCCGATAGCGAAAGGTTGCTTGGCCTCGACGTGGTAGGCGGCCCCCGACATGGCCGCCCGCTTCCGCTTCGAGCCGGACGGCCAAAGTCGATCTGGGCCATGGGCCGCTGCCTTCACGGAGTGATCAATCACGACGAGGGCGAGGCCAGCGTTTAGAAGTGGGCGGAACCACGAACGGAAGAAGCCGGCTACTTCTCGGTCGCTGTTCTCTTCGACTTCGTTCAGACCGAAGAGCTCACCCAACGAGTCGATAACGACGAGCCGAGCATCCGCCCCGCGGGCCGCCTCGATCAGCCGACGAGTTCCTGTGGCGCCGAGGGGTTCCTCCGGTCGCACGAGCAGCAGGCCGGCTTTGATCTCCGATGAACTCAGACCGAGAGTGCCTAGCCGGGCGACGATGGCGGACGGACTGTCCTCGAGGTCGACGAGAACTGCTCCTCGACCGCTTCGGATTTCATTCGCAATGGACACGAGAGCCAGCCAGGACTTACCCGACGCATCGACGCCGTGGATCCCATTGAGCTCACCCGAGTAGAACAGTGGCTTGCCGTTCCGTGTGGGGCAGATAGTGGGTACAGGCGGCTCCGCCTCGCCCTCAATCACGGACGCAAGGTCGACCGGGGCCCACGGGTGGTGATCTTCAGCTCCCGCTGTCGAGGCATCCCCACCAAACCCCGCGAGTAGGGCCTCGATGTCCAGTTCCTCGCCCCCGGTCATGACCCGCTCTTTTCGAGCGCAATGACGAGTTCCGCCGGGACTCGCACCTGCCGGTTGGCGCCATGCCGCATTCGTCGGGTGACAACTGGTCGGATTGCACAAGGCGAAAGTCCGAGCTTGAGGAGCCTCGATAGGTGCCAAGCAGCGACGTCGACGTGACGCCCTCCACGGATGTGATCGGAAATGTTGAGGACGAAGAGCCCACCGGGTGCCAGCACACGAACGGCCTCCTCCCATGCGTCCTCGTGGAAGGCTCGATACTTCGGGCCCCACTGCAACATTCCGGCGTTGCCGTCGCTCAGTGCTCGACCGAGAGCGTGACGGTACGTATGTCTGCGTGAGCCATCTCTCGCCACGTGGTGGTCCGCCAGACGGTTCCCGTAGCAGGGACTGGTGCAGATCGCCGAGAATGCGTTGTCCTCGAACGGGAGTTCGCGGGCGTCTCCGACCAACGTGTCCGGATGCGTGTTCGCCCACTCTGGCTCGAGCTCGACTGCGACTGTCTGGATCGGAAGATGATCACGGAGAAGGTGGACCCGCCCGATGCCGCCGAAGGGATCGAGGACGTTCTCGCGCCCGTCGAGCAGCTCAGCGAACACCGGGAGCAGCGAAGCGCTGAACGGCGCCGGATGCCTGATCTGAGTGTGGTCGCTCATCGGTCACCGTGCTCTTCGTGAGCCAGGGCGGCTCTGAACGCCGACAGGATCGTGGCCCTGACTTCCGCCGAAGGTAGGCCCGCCTCCGCGCCTGCCCAGACGAGCCGGTGCGCTGCCGATTCCCAATCTGTGCCGAGCTCGTTCGTGAGCATGCCCACACGGAACGCACCCCGGTAGAGACACGAGTTCCGATCGCCGAGGGAGGCAGAGCTCACCTCGGCGACGACTTGCTCGACGACGGACCTCACGTATGCAACAGGGTTGCTCACGTGGGTTCGAGGGCGGCGAGATGCGGGGCGGGAGGCCGGCTCGCCGCCATCGGCGAGCCGGGGCTTCGGCTCGAGAAGTGTCCCCGGCAGCTCGGCAAGGGGCCGGTCGTGGATGATCTCGTAGAGGCGTCCGGACGTTGGGTGCACGGAGCCTGGGCCGACTACGTACCCGTTCGACTTGTCGTCCACGCCTGGGATCCGAACGACTCGAGCATCTTCAGCGGGCTGATCCTTCGGACGCCGGAAGTACAGATGGACCCCCATGTCGAATCCGCCGGAGCGAACAGTCAGCGTCCGTGGCAGCTCCCGGATCAGGTCGAGGTCTCCTCCGTTCCTCGGATCAATGTCGAGAACGACGACCGAGGGGCTGCGGGCGATCACGACGCCGACGTTCGCCCTCGGGAAGCATCCCCAGAGCATCCTGACGCACCTCGCTTCGTCTGTTGCCAATCGGAGCCAGTTCGCCCCCTTTCGAGGCGCCTTCGAACGATCCCCAAGTGGGACAACGAACATTCCGCGCCGAACCATCTCGAGTGCACCGTTGTAAGGGTTGGGAGTACTCACGCCTGACCCTCCCGCTGCCCGTCGATCCACTCGAGGACGTCTGAGAGTCTCCATCGAAGCCGTCGACCGATTGGGGTCGCTGCGGGGAGTTGCCTTGCGTGACGCATCTGGTAGATCGCCGCGACATCGACGCCCAAGATCTGGGCGAGGTCGGTTGCGGTGATCAGTGCAGGTGGACTGGTCCCAGCGCTCCCCTCCTCAGCTGGTCTACAACTGTGGTGGGCGGTACGTGCACGGTGCTGTTGTGAATACTGCATGGGCTTGCTACCGATGGCGACGCCGTTTCACCTGCCGAGAGCGCCACATGAGCTGTGAAGTTCGTCACAGTTGCCGGGAACTGGTGCTCGCAGCCCGGGCGCATCTGTTGAGCGCCGCCTCCCGGGAGTATCAAGCAGCAGACGATCTGAGGAGGGCCAGATGGCCTCTGTTGAAAAACGCGTACGCAACGGGCGTACGAGTTGGCGCGTGCGATACCGGGATCCGAGTAATCGCCAGCGGTCGAAGACCTTCGCTCGGCGAGTTGACGCCGACCGCTTCCAGCGAGGCGTCGAACACTCCAAGGACATCGGGACATGGATCGACCCAGCGGCCGGCAGGGTCCGCCTGGATGAGTGGAGAGCCCGATTCGTGGAGACGGAGCTCGCGAATCGCGCTTCTACTCGAGCGAGAGACGAGAGCTATTGGCGAAACCACATCGGTCCGCAACTTGGTGACCGACCCCTACAGTCGATCGACTTCATCACAGTGCAGGAGTGGGTGGCGGATCGGACCCTGCATCTCGCCCCCGCCTCGGTCGCCAAGGTCCACGGAATCCTCTCCAAGACACTGCAGGGCGCCGTACGCGCCGGCCTGATCCCGGCCAACCGAGCGGAGGGAGTCTCTCTTCCGAAGGTCGAGATGGACGAGCAGAGGTTCCTGACTACCGAAGAGATCGAGACCCTGGCCGATGCCATCGAGCCGGCCTACCGAAGCCTTGTTCTTGTCGGGGCCTGGGCCGGGCTTCGCCGTGGAGAGCTCTTCGCATTGCGACGGGGTCGCGTCGACCTCCTACACCGGAGGGTCACAGTGGCCGAGACAAGCCTCGAAGTTCGGGGCCGACAGTCCTTCGGGCCACCCAAGTCCAGAGCCGGGAGACGGACAGTCCCCATCATGCCGAGGGTCGCCGACGAACTGATGCCCTTGGCCTCGAAGCATCCGGAGCAACTCCTCTGGACGTCTCCGTCGGGTGATCCGCTACGAACCAACTTCCGCTCACGGGTCTGGCTCCCAGCCGTGAAACGAGCAGGTCTGGAAGGCCTCCGGATGCACGACCTTCGCCACACGGCGGTCAGCCTTTGGATTGCTGCCGACGCCAACGTCAAAGAGGTAGCCACCTGGGCCGGCCATGCGTCCGTAAGCACCGTCCTCGATCGCTACGGCCACCTCCTCCCAGGAAGAGAGGATCGGGTCATGGAGAAGCTGAACGCAATGAGTTGCGGCGCGAAGGCCGAGGTCGTTCAACTTGAAGGCGTCCGACCATCGGCCGTCGCTCAGCCCTAGGACGGGTTAAGGAGAGGCGGCCCCAACGGACCTGAATCACGTCTCAGTAGGGCCTCGACCTCTCGCGCAAGGTCTCCGCTCGCGGTATGAACCACCTTGTACCTCAGATTCTCCCGCATCCAATGCGCCGTGAGGGCATCTAGGTCCGTCGCCCCCGTTCGGAGGCCCTCAAGTTGGCGAGGCGAGAGCTCTGGGACGATGAAGCGATCACAGACCCGCAAAGCGACAACCGAATTGATCCGCTTCGCCCTCGACTGCGTTCGGAGCCTGCCCTTGATCCCGTCTGCCTGTGGGTTGCTCGTCTCAGAAGCCTTCTTCACGACACAGCCGACGTAGAGCAGGTCGGCGCCAGACCAGACCGTGTACACGCCCGTCTCTCCGGGGATGAGCTCACTAGTTGTCTCGACCTCAGCGCCACTGAAGTCCTTGGCGCCCGTGATCAGATGAGCTACCGCTTCGTCGACGGTTGCCGCCATCAAGTGCACAATCGACCTCCCGTTCATAGCCAGGCCTAGACCAGTCTGGCCCCGCCTCGTGACAGAGCGCAGACGCCAGACAAGACGGGATGTGGCCCAGATGTGGCCCGAAAACGAAGGCAGCCGCACCGAAGTGCGGCCGCAACGCTCTGACCAGGGGTTTTGTGGTGGGCCGTACTGGACTTGAACCAGTGACCTCTGCCGTGTGAAGGCAGCGCTCTAGCCAACTGAGCTAACGGCCCGAAGGACGGCAACGATACCGGATCGGCCCGCCGATCCCATCAGGTTGGCGGATCACCGCCGTAGTGCTTGAGCTCGATGGTGTTGCCGTCGGGGTCACGCACATACAGCCCCCAGCCGTGACCCTGCGAACCCCAGATCCAGCTCGGACCGGACGCGACGTCGAACTCGCCGGACTCGGCGACGGCGTGCAGGTCGACCTCGTCGGCGACCTGCATCGAGACATGGTCGACGTTGGTGCCGGTGCGGTCGGCGACGAAGAGGTCGATGACGGTGGCTGCGTCGATCCGGATCGACAAGAACGGCACCTCACCGGCGCGCCATTCCGCTTCTCGTTCCGCGGCGAGGCCGAGCTTGTCGCGGTACCACGCAAGCGACCGCTCCGGATCGGCCACACAGAACACGACGTGGTCGTGCCCGACGACCCGGACGCTCATGACGGGAACGGGGCGACGAGGTCGCGGCCGAAGAGGTCTTCACACCAGGCGGTGAGTTCGACGGTGCGGACGTCGTCGAGTTGGTGGCCGACGATCTGCAGCCCGAGCGGCATTCCGTCGGCGGTGAGTCCGACGGGCGTCGTGCCGGCGGGGCGGCGAGTGACGTTGAACCCGAACGTGTTGCCGACCCAGCCGAGCACCTCTTCACCGTTGATCGTGCCGCCCCGTTCCGAGATGGGCGTGTGGCCGATCACCGTAGGGGTGATGAGCGCATCGAAGCCCTCCATCGCATCGGCGAGCTGCATCGAGTTGGTCTGCGCCGCCTTGCGGGCCTCCTCGATCGAATCGGGAGTGAGCCGGTCGTCGGCCATGGTGAGGATGCGCTGGAGATCCGGCGTCACCGCGTCGAAGGCGGCGGTGCCCATCAGCTCGCGATAGGCCGGGACCATCCCGCCGAAGAACAGCAGCAGGAACGGCGAGAAGACCTCGGGCAGCACGGCTTCGGTCTCGACGACTTCGACCCCGGCGGCCCGGAGCTGATCGACGGCAGCCATGGTGATCGCAGCGATCTCGTCGTCGACCACCGAACCGTCGACCGCCGGGCAGTACAGCAGGCGGCTCGGAGCGGTCGGCGAATCACAGGCCGACCGGAACGACGCGCCCGGATGCGGGAGCGACCGCAGATCGTCGGCGCTCGGGCCGACCACGACGTCGAGGGCGAGGGCGACGTCGCGGATCCGCCGCGCCATCGGGCCGACCGTCGAGAGATCGGCAGCACCCATCGGCGCGGGGCCGTGCGGGATCCGGCCCTGGCTCGGCTTGAAGCCCGACATGCCGCACACCGCGGACGGGATGCGGATCGATCCGCCACCGTCGGAGCCGGTCGCCAGCGGCACCAGCCCGCCTGCCACCGCAGCGGAGGTGCCACCGGAGGAGCCACCCGGCGATCGTTCGGTGTTCCACGGGTTCTTCGTCGGGCCGAAGGTCGGGTTGAACGTGTCACCGACGAAACCGGCTTCGGGCGTGTTGGTCTTGCCGATCACGACACAGCCCGCGGCGCGAAGCCGGGCGACCTCGGTGGCGTCGGTGTCGAGCACCGGGGAGTCGGCGAGATGCGCTGCGCCCCGGGTCGTGCGAAAGCCCGCCGCGTCCTCCAGATCCTTGATGCCGACCGGGATCCCCGCGAGCGGACCCACGTCCTCCCCCGCCGCGATGCGGGCGTCGATGGCGTCGGCCTGAGCACGCGCCGCGTCGGCGTCGACCGCCACGAACGCGTTCAGCGTCCCATCGTGGGCCTCGATGCGATCGAGTGCAGCGTCGGTCAACGAACGGGCCGACCGCTCCCCTGCTCGGACCGAGGCGGCCAAGGCCTCGACGGTGGTCGTTCGGAAGTCCGGAACATCAGCCATGCCCGGAGTCTTCCACGACCGGTCAGTACCCTCACATCCATGCCGCTGGTCGTGTGCCCGAACTGTGACGAGGACGAGAACCTCGACGGGCGCAATGTCGACGGCACGATCGAGATCACGTGTGGCGAGTGCGGAGCCATGTGGGAACGAGACCTCACGCCCCGGTGCCCGACCTGTGATCGCACCGACCTGCGCGACGCGCTGCAGGCCATCCTCGACAAGAGCCGCGGTACCCAGCTCTCGATCCAGAGCATGAAGGTGATCTGGCTGTGTCCGGACTGCGACGCCGAGAAGCTGCGTCGTTACCTCGACAGCAACGTGCCGCTTCCGCCCGACGACCTTCCCGTCGACCCGCGGTGAGACGATCCGTCACCCTCGTGCTCATCGGCTTGGTGATGGCCACCGGGTGCTCCGAGGAGCTGACTGGGGAGGAGGCCCGCCAGGCCGCATTCGACCGGGCGGTGAGGAGCGATCCGATCGTCAGGGACTTCTTCGACGGGCGCCGTCCCGCCGACGGCGAGTTCGTCCGCCCGGAGGAGCCGGTCGCCCTCGACGATCTCGTCGGCCCGATGCTCATCAAAAACTACCGACAGGCGACCGACGACATTTTCGTCAAGTGCTTCGAGGTGCAATGGGGCGGCGGTGGCCCCGACGAGTCCGCCCTCTTCGATTTCCTCGAAGTCTGGTGGACGATCACATCGACGAATGGGGTCGTCGAGCAGATCACGAGTGGGTTCGACCGGGAACGCCCCGATCTCGACCTCGACGAAGTGCTCGCCTACGGCTGTTTCACCCGAGCAGACGGCTAGCTAGCCGTTCGAGGCCGGCGACCCGGGAGCCCTTGACGAGCACCGCATCGCCTGCGCCCACTTGGCCCAGCCGCTCGAGCGCGGCGTCGATGTCGTCGACGTGCACCGCATCGGCGCCGTACTCGGGCGTGCCGACCGCGATGACCTCGATGCCGTGTGCTCGGGCGAGCCCCGTCATGCGTTCGTGTTCGGCGGCATGCTCGTCGCCGAGTTCGGCCATCAGACCGAGCACCGCGACCCGTCGGTTCGCCGAGCCGGTCGCCAACGCCTCGAGGGCGGCGGTCACCGACATCGGGTTGGCGTTGTAGCTGTCGTCGATGATGCGCGCACCGGCCGACGTCTGGTGCACCGCCATTCGATTGGGCGACATCTGAGGCCGAGCCAGCCCAGCGGCGACCGCCTGGATCGGAACGCCGAGCGACAGCCCTGCAGCTGCGGCGGCGAGGGCGTTGTCGACCAGGTGCAGGCCCCGACCGCCGAGCGCGACCTCGACCTCGCCCTGGGGTGCGACGAGACGGAACGACGGAGCCAGGTCGTCGCCGAGGGTCACGTCGACAGCCCGAACGTCGGCGTCGGTCCCGAACGTGACGACCCGGGCCTGGGTGTGATCCGCCATGGCCGCGACCAACGGATTGTCGGCGTTGAGGACCGCCACCCCACCGTCCGCAACCGAGGGCAGGCCCTCCACGATCTCCCGCTTGCCCACGGCGACCGCCTCGACGCTGCCGAACTCGCTCGTGTGCGCACTGCCGACCGTCGTCACGATGCTGAGCGTCGGGCGACCGATGTCGCACAGCATGCGGATGTGGCCGATGCCGCGGGCGCCCATCTCGAGCACGACCGCCTCGGTTCCCTCCGGGGCGCCGAGCAACGTGAGCGGGACGCCGATCTCGTTGTTGAACGAGCGGATGTTGGCGTGGGTCGACCGGTCCTCTCGCAGGACCGCCGCGAGCAGGTCCTTGGTGGTCGTCTTGCCGACCGAGCCGGTGATGCCGACGACCGCAGCGTCGCCAAGACGATCTCGGGCCGCCGCACCGAGCGCGAGGAGGGCGGCGTCCGTCGATTCGACCTGCACGACCGTCGCGCCACCGGCCTCCACCGGCCGCGAGGCCAAGGTCGCGACGGCGCCCGACTCGACCGCCCCCGCGACGAAGTCGTGGCCGTCGCGCTCGGCGATCAGCGGTACGAACAGCCACTCGCCGGCGGCACCATCGATCTCGCGGGAATCCTGGGTGACGCGATCGACCGTCACGTCGTCGCCCATCAATTCGCCGCCGACCGCTGCAGCGATGTCGCTCGTGACCCAACGCATGGGGCGAGTGTGGCACGACTACCGTCGAACCCGTGACCAACCCCGACCGCAACCCCAACGATCGGATCCGCCTCGTCGTGCTCTTCGGCGGCCGCTCCGCCGAGCACGACGTCTCCTGCGTGTCGGCCCGCCACGTGCTCGCCGCGGTCGACCCCGCCCGCTACGACGTCGAGCCGATCGGCATCACCCGCGACGGCGCATGGGTGCTCGCCGAGGGCGCCGTCGCAGCCCTCGAAGCGGGAGCCGACGCGATGCCCGACCACCTGACCGCAGACGGGCCGGCGGTCGACGCGCTTCCCGCGCTCGCGTCGTCGGGGAGCGAGACCACCGTCGTGTTGCCCGTGCTCCACGGACCCATGGGCGAGGACGGCACGATGCAGGGCCTGCTCGAACTCGCGGGCGTCCCCTACGTCGGCGCCGGCGTCCTCGCCTCCGCCCTCTGCATGGACAAGGTCGCCTTCAAGGACCACCTCGCCAGCCACGGCCTCCCCCAGTGCGCCTACCGGTGGATCACCGTTGACGACGGCGTCGTTCGCCGCCCCGACGGCGGCAAGGTCGACCTCGGCATCGAGATCCAAGCCGCCATCGGCGAACTCGGGCTCCCGATGTTCATCAAGCCCGCGAACATGGGCTCGTCGGTCGGCGTGTCACGAGCGACCGACGAAGACGAGGTGCGCGCCGCGATCGAACTCGCCGCGACCTACGACCGCGAAGTGATCCTCGAAGAGGAGGTCGTCGGCCGCGAGATCGAGATCGCTGTGCTCGGCAACGAGGACCCCGAAGCCAGCGTCGCCGGCGAGATCGTGCCCGGCGCCGACTTCTACGACTACGAGGACAAGTACGAGGACGGCGCCGACCTCCTCATCCCCGCCCCCCTCTCCGACGACGAGCTCGCGGAGATGCAGCGCCTGGCGATCGGGGCGTACCGGGCCTGCAAGGTCGAAGGCCTCTCCCGGGTCGACTTCTTCTACGAGGACGGATCCCGTGACCCGTCGCGCACACGTGGGTGGCTGGTCAACGAGATCAACACCATGCCGGGGTTCACCCCCATCTCGATGTACCCCAAGATGTGGCAGGCATCGGGGCTCGACTACCCCGCGCTGATCGACCGTCTCGTCGAACTGGCCATCGCCCGCCACGACCGAACCCGCCGCCACACCCGCACCGACCACTGACACACCGATGAGGTAGGCCATGACCGCTGAGCTTTCCCCCAAGCTGACGATGCTGCGAGACCTCGGGTTCGCCGACGTCGAGCACGACTCCCACGTCCCGTTCCTCTCCCACCTCGGTGGCACCCGACGGATCCTGCGCGAGTGGGGCTGCCGCGCCGCGCTGTGCGACGCCGGCCTGTTCCACAGCGTCTATGGCACGGAGTACTTCGACCCGTCCGAACTCGCCGAAGCCGACCGCGAGACCGTCGTCGCGCTCATCGGCCCCGAGGCCGAGCGCCTGGCCTGGTTGTGGTGCACGATCGTCCGCGACCAGATCGACGTCGATGCCTTCACCGCACCCAATCGCCTGACGGGCGAAACGATCGCGATGACCCAACAGGAGGTCGCCGACCTCGCCACCCTGTGGGCGGCCGACACGGTGGAGCAGATCGAACGCATGGCCCCTGACGAGCGCGGCTTCGCCCACACGCTCCCCCGGGTGCTGTCGTTCGCCGAGCCCGTGGCTCAGGCCGCGATCGAGCCGCTGCTCGCCTTGGTCGGCGAGCGCTAGGTCACCCGATGCCGCGGGAGCGCCCCGGGCGTCAGGTCACCGTCGACTGGAACTTCCGCATCAGCCACGGCCCCGCCTGCGCCGGTTCATGACGCGGCGCCTCGCCGGGTTCGAGGCAGGTCGGCAGGCATTCGATGCGTGCGTCCCAATTCGCCATGTGGAAGAAGGCGAACGACTGACGCGGCTCCGCCGCGGGCACGACCCGGTGCAGGGTCGAACGCCAACGGTCGTTGGTCCACTGGGCGATCGTGTCGCCGAGGTTGACGATGAAGAAGTCCGGGTCGGGCTCGACCCCGATCCACTCGCCGTCGGGCCCGACGATCTCCAGGCCCGGCACCTCGTCGGTCCGCAGGATCGTGAAGGTCCCGTAGTCACTGTGGGCGCCAGCCCGCAGCGAGTCACTGTGGGCGCCAGCCCGCAGCGAGTCACTGTGGGCGCCAGCCCGCAGCGAGTGAGCGGTGGGTTCGGTGGCTGGGTAGTGGATCGCTCGCATCGAGGTGATCGGGCGGTCGATCATCGGGGCGAAGTGGCCGGGGTCGAGCCCGAGGGTGACCGCCATGGTCGCCATCAGCTGCTCGGCGACGTCGGAGAGGGCGCGGTAGTAGGCGGTCCAGGCCGGCCGGAGTTCGGGTAGCGCCGCAGGCCAGAGGCTCGGCGACATGATCCACGCCTCGTCGGCGAGCGGGTCTCGGGCCGGGCCGCAGTCGGGACCGACCGAGAGCGACTCCTTGAGGTCGGGCGCCGCCCCCGCGTCGTCGAGCGACTTGGCGAGGGTCTCGGCGCCGTACGGCGAGTACCCGTAGGGGTAGCCCGGTTCGGGAAACTCGATCGCTCGCTTCTCGGTTTCGTCGAGCGCGAAGAACGCCGCGGCGGTCTTCCAGGCGGCGTTGCGGATCGGCGCGGCGACGACGTCGACCGGAACGCGAAAGAAGCCCAGCGTGCGGCAGGCGAGATCCATCGCGACGACCTGCTCGTCGAGCGGTGCTCCCGGGTCGACGACACCGAGTTCCATGACGCCGAAGCTATGTCGGTTCGAGTGCCGCTCGCAGGAAGCGGATGAGTTCCTGACGGCGGGCGACGGCGCCGCGCAACGAGTCGGTGATGCCCATCGCTCGCTGGACTTCGAGTTCGGTCGCCACCCCGACGACTGTCGAGTAGAGCGAGAGGAGCAGCATCTCGGGGTCGCTCGAGCGCATCCGACCGGAATCCATCTCTCGCTGGAGGAAGTCACGGGCTCGATCGAAGATCGGGGCCGTGTGGGCGCTGAGGCGGTCGATCGAGAGTGAACCGGGGCGGGTGACCTCCCGGATCAGGCCGAGCAGTTCGGGCTGACGAACCGCCAGCCGAAAGACACGCTTCACGATGGCTTCGACCTGGTCGAGCCCGACGATCCCGCGAGCCGCTTCTTCTTCGAAGACCTTGACGAGATCGGTGGCGGCCCGATCGACGACTGCTTCGAACACGACCTGCTTGGTCGGGAAGTAGTAGAGGATCGTCTGCTTACGGATGCCGAGTTCGGAGGCCAATGCGTCGAGCGAGGTGGCGGCGAAACCATCGGTGCCGTAGGCGCGCAACGCGGCATCGAGGATGCGCTCACGGGTCGATTCCGGCATGCCGACCACTTTGGCACGATCCTCTACCAATTGGTAGAGAGCGGTGGTAGAACACTGGGTATGAGGTACTGCTCGTGATCAGGGAGAACCTGTCCGGAAAGCGGATCGCGATCACCGGCTCGACCGGCTTCCTCGGTACCGCGCTCGTCGAACGGTTCCTGCGGGCGGTCCCTGACTGTGAGCTCGTGCTGCTGGTGCGCCCGGGTCGTCGGGGCGCCGAGCACCGGGTGAAGCGCGACATCCTCAAGAACGACGCCTTCGATCGTCTCCGTGCGGCGTTTGCGGAGGATCCGGTCGCCGCAGGCGGCCTCGAGGGCGAGACCTTCGACCAGATGTGCGACCGCCGAGTGTTCGCGGTGAAGGGCGACGTCGGCCAGGACGGCCTCGGTCTCGACGACGAGGGCCTCGCCCTGTTCGCCACGGTCGACATCGCCGTGCACTCCGCCGCCACCGTGAGCTTCGACTCCGCCCTCGACGACGCCGTGCAGGTCAACCTGCTCGGCCCGGGCCGCGTCGCGGCCGGTCTCCGCGTCGCTGCCGAGGCTCGCACCGAGCCGACGCCCGGTGGCCTGGCGCCCGGCGAGAAGGCCTACCTCGTCGCCGTGTCGACGTGTTACGTCGCCGGCTCCCGCCGCGGCAACGCCCCCGAGCAGATGGTCCAGGACTCGCCGTTCTTCGTCGACGTCGACTGGCGAGCCGAGGTCGACAACGCGTTCCAGGCCCGCAAGGACGCCGAGCAGGC
>CAZEML010000024.1:0-32914 GCA_964513285.1 uncultured Candidatus Nemicrothrix sp.
CACGCTGGAGTTCCATCGTGATGACGGCGGTCGCCGCCGGGTCCAGCAGGTCACCGAGATCCATCGCTCGATTCTCGCGAAAATTGGGCCATCTGGCCCCCTTCGCTGGCGCATGTTCCGCTACACCTCGGCGTCAAATGAACCGACACCAAGGAGATCAAGCTCGGTGATCGCGGCGACCACCGAGCCAACCCCGCAGCGGAAGGAGGGGTGTTCGATGTTGCAGCCGACCGGCAGCGTCTACCTCGACGCTCCTCGCTCGCCGAGCCGACGCCCCGCTCCCGCCCCTGCGAGCGGCCCCCGAGTGGCCGTCGCCGGCGTGCTGGCCACCATCGGGCTCCTGTGTCTGACCGTCGCCGCGTTGCTCGGCGTCTTCCGAGTCGTCCTCCACGATCCCGACACGGTCATGGGGTCGATCGACCAGGCGCTCAACGATCCGGCGGGCCGCGCCGACCTCGAAGCCGAGGTCGCGGGAGCGATCGACGGCACCCTGTTCGGCGAAGAGTTGAGCATCACCCTGGCTAGCTACGGCATCGACGTCGGGGCCGAAGCCGACCGCATCGCGCCGGTCGTCCTCGACGACCCGGCCTTCCGGAGCGCGCTGACCGACCTCGTGATCGAGACCCACGAACGAGTACTGCTCGAGCAGAGCGACGAACCCCTCGACATGACGGCCATCACGTCCGCCGTCCGAGCGATCATCGTTCGTGAGGTCCCCGAGGCCGACGCGGTCCTGCCCGACTCGAGCACCCTCTACATCGTGACGGCCGACCAGATCCCCGACCTCACCGGCCCGATCGACCTCCTCGACCGGGCCGCGCTGGCCGCGGCGATCGGTGCGCTGTTTTTGCCGCTTGCGTACCTCGCACACCCCGAACGGCACCGAGTCGTTCGCTGGGTCGGCCGGTGGGTGCTCGGTCTCGCCCTCGCCGCCAGCATCGCCACCCTCGGCTTGCCGTGGCTCGCTTCTCGCGTCACCGGCTCGGAGTTGGTCGAGATCGCGGTCCGCGATCTCAGCGCTCGACTCCTGCCTCCCGCCGCGGTGCTCGGCATCGTCGCCGTCGGCCTGATCGCCGCCGCGACCGCGCTCAAGAACCGAGAGGCCCCCTCGGTGGCCGATGTCGGCGTGGCCGCCGCGCTGGGCGGACTCGACGATGCCTGGCCGATCCCCACGACGAGCACCCAGGACATGGAGCTCGCCCATCGCGGCCTGGTGGACGTCAGCCATCCCTTGACCAACATCTGACCGCATTACGACCTGGCGAAGGTTCGGTGACGCTTCGTGGCCGGGGTCGAACCGGCCTCTACGCTGCCGATTGCCTGCGGGAAGGCAACCCAGGAAGGACTTCCTGAATCATGAAACGACTGATGACGGGGCTGATCGCCCTCATCGTGTTCGCGGCCGCGTGCGGCTCAGGCGACAGCGCCGAAGACGTCTTCGCCGAGCTGGGGCTGAGCGACGCGGAGGTGGCCTGCTTCGAGGCCGAGTTCGACGAGCGCGGCCTCGACATGGACTCGATCCTCACCGCCGAGCGAGCCGATCTCTCCAGCGACGATCTCCAGGCGGTGCTCGACATCTCCGCCGAGTGCGCCGCCGGCGGCAACGAGAGCGCCGGCTCGACCGAGCCCGACACCGGCAGCGACGACGCCAGTGCGGACGACGGCGGTGACGCAGGCGACGACGCGACCGACGATCCAGCGGACGAGCCGACCGAACCCGAGACGACCGACCCGCCGGCGGACAGCGCTCGCCGGAGCTACGCCGACCTCACCGGCCTCGAACAGGCCTTCGTCGACGGGCTCGTCGGCAGTGGCGGCACGGTCGAGATCGGGATCTGCCTGCTCGACGAGTTCGAGGCTGCCGGGATCGGCATCCTGGAGATGGCCGAGCTCGGCCTCAACGACGGCGAGCCGACCAGCGGAATGATGGCCGCGGTGTTCCGCTGCGGCGACGAGATCGCCGACTCCGGTGCGTTCGACGCCGGCGATCTCTTCAGCGGCGCCGACGGCGTCACCTACGGCGACAACCCCGAGCTCGACGCCCTCTGGGACGCCTGCGCCGCCGGCGACCTCGCGTCGTGCGACGACCTCTACTACGACTCCGCCATCGGCTCCGACTACGAAGCCTTCGGCTCCACCTGCGGTGAGACCACCGACCAGGTGTTCGGCCGGTGCAGCGTCGCCGACGCGGACACCTACGGCGACAACGCCGAACTCGACGCCCTCTGGGACGCCTGCGCCGCCGGCGACCTCGTGTCGTGCGACGACCTCTACTACGGCTCCGGCATCGGCACCCAGTACGAGGCGTTCGGCTCCACCTGCGGCGCCACCCAGGCCGACCGCTACGGCCGCTGCTCGAGCGACGACGCGCTCAGCTACGGCGAAGACCCCGAACTCGACGTGCTCTGGGACGCCTGCGCCGCCGGCGACCTCGCGTCGTGCGACACCCTCTACTTCGACTCCGCCATCGGTTCGGACTACGAGGCGTTCGGCTCCACCTGCGGCGAGACGACGACCGACACGTTCGGCAACTGTGCCGGCGGCACCGAGCCCGCGAGCAGCGAGAACTACGGCGACGACCCCGAACTCGATGCCCTCTGGGACGGCTGCGCCGGCGGCGATCTCGCCGCCTGCGACGAGCTGTGGTTCAACAGCCCGATCGGCAGCGCCTACGAGGCGTTCGCGGAGAGCTGCGGTGGCCTGTCCACCGAGGAGAACTGGGGCAGCTGCGAGGCGAACCTCGGCGGCTGATCGAACGAGCTGACCTGCCGGTCGAGTCGCTCAGAGAGTGGCTCGGTCGGCAGGCGCCTTGTCGAGCTCGAACGCTTCGTGCAGCACCGCGACGGCACGCTCGGCTTGATCCTCACGCACGACACACGAGATGCGGATGGCCGAGGTCGAGATCATCTCGATGTTGATGCCCGCGGTGGACAGGGTCTCGAACATGGTGGCGGCCACGCCCGGGTTGGTCTGCATACCGGCGCCGACGAGGCTCACCCGGGCGATGTCGCCATCGGTGATGCACTCCCGGCCGCCCAGCTCGGCGAGCTGGGATTCGACGGTGGCAACGGCCTGTTCGACCTGCTCGTGCGGCAGCGTGAACGAGATGTCGGTCGTGCCGTCGAGCGACACGTTCTGGACGATCATGTCGACGTTCGCGTCGGCGTCGGCCAACGCACGGAACAACTGAGCGGCGACGCCCGGCGTGTCGGGCACGTTGGAGACCGTCATCTTGGCCTCGGACGTGTCGTGGGTGACGGCGGAGATGATCGCGTTTTCCATGGAGGTCTCCTCGGACACCCAGGTTCCGGGTACCCAACTGAAGGCGCTGCGGACGTGGAGCTTCACGCCGTAGCTGCGGGCGAGTTCGACGGACCGCATGGCCGGCTTCGGGCAGCCGGTGGCGGTCATCTCGAGGAGTTCGTCGAACGAGATCTGTTCCATCTTGCGGGCTTCGGGCACCAGCCGCGGGTCGGTGGTGAACACGCCGGGCACGTCGGTGTAGAGCTCGCACGCATCAGCGCCGAGCGCATGGGCGAGCGCGACCGCGGTCGTGTCGGAACCACCGCGCCCGAAGAAGGTGACGTTCTTGTCGGTCGAGACACCCTGGCTGCCGCCGACGACGGGCACCTTGCCCGCATCGACCGCTTCCTGGATCCGGAACGGCGTGACGTCGAGGATCTTGGCGTTGCGATGGGTCGTGTCGGTGATGAAGCCGGCCTGGCTTCCCGTGAACGACTCGCTGACGACGCCGAGGTCGGTCAGCGCCATCGCGACGAGGGCGCACGCCTTGCGTTCACCGCCGGTGATCAGCATGTCCATCTCGCGGCCGGGCTTGGTGCGGCTGACGTCGTCGGCGAGCCGCAGGAGATCATCGGTCTCCTTGCCCATGGCGGAGACGACGAGGAGGATCTGGTCGCCTCGCTTCACACAGCGAGCGACATGATCGGCGACTTCACGGATCCGGTCGGGGGTGCCGACGGAGGTCCCGCCGAACTTCTGCACATAGAGCGCCACGGCCGATCAGGCTACCGGCGCCCTTCTTGGTCGCGCCGGGCAATCTCATCCTCCAGCGCCCGCAGGATGGGCAAGGTGGCGTGGTCCTTGGGACGCCCCGCCGCCTCCTTGGAGCGGATGATGTCGGCGAGCGCGGCGACCCGCACTCGTTGTCCGGCGATGTCGTACAGGACCGCCCGTTCGACGAAGCCCGCTCGGTCGTCGATCCCGTCGGGTTCGGCAGCGAGATCGAGGTCCCCGCAGCGAGTGGTGAGGTTGAGGGTTCGCATCGACCCAAGGAGTGCCGGGTGCGGATCGAAGGGCACGCCGTCCGGCGTCTCCGGAACCCGGAGCCGAGCGTCGAGGGCCCGCAGCGCAGCCGCGAGACGCTCGAGATTCGCGGGCGATGGCTCGGGCACGATGTCGGCGTCGTTGGTCATCGCCGTCGAGCCATGCAAGACCGCAGCCAACCCACCGATGAGCACGTAGTCGACGCCGTGGTCCGCGAGCGTGGCGAAGAGGCATGCGGGATCGAGGGGCGCGGCCATCAGCCGACGGGCCGGGCCGAGGCGAGGGCGGCGCTCAGATTCACCACCGATGCCATCCGTTCCTCCGGGGTCATGGCCAGTTGCTGGCGAAGCTGGGCCCGGTCGACACCATCGTCGGCGGTCTCGACCACGAGCGACAGCCGCAGCCCGCACGCCTCCAGAATCGAGCTGAGCGAACCGAGGCGGGGCTCGTCGCGCCCTGCCTCCCACCGGGAGATGGCGGACTGGGTGGTGCCGATTCGCTCGGCCAAGGCGGCTTGGCTCAGGCCCGCGTCCACCCGCGCACCCCGGATGAGCGCGGCGACTGCGGGTCCTTCGGGAACGGCGGTGCGGACGGCGACCATGACCCCAAGGCTACTCCCCTCATAACGTTTCCGCTATTGCCTCAGTCCGGATCCGCTATGGAACGACTCTCGCGTGAGGCCGCCGCATAGATGCCCTTGCTCATGAGGCTGAACTCGGCCTTCCGGCGCTGGGCGTAGATCTCGGCCCGAGCCCCGTGGGCGGCGACCGACGCCGGGTCGGCGTGGACCGCGAGCTCGATGACCTGGCAGGCGAGTCGGAGATCCTCCGCCGCCGCGAGTTCGACGGCGCGGGCGACCAGGGCATCCACCCCTCCGGCGAGCGTGGCCATCTCGGTGGCGAAGACCGATTCGGGTGCGGGCTTGAGGTTCGCCGGGTTCTTGTCCCACCAGCCGCCGTAGAGCCGCCACAGGTTACGGACGACGAACTCCGGCTCGTCGTACACCGGCTGCATCCACGGCTTCACCAGCAGCTCCTCGGGCACCGTGACCTGCTGCACGATCGCGTCGAGCGACTCGCCGGCGTTCATCATCGCCAACGTCTCTTCGGTCAACAGCTCGAGCGCCGTCGCCAGATCGCCGAGCACGGTGGCGACCCGTGCCGCGCCGCGCACCGGGAGCCCGTGCGCGCCGAACAACCACTCGGCGTCGTAGGTCATCATCTCCCGCAGCGCCGCCGCCCATTCGAGCGGGTACCGCTGCACCTTCTGGGGGTTGCCACAGTTCGGGAACACCCAGGTGACGAGATCGCCGACGCACAACGCTCGCTGCTCGGGGATCCACGTCCAGAGGTGGTCGTCGGTCTCTCCCTTCGCATGCTGCATCTCGAAGGTCAGGCCGCCGACCTCGAGGCTCCCTGCCCGCCCGACTTCGAGGTCGGGCCAGAGCACGTCGTCGGGGAGGAACTTCGGCACGTCGCCGATCGCCATGTCCTTCACGCCGCCGACCCCACCGAACTGACGCAGGTTGACGTCGGTGTTGTAGCCGTTGGTGAGCTGGTAACGATCGAAGCGGGCCGCGACCGCCTCGTGACCGACCACCCGGATGGCTCGGTGGCCCCGTCGTTCGGCGTCGGCGGCCATCGCCCCGCTCCCTCCCACATGATCGACATGGCCGTGGGTGTAGACGAGCGAATCGACCGGCGCGTCGGTCCACCCTCGGAGGGCGTCGACCGCCGCTTCGCCGGTGAGCTGTCCCGACGAGTCGAAGCACACCAGCCCGTCCTCGGTCCGGAAGGTGATGATGTGGCTGAACGACTCGACGATCGCGATGTCGTCATCGAGCACCGAGAGCTTCTGCGTGGTCCGATTGACCATCTCGTCGTGCTCCCCGGTGTCGATGACCCGGGTCGACAGCTCGATCGGATCTTCGGTGACGATGGGGAGACGCTTCTGCAGCTTGCCGATCATGCCGCGACGCTACTTCGGCTCACGCCGCGTCTTCGCCTCGACACCACGCCAACGCGGCCTCGACCGTGTCGAAGCGCCGGCCCTGCGGCGGCTCACCGGGGCGATTCGGCGTCCCGAAACTGACCAGATCGGCGAGATCGGCGATCACGTGATCGATCATCGGTTCGCTCGACACCACCGCCATCCGAAACCCGGCACGGAGTGTTTGGTTGATCATGCGAGCGACCGGATGGAGCCGCTCGAGGGTTTCGCTGTCGGCCGGCCAGACCGTCACCTCGACGGCGCGACCGGCCCGGACGTCGAGGACCCCGAAACGGAAGCCGTCGTCGGGGCGGTGTTCGAGGATGACGTCCCACAGCGACCGGAGCGCCTCGGCGGTGATGTCACCGCGGATGGTGGCCCGATAGCCATCGCCCACCACCTCGAAGTCGAACTCCATCGCCTGCATGCTCGCCTCGCGTCAATCGCTGCCGGCGCCTCGACACCAGGCGAGCGCTTCGTCGGGGTCGGCGAACACGCGGGCCTGTGGCGCTTCCCCCGCCGGTCGAGGCGACCCGAATCGAGTCAGCTCGCCGAGATCCTCCATCATCGCCGCGGCGTGGGGGTGGGTCGTCACGAACGCCGAACGGAACCCGGCCTTGAGGGTCTGACGCAGGAGCCGCACGGCGGGGTGCAACACCTCGTAGACCTCGATCTCCGGCGGCCACCGGTCGAGCAGCGGGGTCTCCGCATTGCTCACGTCGACCACGCCGAAGGCGAAGCCGTCGTCGGGGCGGTGGGTCTGGATCGCCTCCCACAGCTCCGTGCCGTTCTCCATCGAGATCACACCGGAGATTCGAGCCACGTATCCGTCGCCGACGACTTCGAAGTCGATCTCCATAGGGGGAACTTACTCCCGATCAGCGGCCGACGAAGAGCTCCAAACTCCGCTCGCCATCTGCACGCGGTTCACCAGCCCAGACCCGATCGAGGCCAGGAAGGTCGACCGCGGCCTCCGGGCCGATCCAGTCGAACAGGGCGACGATGAAGTCACCGTCGACGTACACACCCGACTGGCTCACCTGATCGAGCGAGGTGGTTAGCGTGAGCGCCTCACGGAGCCGAAGCCCCGGTTCCCCGAACGACACCAGCCGAGCGGCCACGTCGAGCGTCTGGCCACGCGGCGAAAAGGCCAGCCGTTGCCAGGTCGGTTTGTCGTCGCGCCGGCGCAGGCCCGCGGCGCGGATCCGCCGCACCAGGTCGCGGCTGTCGACCGGCTCGGCACCCAGCACAAGCGCCCGTTCGCGATCGATCGTGTCGATGTCGTAGTGATCGCCTTGGAAGCCCAGCCGGCGCTTGCCGAGCTGACGGGCGAACTCGTGGAGTTCGTCGAAGGACTCGTCGCTGACCAGATGCGCCCACGACGCGCCTCGCCAAGCCCAGACGGCGGGGTCGACGAGTACGGCCATCGCCGCACGGTACCCGGCGCGCCGACGTGCGAGACTGCGGACGTGTCCGGCGCCATCGAAGAGGTGCATCTCCGGGTTCCGGCCCGGCCCGAATACGGCCGCATCGTGCGGGTCGGTGGGGCCGCGCTCGGTCTGCGGCAAGGCCTGTCGTTCACCGAAATCGACGAACTGCGCCTGGCGATCGGCGAGGCCGTCATCCTGCTCCTCGATCGGGCGTCGGGCGATGGCGAGATCGACGCCGCGTTCCGGTTCGACGGCGACCGGCTCGAACTCGAGATCCAGACCGCGGACGCCGGCTCACTCAGCGACGCGGCGGTCGACCGCTTCGACGAGATCTGTGGGCCCCTGATCGACGACTACGACATCGATCCCGAGCGGGCCTGGCTGCGCCTCCGAAAGACCCCGGCCCCGCTCGACTGAGCGCTCAGCGCCCGCTCGACCCGTAGCCCTGATCGCCGCGCTCGGTCTCGTCGAGGGCTTCGACCTCGACGAAGTTCACGTTGGCGACCGCTTGCACGACGAGTTGCGCGATGCGCTCGCCCCGCACGACCTCGAACGGTTCGACGGGGTCGTGGTTGATCAGGCAGACCTTCAACTCGCCGCGGTAGCCCGAGTCGATCAGGCCCGGCGTGTTGAGGCAGGTGACCCCATGCTTGGCGGCCAGCCCACTCCGCGGCTGCACGAACCCGGCGTAGCCCTCCGGGAGGGCGATGGCGATCCCGGTCGGGATCACGGCCCGCCCGCCGCCCGGCGCGAGGGTGACGTCCTCCCGGGCCAGCAGATCAACGCCGGCATCACCGGCGCGGGCATAGGCCGGAAGCGGGAGGTCGGGATCGAGGCGAAGGACAGGCAGATCGAGCACAAGCCGAAGGTAGCCGACCCCGCCGTCTACCCTGAGACGATGCTCGCCTGGATGGACCTCGAGATGACGGGTCTCGAACCCGATCGCCACGTGATCGTCGAGATCGCGACCCTGCTCACCGACGACAACCTCGAACTCATCGCCGAGGGGCCCGACCTGATCGTGACGGCCACCGCAGACGAGCTCGCCGAGATGGACGACTTCGTCACCAACATGCACACCCGCAGCGGACTGCTCGACGAGATCAAGGCGTCGACGGTCTCGTTGGAGGAAGCCGGTGCGCAGACCCTCGCGTTCCTGCAAGAACACATCCCCGAGGCGCGGACCGTGCCCCTCTGCGGGAACTCGATCGGCACCGACCGGCGATTCCTGGCCGCCCACCTGCCCGAGATCGAGGAGTTCCTCCACTACCGCTCGATCGATGTCTCCACCGTGAAGGAACTCGCCCGCCGGTGGCACCCCGCCTCGTTCAAGGCCGCACCCAAGAAGGCCGGCGGCCATCGCGCCATGGACGACATCCGCGAGTCGCTCGACGAGCTGCGCCACTACCGGTCAGCGCTTTTCGTCTCCGACGAGCCTTCCTCCTAGCCTGCGGGGGTGAGCTCCCCCGTCTATCGCAAGCAGGAACAAGAGCCGGCCTCCGAGGAGATCGTCGAGGTCGCGCCGAACGTGCTGCGGCTTCAGTTGCCGATCAGCCTGCCCGGGCTCGGCCACGTCAACTGCTACGCCCTGATCGACGGCGACGGGGTCGCGCTGGTCGATCCCGGCCTGCCCGGGGAGGAGTCATGGGCGGCGTTGATGACGCGCCTCGACGCGGCGGAGATTCCGGTCGAGCGGGTCCACACGGTGATCGTGACCCACTCCCACCCGGATCACTTCGGCGGCAGCGCCCAGCTCCGCGAGGTCGCCGGTGCCGAGGTCCTCACCCACGAGTCGTTCGCGTCGTTCACGGCGGAGGCCAATGAGGATCTCGAGCCGTTGATCGACGACATGACCGAAGACGAGATCCTCGCCCTCTGGAAGCGTCGGTTCGAGGAGTTCGGCTCGACCCCGTGGGGCACCAAGCGTCAGCCGCCCCCCGACGAAGCGATCCTGCGGTTCGTGAAGATGGGTGATCGGGGTGGGCGGAAGTTCTTGTCGCCCGAGGCGACGATCCGGGTGGCCGACGGCGACCCCGTCCGCTTCGCCGACCGCGACTGGTTCTCCATCCACACGCCCGGCCACACGATCGACCATCTGTGTCTGTGGGATCCCGAGGAGGGCGTGTTGCTCTCGGGCGATCACGTGCTCCCGACGATCACGCCCCACATCGCGGGTTCGACCGAAGTCGAGGACCCGTTGGCGACCTTCTTCGACTCGCTCGATCGGGTCGCGGCGCTGGAGGGACTCAAGACGGTCTTGCCCGCCCACGGCCACCCCTTCGAGGACTGCCAGGGGCGTTGCGGGTTCATCAAGGAGCATCACCAAGAACGGCTCGACCTACTGCGAGACGCGGCGGACGCCACCGGCGACGCACCGGTCACCGAGTGGATGAAGATCCTGTTCCGCGAGCGCTCGTGGGGCGACATGGCGGCCAGCGAGACCTACGCCCACCTCGAGCACCTCCGCATGATCGGCGAGGCGTCGACCCGCCGAGACGCCGACGGCCTGCTCTTCTTCGACCTGGCGCCCGCCGACTAGAGCGGCGTCACCCGACCGGCACTGCCGGTACCCGCGTCGGTCACCAGCCAGGTGCTGAAGCCGGCGGCATCGCCGTCATGGCGGAGTTCGACCTCGCCGGGCTCGACACCCGCGCCGAACTCGACCTCGGCGCGCACGCCCTCCAGGGTCATGCCGACCCGGTGGGCGACCTCTTCGATCGGCGCCCACTGGACCGCGTTGTTGACGTGGGCGAGCACGTCGAGATCGGCGTAGCGGACCGCCCAGGGCTCACCCACCGCCGTGTCGGGGGGTGTGGTCGGCAGCTGCAATCGGGCCGAGACCGTGCGTTCGCCGGCCGACGCGCCGTAGAGCTCGAAGAAGTCGGGTTGCAGCTTCTTGGGGGCGCCGGTCTCGCCGTCGACGAAGATCCAGATCGTCACCGCTTCGACGTGGGCGCCGTCCGCACCCCGGAGTTCGGTGCGGCGTTCGGCCCACCGGCCGCCATGACCGCTGCACCAGGTGGCGAGTTCGACCCACTCCTGGAAGACCGGCGCACGATGCACCTCGAGCATGGTGCGCCGCACCACCCAGTTCATCGGGTCGGCGAGCTCGCTGTCGGCGGAATCGTCGCGGGCGACGTCCTGGAGATGACGAACCGTCGCGTCGAGACGGCACCGTCCGGTCGGATCGACATCGCCGAGGCGAATTCTTCGACCGGTCTCGAAGACCCGTCCAACCGCCGGTTTTGGCGTGATTTCAGCGGCGCCGGGCTCGGGCATGGGGCGCACCGTATCAATCTCGGCGATTTCCTCGATTAATTCGGTTGACGGATCCCAGAGGGTCCGCGATCGTGAACGGGCCGGAAGGACCGGCCGCGCACCAACCCGTCTGGGAGTCGCCATGAAGCAGCTCATGTGCCTCGAGCATCATCTGGCCAACGTGGCCGACGCTCGCGCGCGTGTTGACGTGCGTAACGGCGGCACCTGGCTCGGCTCGTTTGGTCTCAGCGGAAACGTCGCTGTGATTGCCACGACGAAGCCGTACGCCTCCCAGCGGCCCTCCGGAGCACCCCCTGGCTGACTTCAGCCAAAACCCACAGGGGATTTGCACCGAGGCCGCCGGATCATCCGGCGGTCTTTCTGCTTTTCGCAGCCGGTTTCCCCCACCACCGGCCGCTTGTCCATCTCACCACCTACCCAACCAACCATCATCAGAAGCAAGAGAGGAGACGAGGTCATGCAGACTCTCGTCGACACCAACATCCAGTCCAACATCAGCGTCGGGGACCTCACCTGGGAGGACTTCGCCGCGTGCCGCGGCGTGGAGAACGCCGCGGACCTCTTCTTCAGCGAAGACATCGGTGAGATCGCAGCCGCCAAGCGCGTCTGCGCCGAATGCCCGGTGCTCGCCGAGTGCCTCGAGGGAGCCCTCGAGCGTCGGGAGCCATGGGGCGTCTGGGGCGGGCAGCTGTTCATGAACGGCAAGATGCTCACCGTCAAGCGTCGTCGAGGCCGGCCGCCGAAGGTGGCCCGGCCCGAGGACCAGATGCCGGTGATCCCGATCCCGGCCCACCTCCAGGAGGCTGCACAGCTCCGCACCGCGTGAGCACGTGCGGGCCACGCACTCCGGTGTCGCGGTCTGCGCATGCAGCGAGTGAGGAGCCCTGCAGCCCCTCCGGGCGGCTGACCGACTCCCCCTTCGGTCAGCCGCCCCATGCCCGTGCTGCACGTCCCGGCCTCCCCCTCGGCCCGGGTGACGTTCAAGCGAGCCCCGGTTGATCGCCGGGACGTGCAGCAGGCTCGGGAACCGTTTTGGGGGGTACGGTCGTTGGAAGGACACCGGGCCCGCTGGAAGTTGCTCGGGCCTCGCCGGGTTCCTGGGTCAGCCCATCAGCCCGCTACCGTTTTCTACGGAGTTGCCGTGTCTGTCTCCCCCACTCCCCGACCTTCTCGCCGTCACTTCATCCTCGGCGCCGCCGGTTTCCCGGTGCTGCTCGCCGCGTGCAGCGGTGGTGACGACGACGAGGTCCTGAGCCTCACCAACGAACCAACCCCGGTCGAGGACATCCAGAACGACGATGCGGTCGGTTCTGAGGTCGACATCGAGTTCGCCACCTTCGACGGCGGCACGTCGAACTTCACGACCTATGCCGGCCAGCCGTTGGTGATCAACTTCTTCGCCCGCACCTGCCCGGCCTGTGTGTCGGAGATGCCAGAGTTCGAAGAGGTCTTCACGAACTTCGGTGGAGATGTCGCCTTCGTCGGCATCTCCACCGATCCGCGTCTGGAGGATGCCCAGTTCCTCGTCGAGGAAACCGGCGTCACCTACGACCTCGGGTGGGACCCGAACGCGGAATTGTTCGCCCAGTTCGGCGGGTTTGCCATGCCAACCACCGTGTTCGTCGATGCGTCGGGTGTGGTGCAAGAAATCTGGTCGGGTGTGCTCACCGGTGAGGACCTGACCGCCAAGATCGCGGAGATCGCCTGATGGACCTCGAACAGTTCGCCTTCCCCTTCAGTGTGGGCATGTTGGCCGCCTTCAACCCGTGCGGCTTCGCCATGCTGCCGACCTACATCGGCTACTTCATCGGCACCGGTGAGGCCGAGCAGCCGAGCCGGGTGCGGGCCGTGACCCGAGGCATCTGGGTCGGCGCGATGCTCACCCTCGGCTTCGTTGCCGTGTTCGGCGCGCTCGGCATCTTGATCTCGCTGTTCCTGAGCCAGGGTGACGTGGTCGAATACGTCGGGTACGTCACCGTCGTGCTCGGCGTGCTGTTGATCCCGATGGGCATCGCGATGTTCATGGGACGCCAGATCATGGTGAGCATCCCGAAGATGAACAAGGGAACCGACAGCCGCGAGAGCAGCTCGATGTTCCTGTTCGGCGTGTCCTACGCGGTCGTGTCGCTGAGCTGCACCATCGGTCTGTTCATCTCTGCAGTCTCCAACAGCTTCACCACCGACGGCTTCGCCAACGGCGTCGGCAGCTTCCTCGCCTACAGCCTCGGCATGGGCGCCATCATCTTGTTCCTCACCGTCAGCCTCGCCCGGGCGAAGAACAACGTCGCCGTCAACATGCGCCGAGTGCTCCCGTACATGGGCAAGATCTCCGGCGCCGTGCTCGTCATCGCCGGCTTCTACCTGATCGACTACGGCGTCTGGGAGCTGCGGGTCCTCGAAAACCCGACCGCCGGCAATGTGCTCGTCGACCACTTCCTCGAGTTCCAGAGCGCCGTCTCCAACTGGATCACCACCACCACCCCGGAGCGGATCGGCGTGCTGAGCCTGCTCGGCATGGCGGGCATCTACCTGCTCGCCTTCCACGAGGACAACCCCGAAGACGCCACCCGACGCTGGTCCCTCACCGCAGTGTGGGTCGCGGTGTTCGCCTTCCTCGAGGCCTACAACGACTTCGACTTCGTGATCGCCCCGATCGCACGATTCGTCATCAACTGGCCGTCCCGGATCGCGAACTGGGTCACCGACCCGGCCCGTGGTGGCGTGCCGCTGGAGATCCTCTTCATCGGCCTGGTCGCCTGGTGGGCATACCGGAAGCTCAACCGCTACCTTCCGGAGCGTGCTGCGGTCCCTGCTGGAACGACCTGAGGTCACCGAAGTCTGCGAACTCCGCGGCTCGTTCGGGCTGATGGCGTTCCACGGCGGCAACCTCGAACGAGCGACCGACGTCATCGCCGCCGAAGTCGCCGAGCGCACGGGTTCGTCGTTCTACGGCGTGATCCAGGCGTCACCGTTTCGCCAACACATCCCCAGCACTCGGTTCGATCCTGCCGAGTCCGAGGCGCTGGCCTCGTTCGTGGAGCGGGTCGACACGGTGATCGCCGTCCACGGCTACGGCCGCGACGACCGCTTCTGGGACATCCTGCTCGGTGGCCGCAATCGGGAGCTTGCGTCCCACCTCGGGGAGCACCTCCGGCGCGATCTCGACGATCGCTACGGCGTGATCGTCGACCTCGACGACATCCCCGACGGCCTCAAGGGACAACACACCCGCAACCCGGTCAACCTCCCGGTCAACGCGGGCGTGCAGATGGAGCTTCCTCCGCCGATCCGATGGAACAAGGCCGAGACCAACTGGAGCGACCACGAGGGAACCTCCCGTGCGCCCCAAGTCGCTTCGCTGATCGACACGCTCGTCGGGGCGGTCGACGGTTGGAACCGGTCGAGCTGATCAGGGCGACAATCGTTCGATCGCCCACGCTTCGCCGTCACGGCGGTAGCGGACCCGATCGTGCAGGCGGCTGGGCCGGCCCTGCCAGAACTCGATCGTGTGGGGGCGCACGAGATAGCCGCCCCAGTGCGGGGGGCGAGGCACGTCGTCGGGGTACCGAGCCTCGAGCTCGGTGACGGCATCCTCGAGCACCTGCCGGGACTCGATGACCGCCGACTGGTCACTGGCCCACGCACCGATCTGGCTGCCACGGGGGCGGCTCGCGAAGTAGGCGTCGGACTCGTCGTCGGGGAGGTGTTCCGCCGAGCCGATCACGTGGACCTGCCGTTCGAGGTCGTGCCAGACGAAGCTCAAGCTGGCCCGGCCGGTCGCGTCGAGCGCCTGCCCCTTGGCCGAGGTTCGGTTGGTGAAGAAGACGAATCCTCGGTCGTCGACGCCACGGAGCAGGACCGCCCGGCTCGACGGCCAGCCGTCGGCGTCGACGGTGCTGACGACGACCACGCCCGGGTCCCTCGGCCTGGTGGCGGCCCAGACGTCGAGCCACGACCGAAACTGCACGATCGGATCGGCGTCGACGTCGCTCACATCGAGCCCGTCCTGTTCGTACTGATGTCGCATCGACTCCCAGTCCATGGCGAAACTCTACGGTGCAGGCATGGATCGGGTCGTGGCCGGCGTGCTGCTCGGCGGTGTGGCCGGTGCGACCGGGCGCTGGGCTGTCGGCGAGATCGGGTGGCCGACGTGGGGCAGCCTGCTCGTCGTCAACACGGTGGGCTGCGCGGTGCTCGGCTGGGTCGTCGCTCGATGGGCCGAGCGCGAGCACCCGGTGCGCCTGGCGCTGGGCGTCGGGTTGTGCGGGGGCTTCACCACGTTCTCGGGGCTGGCGGTCGAACTCGCCCAGCTGCTCGACGGCGGTGAGCTCGTCGGTGCGTTCGCCCTGGCGCTCGGCAGCGTCGTGCTCGGACTCGGCGCGTTCATGTCGATTCGACAGCGAGGCGCCACATGACCGCGGTGCTCTTCGTGCTCACGGCCGCGGCGGGGACCGTGATTCGCTGGCACCTCTCGATGAGCGTGCCCGTTCGTGCGGTCGGCACCCTGGCGGTCAATCTCATGGGTGCCTTCGCCCTCGGCCTGCTCTCCACCGCGAGTGCCGACTCACAGCTGATCGGTGGCATCGCCGGTCTGGGCGCGATGACGACGTTCTCCACGTTCGTCGCCGAGCTGGTGGAGCTGATCGAGATCGACCCGCGGTGGGCGCGCGCCTACGGAGCGGCGACCTTGGTCGGTGGCGTCGCGGCGGCGTGGGTCGGGCTCAAGCTCGCCTGACCGAGGCCCACAGGCCGGTGCCGGCCCGGCCGGCGGTTGCGGTCCACTCGCCGGGGAGCGCCTCGACGACCGCCTCGGGGGTGAGGTGGATCGGGGTCTCGTGGCCGTTGGTGTTGATCCAGAGGACCGACCCGCCCGGTGCGAGCACCCGGTCGACCTCGGCGGGGAAGAGCAACATGTTGACCAGCACGACCAGGTCGGCGGCGCCGTCGGGGAACGGCAGGATCGAGGCGTCGGCCCGCACCTTCGGGGCGAGCTCGGGCTGATGGCGCAGCATCTCCATCGAGAGATCGAGGGCGATGACGTCGTCGAACCGCTCCACGAGCCGAGCGGTGCCGAGGCCAGAACCGGCGCCGAGTTCGAGCACCGTGCCACCGCCGGGCTGACCCCGATCGAGGGCGTCGAGGATCGACGCCTCGCGCTCGTTGCTGAAGCGGCTGCCCCAGTCGGCGGCCATGTCGTCGAACAGGTCGCGGACCTTGTCGCGACGGGTGTCGTCCCATGCGCCATCGAAGGCGACGCCCTCGGTGACCTTCCGCATCGGCGACTCCGAGCCGAAGACCGGCAGATCGGTCACCGTGCCCGGTGCATCGTCGAGCCAGGTGACCGCGCCCATCGTCAGGCGGGCGCCGGGATCTCGGTCACTCCACCCATGTAGGGATGGAGCACTTCGGGGATCCGAACCGAGCCGTCGGCCTGTCGGTGCGTCTCGACGATGCCCGCCCAAACGCGTGGCACCGCGAGGCCGGAGCCGTTCAGCGAGTGCACGAACTGTGTGCCCTTCTCGCCGTCGGGCCGGTACCGGATGTTGGCCCGGCGGGCCTGGTACGTCGTGCACCAGGAGACCGAGCTGACCTCGAGCCAGCGATCGGCGCCGGGGGCGAAGACCTCGATGTCGTAGGTGCGAGCGCCGGCGCCGCTGATGTCGCCGCACGCCAGATCGAGGATCCGGTGAGCGAGGCCGAGATCGCGGATGGCGCTCTCGGCCCGTTCGAGGATCTCCATGTGCATCGCCTGCGCCTGACCCGGCGTGCAGAACGCGTAGAGCTCGACCTTGTCGAACTCGTGGACGCGGAGCAGGCCACGGGTATCACGCCCGGCCGACCCGGCCTCACGGCGGTAACAGCTGGTGTGCGCCATGAGCCGCATCGGGAGCTCGGCCTCGTCGAGGACCTCACCCGCCACCATCGAGGTGAGCGGCACCTCGGCGGTTGGGATCGCCCACAGATCGTCGCGTTCGAGGTGGTAGGCGTCGTCGCTGAACTTGGGGAGGTGACCGGTGCCGATCATGGTGTCGGTCTTGACCACCGTCGGCGGACGCACCTGCTCGAACGCATCGCGGTTGCGATCGAGGCCGTAGTTGATGAGGGCGCTCAGGAGATGCGCGCCGGCGCCGCGATACATCGCGAACATCGACCCGGACATCTTCACGGCGCGGTCGACGTCGAGGATGCCGAGCTGCTCGCCCACCTCCCAGTGGGGCACGCGCTGATGGTCGGCGTAGGCGTCGGCGTCGTAGTTCTCCATGCGCACGACGACGTTGTCGTCCTCGGTGAGGCCGTCGGGGGCCTCCGGGGCCGGCATGTTGGAGATGTTGAGCAGCGTGTCGCGGAGCTGGCCCTGCAGCTCTTCGGCCTCGGCCGCCAGCACCTTCTCGCGCTCGCCGAGGCTCTTGCTCTCCTCCTGGAGCGCGGCGGCCTCATCGCCCTTCCCGTCACGGTGCAGGGCGCCGATCTCCTTGGAGAGCGAGTTGACTCGCCCGCGGATGTCGTCGCGTTCGGTGCCGACGGCGCGGACGCGAGTGTCGAGGGCGAGGGCTCGATCGATCCCCGACGTGTCCTCGCCCCGACGCGCGATGGCGGCCTTCACGACCTCCGGATCGGTGCGGATGAGCTTGATGTCGAGCATCCCCTGACGGTACCCGTCCAGGGGCGGACTGGCGTTGGTTTCCGGTCGATCAGCCGGTGAAGGCGACGAGCTGCCCGCCGTCGATCACGAGCGTCTGGCCGGTCATCCATTGGGCGTCGGCGGCGAGCCACAGTGCGGCGCGGCCGATGTCGCCGGGCTCCCCGAGCCGCTTGAGGGGATAGCGCTGGGCGAACTTCTCGCCCCGCTCGCCTTCCCACAGGAGGCGGGCGAAGTCGGTCTTCACGACGGCGGGCGCCAGTGCGTTCACCCGGACGTCGGGCCCGAGTTCGGCACCGAGCTGTTCGGTCATCGCCACCAGCGCCCGCTTCAGCAGGGCGTAGAGACCGAGGTCGGACGACGTGCCGTACGCGCCCACCGACGCGAGGTTGATCACACAACCGCCGTGTTCCTTCATCCACGCGTTCCACGCCGACTGGGTCCACAACAGAGGTCCTCGGAGATTCACCTCGTAGGTCTTGTCGAAGGCGCCCACCGGCGTGTCGATGAGGGGCCCGGCATGGGGGTTGGTGGCGGCGTTGTTGACGAGGATGTCGATGGCCCCGAACCGCTCGATGGTCGCCGCCATCACCTCGGCGCCGCCGTCCTCACCACCGGTGTGAGCCGCCCGCCAGTCGACATCACCGCCGCCGAGGGCGCGCAGCCGGGCGGCCGCCGCCTCGCACTTGTCGGCCTTGCGGGAGACGATCATGACGTTCGCGCCGGCTTGCACGAATTCGGTGGCGATGCCGAGCCCGATCCCCGCCGAGCCGCCGGTGATCACCGCGGTCTGTCCATCGAGACGAAGTTCCATGCGGCGACCGTAGACGAGCGGGCCGCGGACTTCGAAGCCCGTGACGGCGACCTAGCGAGCTTCGACCGGTGGATCGCCGGCGTCGGCGGACTGCTGCTCGACGTCTTCGAACGTGAGCCGGTTGCGGTGGCGGTTGCGCTGGGCCGCCCGCTCGTTCTCGGCCTGCTTGCCCGCCCAGCGGAAGAACCGGATCGCGATGAGGGCCCAGAGGTAGAAGCCGCCCAGCACCTTCATGACGGCGCCGGCCGCCTGCTGATCCTCGATCGGGTCGATGCCCCACAGCGGATCGTCGGTGTCGTACGCCTCGTAGACGAGACCCTCGGCGAACGTGAGCCAACCGGCGGGCACGGTCGGGATGATCGACATCAAGAAGAGGTAGAGCATCTTGCCCGGCTCGCTCATCTGCATCTCCTTGAGCGGGCCGAGGACCGGGAACCACATCAGCAACGCCGAGGCGAACACCGCGAGGTGGATCATGTAGTGGAAGGGACCGTTCTCCGAGGAGAGGTTCACCACCGTGCCCCAGTGGGTGAGCAGCTGGAGCGCATTGAAGATGAGGCCGGCGACGAGCGGCTTCGTCAAGAACCGCAGCACGGCCTGCGGTCGGCCGTCCTCGAGCACGACGAGGCGGGCCAGCCAGTCCGGCATGGCGAGCAGCAGCAGCGGCGGGATGATGAAGCTGATCAGCAGGTGCTGCAGCATGTGCACCGAGTAGAGGTGCTCCTCCGCGATGTCGTGCATCGGCCAGTCGGCCGCGAACCACAGGAGCGCGACGCCGGCGATGAAGAACCGCTTCTGGGCGATGCTGACGACCGGTTCCCCTGCCGGTACGACGAGTGGTCCGATCGCTCGGACCGAATAGACCCCCAAACCGATGACCGCAGCGACGAGGAGCCAGACCTCAGGGTGAAGCTCGTAGTCGGTGACGGCGAACACCAGGGCGCCGTCCATGGGTCAGAAGAAGTTGAAGACGGAGAGGGTGACGAGGTACACCGCGGTCGCCAGCACCACACCCACCACGAAACTTCGGGTGAGGAGTGGGTCATCGGACTTGAGGTGCATGAAGTACGCACCGACGAGGATGAACTTCACGATCATCAAGACGAACAGCGTGAGCAGGAGCACCCAGCGAGTCTCGAAGATGGTGAAGACCGACTCGAAGTAGGTCAGCACCTCGATCGCGGTGAAGACCGCGAGGATGACGGCGATCTTGACGTATTCCCAGTCCGACGGATGGTCGTGGGCGTCGTGCGCTTCGACGGCGTCAGCCGTGGCTTCACTCATGGTGCCTCCTAGTCGAGCGGGATCAGGTAGATGACCGTGAAGATGAAGATCCACACGATGTCGACGAAGTGCCAGTACAGACCGACGATCTCGACGGTCTCGGAGTTCTTGGACGTGAGCTTGCCCTGCTGCGCGGCGACCCACAGCGACATCAGCATGAGGATGCCGATGCTGACGTGGACCCCGTGGAAGCCGGTCAGCGTGTAGAACGCCGACGCCGCCGGGTTGGTGGTGTAGCCCAGGCCCTCGCGGTAGAAGGCGGTGAACTCATAGACCTGACCGCCGATGAACACGGCGCCGAGCATCGAGGTGACGAGCAGCCACGCCTTGCCCCGGTCGAGCTCGTTGCGGGCGAAGGCCGAGAGGGCCAACACCATGGTGAGCGAGCTCATCAACAGCACGAACGACGACACCGACGTGAACGGGATGTCGAAGATCTCGGCCGGCACGACGGTGCCGTTGCCGCGGGTCTTGTAGAGCAGGTACGTCGAGATCAACGCACCGAACAGCAGGCACTCCGTCGACAAGAACAGCCACATCGCCAACTTGTTGTTGGAGATGCCGGTGTTCGTGGCGTGCGGATCGTGCTCGTGATGGGTGTCGACGGCGGTGGCCGTTGCGCTCTCCATCAGCCTTCTCCCTCGTTGCTCTCGCTGGCTTCGCCAGACTCGTCGTCAGCCGCGCCGACGGCGGCCATCTCGCCGTCGTCGTCACCGTGATCGTCGTGATGATCATCGTGGCCATGGTCGGCGTCAGGATCGTCGACCGGCTCCAGGGCCCAGGCGTAGATGGCGCCGCCGGTGAGCAGGCCGCCGATGACGCAGAGCCACAGGTTGAAGATGATGCCGTAACCGATCAGGGGCAGGCCGATCGCGAGCACGAGCGGCCAGAACGAGGGCGACGGAAGGTGCACGTCGGTGGCGTCGCCCTTCTCGGCGGCCTCCTCCGCGGTGGCGATGCGGACCACGCTGCCGTCGTCTTCGATGTTGTACTTGCGGAACCACCAGTCGTCGCGGGACTCCACGACGGGGAGCTGGTCGAAGTTGTGCTCCGGGGTGGGCGACGGGATCGACCACTCGAGGCTGCGGGCATCCCACGGATCGGGGCCGGGGGGCGGCAGGTTCGGCGCTTCCTTCTTGGACTTGTAGACGTTCCAGAGGAACATCAACACCGAGACACCGAGGATGTAGGAGCCGATCGTGGCGACCAGGTTCCCGAACTCGAAGCCGAACCCGGCGGAGTAGGTGTCGATCCGACGGCTCATGCCCTGCAGACCGAGCACATGCATCGGCCCGAAGGTCAGGTTGAAGCCGATGAGCATCGTCCAGAAGTTGAGCTTGCCACGACGCTCGTCGAGGAAGTGACCGAAGATCTTCGGCCACCAGAAGTAGGCGCCGGCGAACAGACCGAGCACACCGCCACCGAAGATCACGTAGTGGAAGTGAGCGACGATGTAGTAGGTGTCGGTCTGCTGGGTGTCGGCCGGGGCGAGCGAGTGGGTCACGCCGGACAGGCCGCCGATGGTGAACATGGCGACCGTGCCGACGGCGAACAGCATGGCGGTGGTGAACTTGATCTTGCCGCCCCACATCGTGGCCAACCAGTTGAGGATCTTCACACCGGTCGGAACGGCGATGAACATGGTCGACAGCGAGAAGGCGAAGACCGAGATCGGGCCGATGCCGGACACGAACATGTGGTGGGCCCACACACCCCAACCCATGAAGCCGATCGCAACGCCCGAGAACACCATGGCCGAGTAGCCGAAGATCGGCTTGCGACTGAACGTCGGGATGATCTCGGAGATGATGCCGAAGCTCGGCAAGATGATGATGTACACCTCGGGATGTCCGAAGATCCAGAAGAGGTGCTGCCACAAGAGTGGGTCGGCGCCGGCTTCCGGATCGAAGAACTGCGAGTCGAACTGGCGATCGAACAGCAGGAGAAGCAGGGCGACCGTGATGACCGGCAGGGCGAACGCCAGCAGGAACTGGGTGACCAGGAGCATCCAGGTCAGCACCGGCATCCGCATGAGGTCCATGCCCGGGGCCCGCATGTTCAGGCAGGTCACGATCAGGTTGACCGCCGACACCAGCGAGGCGATACCGGTGATCAGCAGACCGATTGCGTAGAAGTCGACACCGTTGGTCGGCGAGTAGATGATGCCGCTGTTGGGCGAGTAGCAGAACCAGCCACAGTCGGCACCGCCGCCACCGACGATCCACGACGTGTTGAGGAAGATCGCACCCGACAGCCAGACCCAGAACGACAGGGCGTTGAGCCGCGGGAAGGCGACATCGCGAGCGCCGATCTGCAGCGGGATCAAGTAGTTGGCGAACGCCGCGGCCAGTGGCATGACGAACAGGAAGATCATCGTCACACCGTGCATGGTGAAGATCTGGTTGTAGACGTCGGCGCTGAGGAAGCCGGAGTCGGGGAACGCCAGCTGGGTCCGGATCAGGAGGGCCTCGATGCCACCGACCAAGAAGAAGAACATGGCGGCGACGCCGTACATGATGCCGATCTTCTTGTGATCGACGGTGCTGACCCAGTCCTTCCAGCCACCTTGGGCCTGGGGACGGGTGAGCACACCGAGCGGTCGCTCGGCATAGGTCGCACCGCTTTCGAGGGCGAGGGGTTCGTCGGTGATTGCCATGTCACTCCACCTCCGTCGCCGCGATGAGCTCGTCCGACGGCCGCTGGCCGAGGGTCTCGAGGTACGCAACGAGGTCGCTGATCGTTCGTTCGGAAAGGCCGAGGTTCGGCATGCCGCGAGGCAGGACGCCGTCGGGCAGGTCGTTGGCCGCGTTGGCCTTCACCACTTCGGGGGCTCGCAGCCACGCCGCGACATCGTCGCGGTTGAAGCTGCCGTCCTCGTTGTAGGTGTTGAGGATGCCGCCCGCGAAGGTGGTGCGGCTGGCGAAGTGGGTCAGCTCGGGAGCGACGCCGGACTCCACCGCCGCATCGATCTCGGCGTCGTCGACGCCGTCACGCACGAGGTGGCACGAGGCACAGTTGGCGGCGAAGGCCTCACGGCCGGCGACGACCGCTTCGCTCTCGCCCGTGCGGACCGCCGCGGGGGCCATCTGCTCGTCGATCCACGCCTGGAAGTCGGCGTCGTCCATCGCGATGGTCTGCATCCGCATCCGCGAGTGCGACAGGCCACAGAACTCGGTGCACTGACCGAAGTAGAGGCCCGGGTTGTCGGCCTCGATCTTCCACGGAGCAAAGAAACCCGGACGGGCGTCGCGCTTGCCGTTGAGGGCCGGGATCCAGAACGAGTGGATGACGTCGCGAGAGGTGACGAGGAGTTCGACCTCTTCGCCCGTCGGGATGATCATCTGACCCGAGGTGACGATGTCGGCGGGCGGAAGGTCGCGGGGGTCGCCGAGCCAGTCGGCATCGACGTCCTCGTTGAAGTAGTAGCGGAACTCCCACCACCACTGCTGACCAACGACGACGATCTTGGGTTCCCAGTCGGTGGACTCGCCGCTGACCTCGACCTCGATGGCGTTGGCCTCGGTGTCGTTGATCGCGAAGTGGGCGATGGTCGTCATGACGGCGACGACGACCATGATGATCGCCGGCACACCGGTCATGAAGATCTCGAGGCGGGAGTCGTGCGCCTTCTGCTCGGGGAACTCGTCGTCGCCCTCGTAGGTGTCGACCCGGTTCTTGACCGAGAGCCACACGACGGCGGCACAGACGAGGACCAAGACGACGCCGGCGATGAGCAGCACCGGGTCGAGGAGATCGTCGATCTCCCGGGCGGTGTCGCTCTGAGGCTTGAGGGTGTCGAGCTCGGCATCACTGGCACAGCCAGCCGTGACGAGGCCGACGAAGGCGATCAGCCCGAGCAGACGGGTACGGGATTCACTCACTGTGGTCCTCTTCTGCTTGATCTTCACCGTGGGGTTCGAATTCACGCTCACCGTCGACGGCGGCGAGGATGCCGCCGGTGATCACGGCGATGCCGACCGTGAGCATCAAACCGGCGAGCACGTTCTTGCTGATCTTGGGCTTCGCGGCGAACAGAATGCCAAGTCCGAAGACGACGACCGCGATGGCGCCGGCCCAGAAGACGGCGCCGTTCTTGCTGGCGTTGAGGAAGATGCGGCTGGCGGCGAGCACCATGACCGCGACGATCGCCACACCGGCCACCGGGATCTCGATCGGGGCCATCACGCGGTCGCGCAGTTCGCGGTTGGCGGTGGCGTCGCCGGTGGCGCGATCGGCCCAGGCGTCCATCATCCACTCGAAGGCGACGAGCGCACACACGACGAGGCCGACGACGAAGATCGCCGAGCTGAGGGCGAGGCCGAGCAGCATGATCGCGGCGCCGAACGCACCGACGACGGGCCACGGCGAGCCGGTGACCTGGGCGGTCGGGACGATCGAGTCGACGCCGAGGTAGTGGGCCTGGGCGGCCGGGTCGGCGTCGCGGAACGCGACGATGACGAAGCTGATGGTCATGGCGACGACGCCGAGACCCATCAACACGATGTAGGAGACGTGGTCGCCGACGCCGCCCTTCCAGCCCCAGGTGATGGGACCGACGTGGCCGCCGCCGGTGGCGTAACCCACGATGACGGCCGCCCCCATGAGGGCGATGGCGAGACCGAAGAAGAACTTGAAGCCCGTGGTGAACATCTGATGCCTACTTGGTGACGAAGATTGCGATCCAGAGGACCCAGTACATGGCCGAGACCGTGTGCCAGAACATGGCTGCGGCCATCACGCCATCGTTCTGGCGAGGGCCGTACTGGCCGAACAAGGCCCGCAGCGAGGTGAGGAACAGGAAGCTCATCGAGGCGATGAGGAACACGACGAACGTGCCGATCATCACGAAGAAGAGCATCTCCGATTCCGAGCCCGCCAGGCTGAAGCCGGTGTCGTTGATGATGAACCAGAGCTGGTTGAACACCGACGCACCGAAGAGACCGGTGATCGCCAGGGCGACGTAGGCGTGGGGGCGGTCCTGATCGTTGATCGCCTGCACGGCCCACTGGACGGTGAAGGCCGACAAGATGAGGGTCCAGAAGATCCAGCCGGACGGGCCGAGCTCGATGACCCCCTCGGGGAACCATTCGATGCCCGCGTCGCGGGACTCGGCTCGCCGGGACAGGTAGAGCGCCAGCAGGCCGAGGAAGACCATGAACGACGCACCCGATGCGAACAGGGTGCCGACCATGACGGTGCGGGGCCGGCGCAGCGCGGGAGCGGGCGGACGGGACGTGACGGTGGCCATCAGGACTCCTCTCCCTCGTCACCGGCGGTGGCGTCGAGCAGCGGGGCCTCCGAGGCGACCCGGGCGAGCGGGCCGTCGAAGTTCTCGGCGGGGACCGGGGTGGCGGTCGCCCATTCGAGCGTGTGGCCATCCCACGGGTCGTCGCCGGGGTCGACGTCGCTGCGCATCGACAGCACGATCGAACCGAGCACGTCGAGGGCGCCGAGCACGGCGATCACCGCACCGGCGGCGGCGACGATCGTCATCGTCTCGGTCAGCGAGTCGAAGTCGCCGAGCAGGTTGTCGGGCGTGTCGTCGAACCCGGCGACGATGCCGGCCACACCGATGAGCACGCCGCCGCCCAGAAGGGCGGTGATGGCGAGCGAGCCGAGCGGCGAGGAGAGCTGACGGCCGCCGATCTTGGGTGCCCAGAACCAGAGCCCGGCCACGCCACCGACGATGGCGGCGAAGACGGTGAGGCTGAACACCGCGGTGTCGGCGGTGGTGCCGATGAGTTCGAGCGGATCGATGACCCGCAGTGCGCCGGCCGCCGCGGCGAGCAGCAACAGCAGGCCGCTGCCGAGGGCGCCGAGGAGGTGAGCGGGCGGGATGCCGACCGGCGCTTCGCCCTGCAGGAGGGTGAGGCCCGAGAGGGCGAGGGTGGCGAGCACCGGCACGATGAAGACGAGGCCGAAGGCGATGAAGAGGAACTCGTCGCGCTGGTCGCCGAAGTGGGGCTGGGACCAGCCACCGACGGCGAGCAGGCCGGCGAGGCCGATGAGCACCATCGCACCGGCATGGCTGGCGTGGCGACCCTTGGCGACGACCGGGATGATCGAGCCGATCACACCGAGTACCGGGATGGCGACGGCGTAGACCTGGGGCTGTTCGAGGATCCAGGCGAGCTGGTCGTAGATCAGGGTCGCCGACGAGCCGGTGGGCTCGGGGTTGCCGAACAGGAGCGGGCCGCCGCGGAGGTCGACGACGATCACGATGAGGTTGGCCAGCGCGATCGGCAGGGTGAGCAGCCAGACGGTGCCGGTGACCAGCATCGACCAGGCGAACAGCGGCACCTTGGCGAGCCCCATACCCGGGGTACGCAGCGAGATCACAGTGGTGACGATGCAGATGCTCGCCAGCATCAGCGAGACGATCAGCAGGCCGGTGCCGAGGAGGGTGAGCTCGATGGCGTCGGCTTCCTCGCCGGACACGCCGTCGAGGGCGCCCCAGCCACCGCCGGCGATGACCGACACGATCGTGATGATCGAACCGAGCACGTAGCCCCACGCCGCGGCGAGCGCCGCACGGGGGAAGGCGATGTTGGTGCTGCCGACCTGCATCGGCACGACCACGGTGGCCAGACCGACGAACAGCGGCGCCGCCACCATCAGGACCATGCCGAAGCGGTACAGGCCCCACATCTGGAAGTAGCCGTTGAGGCCGCCGAAGATGTCGACGTCGGTGGTGTCGGTCTGCTCGAACGCGACGGCAGCGCCGATCGCGGTGGCAGCCACCAGCAACAACAGGGACAGGCGGATCCAGATCCGCCCGATCACCTTGTGGTCGCTGGTCGAAAGCCAGGTGTAGAGACCGGCGGCCGCGACTTCAGCGGCCGCTTTCGGCTCGGCCTCGGCCGCCTCGACGGGCGGTGACTCGGTCATCGTCATCGTTACTGGTGTCCTCCGACAGCCGGGGGGAACCCCTTCCCCTCGCTGAAAAGCATGAGCGCGCGACCAGACAGCGGGCACGCGAATCCTGGCAGAGCCTACAGGGGTCCGCGCCGGGGAGCGGAAACCGGGCGGAAGAGATTTCCGTACTGGTTTCTGGACGACGGTGTCGTCAAACGCCGTGACGCACGACGACGTCGACCGCCATGGCCCCGAACAGCAGGGTCACATAGGTGATCGACCAGCCGAACAGCGCCATCGCGAGCTTCGGCTGCGGGTCTCGGTAGACCTTCAACGCCAGCGCGAAGAAAACCGCGCCGGTGACCACCGCGGTCACGCCGTAGATCGCGCCCATGTCGGCGACCGGCCCGAAGAACAGGGTGAGCGCCCACAGCAACAGCGTGTAGACGACGATGCGGGTGGCGGTGGTCTTGAGCGAGGTGACCGCGGGCAGCATCGGCACGTCGGCGGTCTTGTAGTCGTCGCGGTAGCGGATCGCGAGCGCCCAGAAGTGGGGCGGCGTCCAGTAGAAGATGATGGCGAAGAGCACCACCGGCGGCCAGTCGAGGGTGTTGGTGACCGCCGACCAGCCAACGAGCACCGGCACGGCACCAGCAGCGCCGCCGATGACGATGTTGGCGGTGGAGTTGCGCTTGAGCCACAGGCTGTAGACGAAGACGTAGAACAGGGTGGCGCTGACGGCGAGCGCGGCCGAGAGCAGGTTGACGGTGGCCCACAGCCAGTAGAACGCGAAGATCTCGATCGCGAAGGCGAAGGTGAGTGCCTCACGGGGCGAGATCTCGCCGGTGACCAGCGGGCGGTCCTTGGTGCGATCCATCAAGGCATCGATGTCGCGATCGATGTACATGTTGAACGCGTGGGCGCCGCCGGCCGCGAGGGTGCCGCCGAACACGGTCGCGAAGATCAACCACAGCGACGGAATGCCCTGGTCGGCGACGATCATCGTGGGCACGGTCGTGACGAGCAGCAGCTCGACGATCCGCAACTTCATCAACGCGAGATACGCAACGATCTTCGGGCGTGTGCGGACGTTGGTGGGAGCGGACACGTCGACAGGCTAGAGCGGCGCGGCCAAGACCGACCAGATGGACCGCGAGTTCCTGACGAAGTGGCGCAAAACCCCGCACACCGGTGACGCGTGGCCCCCTCCGCGGCCCTAACGTCAAGTGCATGCCCGCTGGCGTGACCCCCAAGGACCGGGCCGTGTTCCGTGGTGCGATCTCCCCCGAGCGCTACGTGCGATGGGCCCGCGGTGCGCTGTGGTCGTTGACGATCATCGTGATCTCGGGCGCGGCGGTCCGGCTGACCGGTTCGGGTCTCGGCTGCTCGGACTGGCCCAACTGTGAGGAAGACCAGTTCGTCGCCTCGCTCGAGTTCCACGCCCTGATCGAGTTCGGCAACCGCCTCTTCACCGGCGTGGTCACGATCGCGGTCGTGTTGGCGGTGCTCGGCTCGATTCGCCGTGCACCGAAGTACCCGGCGTTGGTGTGGTGGTCGTGGGGCCTGGTGGCCGGGGTCATCGCCCAGATCCTGCTCGGCGCGGTCTTGGTGCTGACCCACCTCGACCCTCGCTTCACGATGGGTCACTTCCTGTTGTCGATGGTGCTGCTGTGGAACGCCACCGTCTTGTTGGAGAAGGCCAAGGCCGGGGAACCCGACGCCGATGAGGTCGCGACCGAGGAGCCCGTGCCCGACTACCGGTGGGGCACTCGGATCGTGTTCGTGCTGGGTGCCGTCTTGTTGGTGACCGGCACGGTCGTCACCGGGTCCGGACCCCACGCCGGCAGCGACGATCCCTTGACGGCGGCGCGTCTCCCCTTCCTGGTGCGCGACGTCACCCGCATCCACTCGGTCACCGCGCTCATCGTGTTGGCGGCCGTGCTCGAGGTCGTGCGCCGCACCCACCGGGCGCGTCGGTTCGATCTGCGAGAGGACGCGATGCGGGTCATGACCCTGCTCATCACGCAGGGGGCGGTGGGGTACTGGCAGTACTTCACCGGGGTGCCGGTCGCGTTGGTGGCGGTCCACATCACCCTCGCGTCGGTCACCTGGATCCAGATCGTGCGGTTGGCCTGGCTGGCCGAGCAGACGAGCGCGCGCCAGGCGGTGCGGGTGTGACGGCGCCGATCTCGACTCCCGACGTCGACACCGAGGGTTCGGTCTCGATCGATCATCCGTGGAAGGTGATCGTGTGGGACGACCCGATCAATCTCCAGTCGTACGTCACGTTCGTGTTCCGGAAGGTGTTCGGCTACTCCGAGGAGAAGGCGCACCGGTTGATGATGGAGGTGCACGTGGAGGGGCGGTCGGTCGTCGCGACGGGTAACCGGGAGAAGGCCGAGCTCGATGTGTTCCGCCTCCACGAGCACGGCCTCTGGGCGACCCTGGAGCAGGACTCGTGAGTGCTGCGACCCGAGGTGACCGAGCAGGACTCGTGAGTCCGGCGACCCGAGTGACCGAGCGAGCCGTCTGAGATGCCCGCGTTCTTTCGGCGTCGGTTCCGGTGGAAGGGCGACGTGGTGGTCGTCGATCTGCCCGAGGACGAGCAGGAGATGCTCGCTCACGTCCTGCCGCAGTTGCGCGAGTTGGTGATGGGTGAGACCGATCCGGCGTTGCGGCGGTTGTCGCCGCCGGCGCGACCCGACGACGAAGAGGCCGAGACCTTCTACCGCCAGATGGTGACCGACGACCTGCTGCGGTCGCGGCTCGAGGCGATCGAGGTGGTCGAGGATGGCATCGGCGGCACGACGCTCGACGACGCCGGCATCGACGCGTGGATGCACAGCCTCAACGCGTTGCGGCTCGTGTTGGGCGAGCGGCTCGATGTCGACGTGGTCGGCCACGACGCCCTCCACGATCTGCCCGACGATGACGAGCGGGTGCCGATCGTCGCGTTGTACGAATGGTTGGGCTGGTTGCTCGAGCAGCTGGTCGACGCGGCGATGAACGGACTTCCCGAAGGCGAGGACTGAGACCAATGAAGACCATCGGCTTGTTGGGTGGCATGAGTTGGGAGAGCTCGATCCACTACGAGCGCATGATCAACGAGGGGGTGCGGGCCGAGCTCGGTGGCACGGCGTCGGCTGACCTGATCATCCGCAGCTACAACTTCGCCGCGATCGAGGCGATGCAGGAGGCGGGCGACTGGGACGGGGCGGGTGCCCGGTTGGGTCGCGACGCGCGCCATCTCCAGGACGCTGGCGCGGACGTGGTGGTGCTGTGCACCAACACCATGCACCTGGTCGCGCCCGCGATCGAGGCGTCGATCGACGTGCCGTTCCTGCATCTGGCCGACTGCACCGCGACCGCGGTGCTCGAGGCGGATGTGAGTCGGGTCGCGCTCCTCGGCACGCGCTACACGATGGAAGAGGACTTCTACCGGGGCCGGCTCGAGGCCCAGGGGCTCGACGTGATCGTCCCCGACGAGCCCGACCGCACGACGATCCACGACGTCATCTTCGAGGAGCTCGTGCAAGGGGTGGTGCGGCCCGAGTCCAAGGCTCGGTATCTGGAGGCGATCGACCGGCTGCTCGACCGAGGGGCGACCGGCGTGATCGCCGGGTGCACCGAGATCGAACTGCTCGTCGGACCCGACGACGTGTCGGTGGCCTACTTCCCCACCACCGCGCTGCACGCCGAGGCGGCGGTGCGGTTCGCGCTCGCCGACTGAGTCAGCCCTCGGCCGGCCACCAGAACCCGCCGGCGGTGCCGGGCCCGGTGTGGGCCGCGATCGACGGCCCGACGCGGTAGCGGACGAGGTCGACGACCAGCTCGCTCGCGCGCAGTCGCTCCTCGATCCGTTCGGTGATCGGAAGGGTCGTTTCGTCGGCCAACCCGACGCCGGCGCGTACGGGGATGCCGGCGGCGAGGAACGGTGCGACGATCTGGTCGCACAGCGAGTCCAGGTCTCGGCCGGCGCCGACGACATCGAGGGCCGTGCCGTGGCCGGCGAGCACGATGACATCGTCGGCGTCGTCGGGCAGCACGAGATCGAAGCGGCCGCCGGCCCGGGCGAAGTCGAGTCCTTGCAGGATGAACGAGGTGCCGATGCGCGGCGCCATCGCGGCCGCGACCTCCGCGGCAGCGGCGCCATCGGCACCGGCATGCGCGGCTGCCACCGCCTGCCAGAGACAGGCGGTCACCCCGAACGACGCGGTGCCGCTGTCGACGACGTGTACCGGGACGTCGACCTCCGCGGCGGCGAGCCGAGCCGCGTTGACGGTTCCGGAGACGTCGGCTCCGACGTGCACCGAGACGATCTCGGTCGCGCCGCCGGCGATGGTGGCTTCGTAGACCGCGGAGATCGCACCCGGGCTCGGCTGCGACGTCGACAGCTCCGGCAGGTCCGGGCCGTCGATGCGGGCCCAGAACTCGTCGGCGCGGAGATCGACACCCTCGCGATGATCGACGCCGTCGACGGTCACGGTGACCGGAACGACGTGCACGCCGAGTTCGGCCGCCAACGGGGCGGGGATCTGGGACGCGGAGTCGGTGACGAAACCGATCATGCTCGTGGCTCCATGGTCTCGGCCGCGACCGCGGCGTTGTGGCTGTCGACGTTGGCCGCTTCGGCATGGAAGCGTTCGGCGATCACGAGACTGCTGATCACCGCGCCCGCCGGCAGGCTCCATGTGACGGGCGGGCCGCCCGGGTTGGGCCAGCGGCGTCGCCACCAGAGGGTCGTGGCCGAGACCCAGACGACCGATCCCGCCGTCGTCGCGGCCCGGGTGCGGTGCCGGAAGAACGGGAGCTTCGACGTGGCGATCGCGGTCGCTGCGTCGAGCGGGAGGTAGGCCGGGACGGTACCGATCACCTGCCCGATGCTGGCAGCGACGCCTTTGCCACCGAGCCGGCCGATCGGGTGGCAGTGGCCGACGACCGCCATCGTCGCGGCGAGGTTCGCGCCGTGGGCGCCGGCGAGTCGGCGACCGACGCGGGCGGCCACGACCGCCTTCGCGATGTCGGCGACCGTCACTGCGGCACCCCACTTCGCGCCGAGCACCTGGGCGGCGTTCGCGGCGCCGGGATTCCCGGTGCCCTCGGTGGCGAGGTCGTGCTCACCGCCGGCCAGGCGCTGGGCCACCGCCGCTGCCGGTGCGGTACCGAGCACGTATCCGACCGCCGTCGCGAGAACCAAGCGCACCGTGGGCCGCATTCCCGCGACGGTAGCCGTGTTCTCCCCCTACACTGCCCAGTCGGTCGGTTCGCCGACTGTTCTCACACCGATGGCCCGGCTCGTTCTGGGCGGATCATGTGAGGAGCGCCCGGTCTCCGGGCGGGCCCCCTTCGTCCAGCGGCCTAGGACGCCGGCCTTTCACGCCGGTAACACGGGTTCGAATCCCGTAGGGGGTGCGGACGGTTCAGGGTTGTCATCTCCGCGATGCGGCTCTACCGTTTCCACTTCGTCCGGTCTCGGCTGGACGGGAGGTCCTGTAGATCAGTTTGGAGTGATCGCCACCCTGTCAAGGTGGAGGCCGCGGGTTCAAATCCCGTCAGGACCGCACATGCGCCCCGCTCGAGCGGAGTCGCAACGAGAGGTCGGGTAGCTCAGTTGGCAGAGCGACCGCCTGAAAAGCGGTAGGTCACCGGATCGACGCCGGTCCCGACCACCATTCGAACATCACCCCGGCCCCACGGTCGGGGTGATGTGGTTTTCGGCTCAGAAGCCGGCGGCGGTGTGCCAGCCGGCGTGGATGGCGCCTTCGAGATACCCGATGCCGTCGGCGTCGCCGATCACGATCGGATCGAGCCCGGCAGCGGCGAAGCGATCCGCCACCGATCGATCGCCGTCGACGAGCGTCGCGATCACGACCGTGTCCGCCGGAGTGGAGGCCGCGCCGGCGTCGGTCTCCCATCGAACCACGTCGCGCTCGATGACGATGTCGCGTACGCCGGTGCAGAGCTCGGCGCCGTGCTGGCGCAGATCGCCGAGCACCCGCCAGCGACGCGGATGGGCCATCTCGAGCGCCAGCTTCTCGCCCGCCTCGAGAACGGTCACCTCGCGCTCACGGTCGAGAAGGAACTCGGCCAGCTCGGCGCCGACCAAGCCACCACCGATGATCACGACCCGTTTGCCGACCGGCATGTACCGCTCGCTCAGCCGAGCCACCTGGCCGGGGTCGGCGAGCAACCCGATCCGCCGCCCGATCGCCATCGCCGCTCGGACCGGCACCGACACCTTCCTGGCCGCCGAGCCGTCCCCCGAACCGGTCAGCAGGTCCCGCAGGTCGTCGCCGTCGAACACGTGGCGCTGATCGGCGCCCGGCAACGTCGACC
>CAZEML010000025.1:0-13795 GCA_964513285.1 uncultured Candidatus Nemicrothrix sp.
TGAGAACGTCGGTATCGGCGGCGACGACACGCTGTTAGCCAAGGCCGACGGTGTGGTGAAGTTCGGGTCCCGCAAGGGCCGCAAGCTGGTCGACGTTCTTCCGAACTGACCTCGCTCGCTGCCTCAGTGGCAGCCATCAGAACGCTGATCGAGTGCCCCCGCTTCGGCGGGGGCACTCGCCGTTTTCGGCGTCAGCGCGCTCGACGGGTGTTGGCCACGATCTCCTCGATGAAGTCGTCGAGCCGGGGCTTGGGCACGTCGTGGGCCATGTCGTCGTAGATGACGAGCTTCGCACCGGGGATGGCCGCGGCGGTCGCCTGTCCGCCACTGACGCCGATCAGACGGTCCAGGCGACCATGGATCACCACCGACGGTGCGGTGATGCCGGCGAGTCCGGGGGTGCGGTCGGGGCCCGCCATGATCGCCCCGATCTGGAACGCCTGGCCGATCGGATTCCAGCAGCGGTCGTAGTCCCGATTCGTGTTGGCCAGGGTCTCTTCCCGATCGAAGTGCGGACCGGCGATGGCTTGATAGCGGTCGACAGCGGCGGCGATCGCGGCCTCGCGCCCGTCGGGTGGGGGAGTGACGAGCATCATCAGGATCTCCGGCTCGGCCTGGCCCACGGTCGGGTCGCCGGTGGTCGACATGATCGAGCACATCGACGACACCCGCTCCGGATGGTGGATGGCCATCGTCTGGACGATCATCCCGCCCATCGAGGCGCCGCACACATGGGCGCGTTCGACTCCGACGGCATCGAGCACGGCCACCGCGTCGTCGGCCATGTCCTGGAGGGTGTACGCCGGTCCGGCGGTCGGGTCACCGGTCGTCTTGGTCGAGAGGCCGACGTCGCGGTTGTCATGGCGCACCACGTGGAAGCCCTCGGCGACGAGGCGGTCGACGAAGGCGTCGGACCATCGGGTCAACTGGGCGCCGAGCCCCATGACCAGCAGCATGGTGGGGTCGGACGGGTCACCGGCCGTCTCGTAGTAGAGGTTCGTGTCGCCGTTTGTCGCAGTAGCCATGGCCGGAGGGTAGTGCGCCCCAGCGGTGCGGCGCCCGGCCGGTCGGCCCACGGTCTCTCGGCCTAGGTCGACGGTGCGGTTCGGGACTGAACAGTGCTCAGATTTGCGCGCGGACAGTAGGATCTTGTTGCCTGTTCATCGTGCCTCTCGCAAGGACCGAAGCAACGTGATCTCCTGCCATATCAGTTCAGTCGGCCGAATCCGGCCCCTCGCAGTCGCCCTCGCCATCGGGTTCTTCGCGACCGCGTGCGGTGGCGATGGGGCCAACGAGGCCCAGGAAGTGGCCACCACCACGGGCGCGCCCACGTCCTCCACCGCCGCCTCCGCCGAGTCGACGACCTCGGCCACCCCCGACGATGGGGCGGGTGAAGGCGCAGGCGAAGCGGCCGAAGCCGCGCCGCTTCCGCCGTTCGGCACACCGCCCACCGTCAGCGTGACCACCAACGGCATCGACCAGGTCACCATCTCGTGGCAAGAAGTCGCCGACGCCAAGGGCTACGCCATCCACCGCGACTTCGAGTTCCTCAAGTGGGTGGCGGCCGGCAACAGTGCCTACCTCGACTCCGAGGTCACCGCCGGCCAGGAGTACCGCTACCACGTGCGGGCTCAGGACGCGAACGACGACTACTCCGAACCCACGCAGGGCCAGCGGGTGGTGGTCGAGCCACCCGACCTGCTCGCACCGAGCACACCGCCCAACCCGGTCGCCGTCCTCAGCGACGACGGCGCCCACGTCGTGCTCACCTGGGAGGCGTCGACCGACGACGACGTCGTCGCCGGCTACCTCGTCCACCGCAACGAGGAATTCGTCGCCTTCGTCACCGAGGGTGCCCTCACCTTCACCGACACCGGCGTCGACGCGGGCTCGGGCTACCTCTACGAGATCCGGGCCCAAGACCCGAGCGGCAACAACTCCGAGCCCACCCCCGCCCTCGCCATCCAGGTTCCCTAGCCCGGCGCGTCTCGCCCGGCGAGGTCGTTGTTTCCGGCGCGGCTAGCCCGGCGCGTCGTTGCTCTCGGCGCGCCTAGCCCGGCGCGTCGATGCCCCGAGGGAGCTTGTCGGGGTCGAACCCGAGCCACTCCTGGGCCGCATTGATCGCGTAGCGGTCGGTCATGCCCGCCACCCACTCGACCGCGGCGAGGCGCAGCCCCGCCTCGCTGTCGTCGGTGATCAAGCGAGCCGGCAATCGGCTGCCGTCCGCCGCCAGATGCTCGACCAGCGCCTGCAGCACTCCGATCACCCGATCGGCCTGATCCCGTGAGGCCGGCCGGAGATAGATCGCCTCGTAGTTGAAGGACCGGAACGCGGACAACGCCGACGCGCCCTGCGCGGTCATTCCGATCGCACCGGTGCGTTCGGTGGCGTCGATCATCGCGCCGATGAATCCCGCCAGCTGGGTGCGGCGACTCGTGCCGCAGAACTCCCGAACCTCCTCGGGCAGATCCTCGGCCCGAACCACGCCGGCGGTCACGGCGTCCTCGAAGTCGTGACAGACATAGGCGATGCGATCCGCCCAGCTCACGACCTCGCCTTCGGGGGTGCCCGGCGCCGGCCGCGACCACGAATGGTTGCGGATGCCGTCGAGTGTCTCGAGGCAGAGGTTCAGGGGGCGAAGGGTGACATCCGCGCCCCACACGGCATGGTTGAACCCACCGTCGACGTAGGGGTCGAGCGCATCTTCGCTGGCGTGACCGCCCGGCCCGTGCCCGCAGTCGTGTCCGATCGCGATCGCTTCGGTGAGCGGGACGTTCAGCCCGAGCGCCCAGGAGACGGACCGTGCCACCTGGGCGACCTCGAGTGCGTGGGTCAACCGGGTGCGCTGGTGGTCGTCGGGAAACACGAAGACCTGGGTCTTGCCGGCCAGGCGGCGGAACGCGGCGGCGTGCAGAATCCGGTCTCTGTCGCGTTCGAAACAGGTTCGGGTGCGGTCCGGCGCCTCCTCGACCGAGCGGTTGCCGGCCCCCTTCGACAGGGTCGCACCTTGGCGAAGCGTCGCCTGCTCGATCGCCTCGCGCGCCTCGCGTTCCATCGCCATGCCGGGGGCGACGTGGGCGTGGGAGTCCTTGTGGGCCCGCTCGATCCCGTCGATCTGGTGGCCCCGCATGGTGGCGCCCCATTCGACTTCTCGCTCGGTCAACTCGTTCTCGGCCCGCATGGCGTCGATGCTACGTGGAACCGCACCGGCTGCACGCGACCGCCCTGGGGCCTTTGGCCCGGTCCGGAACAGGGCATTGGACCTTAATGTTCACGCTCCGCGCGCCGAAGGAGACACAAGTCGACTTTGGTGGGACGGAAACCCGATGCTGTCACGACATCGCCGCGGACACGGCGACAACGGATCCACGTTGGTGGAGAGCGCGGTGGTGACACCCGTGCTCCTGCTGTTCATCTTCGGCATCTTCGAGTTCGGCTTCGCATTCCGCGACTACCTCGCCGTCGCCAACTCCACCCGAGACGCGGCCCGCGAGGCCTCGGTGGCTGGCAACGTCCTCGATGCCGACTACCGCATGTTGCGGGCGATCGAACGAGCTTCGGCAGCTCTGCCGGACGGGGCCATCGAAGAGATCGTGATCTGGGAAGCGTCCGGCCCGACCGACACGGTGCCCACCGGATGCCGAGGGGCGACAGTCGGAACCGACGACGTGTGCAACGTGTATGACTCGGCTGATCTCAATCTGCCTGAGGCGAACTTCGGCTGTCAGTGGACGGGCAACTCGCCCCCGGACCTGATCGATTCCCCCGATCGCTTCTGGTGCCCAGGCGACCGCGAGGTCTCCGTCGGCGCCGGCCTGGACTACGTCGGGGTCTATATCCGGATCACCCACGAGTACATCACCGGACTCTTCGGTGATGAGGTGGTTTTCGAAGACCAGATGATCCTCAAGATCGAGCCTCAGGAGTGATGGTCGTGCTGTCTCGTTTCCGCCGTCGCCTCCGAGCCCGAGCCGAAAGCGACCGCGGCATCGCCATGGTCGAAATGGCGATCATCGCGCCCCTGCTTGCGCTGATCATGGCCGGGATCGTCGAGTACGGCACGCTCTGGCGTGACAACCTCACGGTGACGTCGAGCAGCCGTGCTGCCGCCCGCGTCGTCTCGAACCTCGGGACCGACCACCTGTCGGACTACGAGGCGCTGCTGAGCCTGAACGCGGGCTTGAGCGCGATCGACGGCTACACCCTCGAGTACGTCATGATCTACGACGCCAGCGCAACCGATGGCGCTCCCTCGCCGTTGTGCTTCAACAGCTCCGGTGACCCCGTCGAGAACGCGCTCGGCAACTGCAACCTGTACACCGCCGGGGATCTCGCAACGGTGCTCGCGATCGACTGCACCTCGACCTGCGACGAGTTTCCCGACAACGCGACGTGTTCCAGTGGCCTCTCGATGACGTTCGCGTTCTGCCCCGATGGCGAACGCCGCGACAGTCACGCGGCGGGCCTGTCGAGTGTCGGCGTCTGGGTGCGGATCCAGCGTGACTACTTCACGGGGATCTTCCCGGGCGACGGCGTGACGATCGAAGACTATTCAGTGATGAAGGTGGAGCCGGTCGGATGAGCTTGCTGCAACGCTTCCGCGAGGATGCCGGCTACGCCGTCGTGATGACGGCGTTGGTCCTGGTGCCGTTGATGGGTTTTGCTGGCTTCGCGGTCGACGTCGGTGCGTGGTACGCACGGGCGTCCGAGATTCAGCGTGCCGCTGACGCAGCCGCCCTCGCCGGTGTGGTCTGGCAGCCCGACTTCGATGCGGCCCGAGACGCGGCGATCGACGAAGCTCGACGCAACGGCTTCGACAACGCCGACCCCAACATCACGGTGTCGGTGACCGATCAGGGCGACAACCAGCTGCTCGTACAGATCATCGATGACGAGGCCGACATGTTCTTCGCCGGCCTGTTCCTCGACGAGGTGAAGATCGGCCGTCAGGCGATCGCCGAGTTCAACGAACCGGTCGCGCTCGGCGCGCCCGGCAACTTTCTCGGTCATCAGATGCCAGACGGGTGTGCGGACGTCATCGGTGCCGCCGGCAGCTGCGCGGGGGCCGGCCCCGGCTGGTTCCTCGACGCCGGCGGACCACGCTCGCCGAACGTGGGTGGCGAAGCGATCACCACCGCATGCCTCACCGACCGAGTCGACAGTCCTCCCGACCCTTCATGGGGCACCGGGTGTGACACGCTCAACCCGAGCTACGACTCCAGCGGGTACGTGTTCGCGATCGACGTCCCCGAAGCAGCGGTCGGCAGTGCGATCACCGTCCAGATCTTCGACCCGACCCATGCACCCTTCCCCGGGAAGAACATTCCTCGGTGGGATGCGGGCTCGACCGACCTGACGTGGATGGAGTTCACCCTCTTCGAGGCCGATGGAGTCGGAATCACGACCCCAGAGACGACCCAAGTTCCCGGCTGTAGCCAGATCTACCAACCCGTGTCGAGCCCGACGACCGACGCCCGATGGGTCACCTTGTGCAGCTTCGTCCCGACCGAGCCGGACATCTACCCACTCCGAGTTCGGGTGGAGGGCTTCGCTGGTGCCAACCCCGACGCGATCTCCCAGGATGGCTACTCGATGCGCGCCGTCGGCGCCGGGTCGGCCCAGCCGGCGTTCTACGCGCTCGAGTTCCTCCCGATGTTGTCGAATGCCGAAGCGACCACGACCTTCACGTTCGCGCAGATCAACCCAGAGCACGCCGGCAAGACGATCCGAATGCGCCTCTTCGACGCCGGTGACGGTTCGGGCACCGGCCAGTTCACGATGCGGCCGCTCGACCCAGACGGGAATCCGGTTGGCACGTGCCGCTACCGCGCGTACTTCCCTGAGGGCGATCCGGCGATGGCGACCTGGAACAACTCCGACAGCGGGACCCAGTGTTTGGTCATCACACGTGACTGGGATGCGGGCAGCGGGAGCTGGCAGTCGCTCTACAACGACCGCTGGCTCGACATCGAGATCGACATTCCGCCGTCCTACACGTGCACCAGCTGTTGGTGGTCCGTCGACTACTCGCTTCCGGCCACTGCTTCGTTCTTCGAACGAACCACCTGGACGGTCACGATCGTCGGCGACCCGGTGCGCCTGCTCGAATAGTCACGCTCGACCCCGCGGGGACCTCGTAGCCTTTCGGGGTGTCCAACTTCGTCGACGAGTGCAACATCAACGTCAAGGGCGGTGATGGTGGCGCGGGGTGTGTCGCGTTCCGGCGTGAGGCGCACGTCGCCAAGGGCGGCCCCGACGGTGGCGACGGTGGAACCGGTGGCGCCATCTGGTTGGTCGCCGATCGCAACGTCGCGTCGTTGTTGGCATTTCGGGATCACCCACATCGCAAGGGCGAGAACGGCAAGCACGGCAGTGGTGGCAACCGCCATGGCGCGAACGGCCGCGACCTCGAGGTGCACGTGCCGGAGGGCACCGTCGTGCTCGACCACGGCACCCGCGAACCGCTCGCCGATCTCCTGAATCACGGCGACCGCTGGTTGGCGGCCGAGGCCGGTCAGGGCGGCCGGGGCAACGCCCGCTTCCTCTCCAACAAGCGGCGGGCGCCGTCGTTCGCCGAACAGGGTGAGCACGGCGAGGAGCGTTGGCTGCGCCTCGAGCTGAAGCTCATGGCCGACGTCGCCATCGTGGGCTTCCCCAACGTGGGCAAGTCGACCTTCATCAGTTCGGTGTCGGCCGCCAAGCCCAAGATCGCCAACTACCCGTTCACGACGCTCGAACCGAACCTCGGCGTCGTGCGCATGGACGACGGGTTCGAGATGGTGCTCGCCGACATCCCCGGCCTGATCGAAGGGGCGGCGGAGGGCAAGGGGCTCGGCCATCAGTTCCTGCGTCATGTCGAGCGGGCCCGAGTACTGCTGATCCTCCTCGACCTCGCCCCGTGGGACGAGGTGAGTCCTGAGGAACAGCTCGAGGTCCTGCTCGCCGAGCTGGGCGCCTATCGCCCCGACCTCCTCGACCGCCCCCGGCTCGTCGTGGGTTCCCGGGCCGATCTCGTGCCCGAACCGAACTTCGACGGGCCCGTCGTGTCATCGGTGACCCGTTCCGGGCTGCAACCGGTGCTGGGCCAACTCGCCACCCTCGTCGCCGAGGCGCGCGAGACCACCACGGTCGACGAAGCGATCACGATCCATCGGCCGGTCAGCAACGAGATCAGCATCGAACGGTTCGACGACGGGTCGTGGAACGTGGTCGGTCGAGCGGCGCGCCGGGCGGTGTCGCTCAGCGACCTCACCAACGACGAGGCCCTCGAGTACGCCCAGCAGCGCCTCCAGCAGATCGGCGTCAACGCGGCGCTGCGACGCGCGGGCGTGCAGTTCGGCGACACCGTGCACATCGGCGACTTCAGCTTCGACTACGAGGACGACGATCAGTGAGGCGCGTCGTCGTGAAGATCGGAACCTCGTCGATCACCGACGACGAGGGTGCCGTCGACCGCTCGACGATCGCCAAGCTGTGCGGTGAGGTCGCAGCGCTGCGACGCGACGGGATCGACGTCGTGATCGTGACCTCGGCGGCGATCGCTGCCGGCCTCCCGGAGTTGGGACTCGGTGGCCGCAACCGCCCGACCGACGCGATCACGCTCCAGGCGGTCGCCACGGTCGGGCAATCCGCCTTGATGGAGGTGTACCGCGCCGAGCTGGCCCGTCACGAGCTCGTCGCCGGCCAGGTGCTCTTGGTGCCCCACGACTTCATCGTGCGAGCCCAGTACCTCCATGCCCGCCAGACGCTGACCCGGCTCCTCGAGTTGGGGGTCGTCCCGGTGGTGAACGAGAACGACGCCATCGCCGACGACGAGATCCGCTGGGGCGACAACGATCGCATCGCGGCGCTCGTCGCCAACCTCGTCGATGCGGAGCGGCTGGTCCTCCTGACCGACACCGAAGGTGTGCTCACCGCGGATCCCCGCATCGATCAGAGTGCGTCGCTCATCGAGGAGATCCACGAGATCGATCAACAACACGAAGCGCTCGCCGGTGGTGCCGGCACGGTGCGGGGGAGCGGCGGCATGGCGTCGAAGCTCGCAGCCGCGAAGATCGCGTCGTGGTCCGGCGTCGACACGGTCATCGCCAACGCCGCTCGCGCTGACGTCGTGGCGCATGCGGTCGCCGAGCCGGCCACGGTCGGTACGACGGTGCGGGCGCGGTCTCACAAGCTCGCTGCTCGCAAGGGCTGGATCGCGTTCGCGGTCGTCGCCCAGGGCACCGTGGTCGTCGACCCGGGTGCTCGTGCCGCGCTCGAGGCGGGCAAGTCACTGCTCGCGGCGGGCGTGCGGTCGGTCGAGGGACGATTCGATCCCGGCACGCCGGTCGAGGTGGCCGACACCGACGGGAACGTGTTCGCGAAGGGCCTGGCCCGTCACGGAAGCGACGAGATCGGCCGGGCGGCCGGACACCGCAGCGGCGATCTCCCGCCCGGCGCGCCGGCCGTGGTGATCCACGCCGATGATCTGGTGACGATCCCGGGCACGACCCCGGGGAAGGGTTAGGCCTCGGGCTCGGCAGCCGGCTCGGCGATCGCCTGCGGGGCGGCCGCCGACTCGATACCGAGTTCGGCCTTGATCTGGCTGAGGCGAGCCTCGGCCTCGACGTGGCGGGCCGCCTTCTCGATCTCGAGCATCTGCGACTCGACGTTCGTCTCCTGGAGCTCGCCCACCGCGGACGCCTTGGCGTAGCGGGCCTCGATCTTCTCGCGGACCTCGTCGAAGGTCGGGACGTCCTGGCCGATCTGCTCGTTGAGCGTCGACATCGCGGAGTTGACGGTCTCCTGCATCTTGGCCTGGTCGAGCTTGGAGAGGAGCGCCTGCTTCTCCGACAGCCGCTTCTGGAGGAGCATCGAGTTCTGCTGCACCGCGTTCTTGGCCTGGTCGGCCGCCTCGGTGGCCTGGAAGTGCATCGCCTTGAGCGACTCGACCTCTTCTTCGAGCACGAGGAGGCGGTCGGCGAACTGCTGGGCCGCGCTGGTGTACTGCTCGACCTTCTCCATATCGCCCTTGCCTGCGGCTTCCTCGGCCATCAGGACGGCCTGGCGGGCGTTGGCGTTGGTCTTCTCGAGCTTGGCGAGTGCGTCGTTGATGCGCATCTCGGTCTGCTTCTGGTTGGCGACGACGTTCGCCGCCTGCTCGCGGAGTCGGCGGTGGTTGTCCTTGGCCTCGGTGATGGCCTGTTCGAGCTGGACCTTGGGATCCGCCGTCTCCTCATGGCGAAGATTGAGCCGCGCCAAGAGGTAGTTCCACCGCTTACGGAGATAGCTGAGCATGGTGTGATCGTAGACCGGAATGACCGGGTCCGGACGGCGGATCAGCGGCGCCAGATCACCTTGCGGGTCGGGCGCAGCACCATGTCGGCCTCCCGCACGCCGGTGCGGAAGCACATCACCACGTACAGGAAGCCACCGATGCCGATCGTGAGCCCGGCGACGGCCAGGTCGGGAAGGTCCCCGGTACCGAACTTGATCGCCGCGGTGACGGCGAACGCGACGGCGGCGGCGAGCGCCGGCGGTCGAAGGGCGGCCGACGGTGCGTGCAGGCGGGGGAGTCGGCGATCGAGGAGCCGGGAGAGCAGGAAGAGTTCGAGCCAGGCGCCGATCGCCGAGCCCATCGACAGGCCGACCGCGCCGAGCCGGACGACCGACTCGTCGCCGCGCAGCGCCGCGTCGAGCGGGCCGGCGAGGCCGAGGGCGTCGCTGAGCTGTTCGACGCCGTCAGGGCCGATGAACGCCCGGTCGAGGGGGAACATGAACAACACGCCGAGGGCGGTGGCGACGGTGACCCGGATCGCGGCGATGCGCGCCGGGCCCGAGGTGTCGCCCATGGCGTAGGAGGCGTTCTGCAGCATCCGGCTGAGCCCGATCGCCGGCAGCCCGATCGCGTAGAACAGCAGGATCAGCCAGACGAGCGACGTGTCGGCGGACGTGAACTCGCCGCCCTCGAAGAGCACGGCGACGAGTGGTTCGCCGGCGGCGATCAGCAACAGCGACGAGGCCAGCATCCAGAACGCGATGCGTCGCATCGCGGCGTTGGCTCGGGCCGCGACGAGGCCAGGGTCGCCCGAGAGCCTCGACAGTTCGGGGAGTTCGGCGGCGGCGACACTCATGGCGAAGACGCTGATCGGCAGGACGTAGAGGATCTGGGCCCGGAACAGCGCCGACAAGGCTCCCGCAGCCAGGAACGACGCCAGGAGGAGATCGAGATAGGCGCTCAGCTGCACCGCGCCGCGCCCGAGCACCGCCGGCCCGAACCGCCGTCGGACGTCGCGCACGTAGGCGTTGCGTCCGTCGAACGCGATCCGAAGACCGCGGGCGAGGCGCAACACCGTCGGGAGCTGGACGAGCAGCTGCAAGAGCCCGCCGATCGCGACGGCGATCGCGACGCCTCGAGCCGCGTCGGCGAGCTCCCAGTCGCGTTGCCACGCGACGATCAGGGTGACGATCTGGGCCGCATTCCACACCACCGGCGCCACGTACGGCAAGAAGAACGACCGGTGGCTGTTGAGGATGCCGAGGCACCAGGCCGACATGACCAGGAAGCCGATGCCGAGTGCGGTGATGCGGGTGAAATCGACGGCGAGTTCGAACGACTCATCGGTGAGGCCCCAGGCGAGCACCCGGGTGAGTGGCCGGGCGGCGAGCACGATGACGAGCACTGCGACGGCGGTGACCGCCATCAGCATGGCGCCGACCGCTCCGGCCACTCGGCTGGCCTGCTCTCGGTCGTCGGCATCCAGGAGCTCGCTGTAGACGGGCACGAACGATGCGGACAACACACCTTCGCCGAGCAGGTTCTGGAGCAGGTTCGGGATCCGGAGGGCCGCCACCAGGGCGTCGTTGGCGAGGCCGTTGCCGAGGACTCGGCCGGCGACCGTCTCCCGGATCAACCCGGCGACCCGGGAGAGCAGGATGCCGGCTCCGACGAGGGCGGAGCCTCGTTGGGCCGGCGCCGTCATGCGGTTCCCTCGACGTCGTCCAAGCCCAGGCGGAGGGCCTCGAGCGAACTCACCACGTCGGTGATCGAGGCCTCGATCGCATCGATGTCCTCGGCCCCTCCGGCCCGGGTGCCGAGTTCGCTCGCTCGCACCACCGATTCGTCGAGCCGCACGTCGAGCCGTTCGAGCTCGACGCGGGTGCGCTCCTCTCGCTCGGCGAGCCGGGCGTGGGACTCGAGTTGGGCCTCGATCCCGCTGCGACGGGGGTCGTCGGCGTCCATCGCGTCGAGATCGCGCTGGAGTCGTTCGGCGGGGATGCGGCGCCGCGCATCGGTGAGCTGCTGCCCCTTCTGCGCGGCTTCCCAACACTCCTCGACGCCGTGGTTGAGCGCTTCGCCGATCTCGACGAGCCGCTCGCGAAGCGGGCCCGAATCGGCGCCGTCGAGTGCGTCGGCGAAACGGTTGCGAGCCGAGATGGCGTCGCGGACGAAGAACCGCCATGGCTCGCGGAGCGCGAACGGGTCGATGCGTCGGGGGAGGGCTTCGATGCGTTTGGCGACCCGGGTCGAGATGAAGACCCGAACGGCCCACGCGGCGATGCCGGCGACGACCGCGCCGACGACGCTGCCCGTGGTGGCGAGCACGAGCGCGACGACGCCCGCGACGAGCGCGACGGTGATCGGGGAGACCCCGGCCAAGAACACGGTGGGTGCGACACGCCTCGCCATCTCGGGCGAGGCTAGCGGTCGCCCCGGTTACGCTGGGGTCTCGTGACCGACACCCCGACGCCCATCCCCGAGCTGGCCCGCCGCGCGAAGGCCGCGACCAGCGCGCTCGCCGTCGCTTCGACCGCCGAGAAGGACGCGGCCCTCGAGGCCGCCGCCGACCTGCTCGAGGCGAACGCCGACGCCATCATCGAGGCGAACGGCGCCGATGTGGCCGCGGCGGAGGCCAACGGGATGGAGGCCCCGCTGGTCGACCGCCTGCGGCTCGACGTCGCTCGTATCGGCGGGATGGCCGGCGGTCTCCGGCAGGTCGCCGCGCTGCGCGACCCCGTCGGCGAGATCACCGAGGGGTGGGTTCGGCCCAACGGGCTGCGCATCGAGAAGACCCGTGTCCCGCTCGGCGTCGTGGCGATCATCTACGAATCGCGGCCCAACGTCACCAGCGACGCGTTCGGCCTGTGCCTGAAGTCCGGCAACGTCGCGTTTCTGCGCGGCTCGTCGTCGGCGATCCACTCGAACCTCGCCATCGCCGGGGTGCTCCGTGAGGCGCTGCCCAAGGCGGGTCTGCCGGCGGACGCCTTGGTCGTCGTCGACGACACCCGGCGCGAGGCGGCGACGGCGTTCATGCAGCAGCGCGGCTATGTCGACTGCCTCATCCCGCGAGGCGGACCGTCGCTGATCCAGTCGATCCTCGACAACGCGACGGTGCCCTACGTGATCGACGGGGCCGGCAACTGCCACATCTACGTCGACGCTTCGGCCGATCTCGACATGGCTCGCGAGATCACCCACAACGCCAAGACCCAGCGGATCGGTGTGTGCAATGCGGCCGAGTCGCTGGTGGTGCACGCCGATGTCGCCGCGGACTTCCTTCCGATGGCGGCGGCGTCGCTCGAGGGCGTCGAGCTGGTCGGCGACGAGCGAGCCCGGGCGATCGTCGACATGGGCACCGCGACCGACGACGACTTCGCCACCGAGTTCCTCGCCATGAAGATGAGCGTCAAGGTCGTCGACGACCTCGACGCTGCGATCGTTCACGTCAACGAGACCTCGACCGGTCACTCCGAGGCGATCATCACCAACGACGTCGTCGCCGCTGACCGCTTCGCTCGTGAGGTCGACGCCGCCGCCGTGCTCGTCAACGCCTCGACCCGGTTCGTCGATGGCGAGGAGTTCGGGTTCGGCGCCGAGATCGGCATCTCGACCCAGAAACTCCACGCTCGTGGCCCGATGGGGCTCGAGCAGCTGACGACCGAGAAGTTCGTCGTCCGCGGCACCGGCCAGGTTCGCAGCTAGCGGAGCGTCGCGGCGACCGACGTCACCCAAATGGGTTACGGGGTCCCCGTTAACGGCCGCTAACCTGCACCTTCATGTCGAACCGTTTCTCCGACGTCGCGTCCCTGAAGAACGAACTCGCGGGCGTCGACTATCTATCCGATGACGGCATCGCCGGCGTCGTGTACCTCGCTGACCGGCTCGAGAAGCCGATCCTCGTCGAGGGTCCTGCCGGCACCGGCAAGACCCAGCTCGCCAAGAGCATCTCGGAGATCACCGGCGCTCGCCTGATCCGCCTCCAGTGCTACGAAGGCCTCGACGAGGCCAAGGCGCTGTACGAGTGGAACTACAAGAAGCAGCTCCTGCGCATCCAGGCCGAGGGTGGCAGCGACGAGGACTGGGACGACCTCAGCGAGGACATCTTCAGCGACGAGTTCCTCCTGACCCGTCCGCTCCTCGAGGCGATCAGCGCCGACGAGCCCGTCGTGCTGCTCATCGACGAGGTCGACCGCGTTGAGGTCGAGACCGAGGCGCTGCTGCTCGAGATCCTCTCCGACTACCAGGTCTCGATCCCCGAGCTCGGCACGATCGAGGCCAAGCAGATCCCGTTGGTGTTCCTGACCTCGAACAACACCCGTGAGCTGTCCGAGGCGCTCAAGCGTCGCTGCCTCTACCTCCACGTCGACTACCCCGACATGGAGCGCGAGAAGGAGATCGTGCTCACCAAGGTGCCCGACATCACCGAGAACCTCGCCGATCAAGTCGCCCGCGTCGTGCGTTCGATCCGCCAGATCGAGCTCAAGAAGCACCCGAGCGTGTCGGAGACCCTCGACTGGGCCAAGACCCTCGTGCTCC
>CAZEML010000025.1:13834-32798 GCA_964513285.1 uncultured Candidatus Nemicrothrix sp.
CAGACCGCGAGCCAGACGATCAACATCCTCCTGAAGTATCAGAGCGACATCAACAAGGCGCTCAAGGAACTGGCCACCGCCGACGGCGTTTCGCCCTGATCGGCGGCCGACGATGACCGTCACCGACGACTCGCTCGACTCGACGCCGGAGGGGATCGGCGATCCGATCCTCGACCTGCTCAACGGCTTCATCGTCCAGCTGCGCGCGGCCGGCCTTCCGGTCAGCCTCACCGAGAACCTCGACGCGATGCAGGCGGTCAAGCACGTGCCGCTCGAGGACCGGCAGACCTTCAAGTACGCTCTCGCGGCGACGCTGGTCAAGCACCACAACCACTGGAAGGCGTTCGAGACCGTCTTCGAGGTCTACTTCTCGCTGCGCGGCGACGAGTACCAGATCGGCGACGACGCGGTCGAGCTGCCCGAGATGGACGACGACGACCAGCAGGGCGATCAGCAGGGGAGTGGCGACCAGCAGGGTGGTGGGGGCGAGAACCTCACCCCCGAAGAACTGGCCGAGATGCTCTATCAGTCGCTGATGCGGGGCGATCAGCAGATGATGCGTGGCGTCGCTCGCCAGGCGGTCAAGCGCTACGCCGGCATGGAGCCGGGCCGACCGGTCGGCGGTACCTACTACCTCTATCGCACCCTGCGGAACCTCGATCTCGACGGTGTGCTCGAGCGGCTGCTCGAACAGGACCAGAACGACGACGGCGACGCCGAGGACCTCTCCGACTTCGAGCAGCGTCTGCAGCGTGACGAGTACCAGAGCCGGATCGACGAGCTCCAGAAGGAGATCGAAGCCGAGATCCGTCGCCGCCTGGTCGCCGACCGCGGCGTCGAGGCGATGGCCAAGACCTTGCGGAAGCCGCTTCCCGAGGACGTCGACTTCATGCACGCCTCCCGCGAGGAGATGGCGTCGCTGCGCAAGGCGATCTATCCGCTCACCCGCAAGCTCGCCGCTCGGTTGCAGCGCAAGCGACGCCACGGGCGCAAGGGTCCGCTCGACTTCCGCCGCACGGTGCGCGCCAGCCTGAGCTATGGCGGTGTGCCGGCCGAGCCCAAGTTCCGCAATCCGCGCCCGCACAAGCCCGAGATCTTCGTCATCGCCGACATCTCCGGCTCGGTGGCGGCGTTCGCTCGCTTCACCCTCCACCTCGTCTACGCCATCTCGGGTCAGTTCTCGAAGGTGCGGGCGTTCGTGTTCATCGACGGTCTCGACGAGGTCACCCACATGTTCGAGGGGGTCGAGGACATCAACGAGGCGGTGCATCGAGTCAACACCGAGGCCGACGTCGTGTGGGTCGACGGTCATTCCGACTACGGCCACGCCCTCGGGGTGTTCTGGGAGAAGTACGGCAACGACATCGGGCCCCGCACCTCGATCATGATCCTCGGCGATGCGCGCAACAACTACCACGCGTCGGAGAGCTGGATCATCAAGGCGATGAACGAGAAGGCCCGCGCGGTCCACTGGCTGAACCCGGAGCCCAACAGCTACTGGGACACCGGCGATTCGATCGTCGGCGAGTACGCCCAGTACTGCGACGGCACGTTCGAGGTGCGCAACCTGCGCCAGCTCGAAGCGTTCGTCGAGAACCTCGCCTAGGCGAGTTCGACCCGACGAGAACGAGAACCTCGCGTAAACCGCCGCGTCCGGGCCGCTGGCCCACCGGTACGCTCGGCGCATGACCGATCTCGAGACCCGTCTGGAGGACCGGCTGCGTTCGGTTCTCCCTGCAGATGCCGACTACGCGTCGGCCCGTCATGTCGTCGAGCGGGGGAGCCATCTGCTCGTCCGCAACGGCGTGGTCGAGCCGGCGTCGGCGAGCCACGACGAGGGCGTCATGTTCACCGTGTGGCGCAACGGGGGCATCGGCTACGGCGCCACCTCCGACCTGACCGACGCGGGTCTCCTCGCCGCGGTCCAGCGGGCCTCGGAGTGGGCGAACGCCACGGCGGGTCGCAGCGTGGTCGACCAGACGCCACTGGCCCACACGGTCGGCGAGTACGAGTCGCCGGTGGCGGAGTCGTTCGAGGCGATGGACCTCGCCGACCAGATCGCCATGCTCGTCCGGGCCGATGCCGCGCTCGACGTCGACGAGCGCATCGTCGATCGGGCCGCGGCGATCACGCGGTACGACATCGACTCGTTGTTGGTCACCAACGGCGGCGGCCGGGTCGTGCAGCGGATCCATCAGGTCTTCCCCGATCTCCGCGCGACCGCCAACGTCGGTTCCAACACCCAGACCCGCACGTACGGACGGGCCGCGCTCGGCGGTCAGGGTGGCCTGGAGGTGCTCGCCCGGCACGGGTTCGGCGATGCGTCGGTCCGCATCGGCGAGGAAGCGATCGCCCTGCTCGAGGCGCCCAACTGTCCCAGCGGCACGATGGACCTCATCCTCGCTCCCGACCAGATGGTGCTGCAGATCCACGAATCGATCGGTCATCCGCTCGAACTCGACCGCATCCTCGGCGACGAGCGGAACTACGCCGGCACCAGCTTCGTGACGCCGGACATGTTCGGCACCTACCAGTACGGCAGCGAGCTGCTCAACGTCACCTTCGACCCGACGGTGGCGGGTGAGGTCGCCAGCTACGGCTTCGACGACGACGGCACCCCGGCCGAGCGCACCCATCTGATCAAGGACGGCATCCTGCAGCGCCCGTTGGGCGGCAGCATCTCGCAGGCCCGCGCCGGGATGGACGGCGTCGCCAACAGCCGGGCGTCGAGCTGGAACCGGCCGCCGATCGATCGGATGGCGAACCTCAACGTCGAGCCCGGCGATGCCACGCTCGACGAGCTGATCGCCGGGGTCGAGCACGGCGTGTTGATGCAGACCAACGTCTCGTGGTCGATCGACGACAGCCGCAACAAGTTCCAGTTCGGATGTGAGCTCGGTCGGGTCATCGAGAACGGTGAGCTCGGTCATGTCGTCCGCAACCCGAACTATCGGGGCATCTCGTCCACCTTCTGGCGCAGTCTCAGCGGCGTGGCCGACGACTTCATCACCATGGGCACGCCCAACTGTGGCAAGGGCGAGCCCAACCAGATCATTCGGGTCGGCCATGCATCGCCGCACTGCCGGTTCTCCAACATCGAGGTGTTCGGAGGGGCCGAGTGAGCACCGCCGACGTTCGCAGCGACTTCGACGACCTCGTCACCTGGGCGACCGGCACCTTGCAGGGCGGCGAGGTTCTCCTCGCGTCGCTCCGGGGCGAGACGAGCGACTTCGTGCGCTTCAACCATGCGGCGGTGCGCCAGGCCGGCACCGTGCAGCAGCAGACCCTCTCGATCGACCTGATCGAGGGCCGGCACCACGCCGAAGGTTCGGTCTCGCTCACCGGCGATCGGCCGACCGATCAGGCCCGCATCACGGCGTTGCTCGGCGATCTGCGCTCCCAGCGGGCCGTGCTGCCCGAGGATCCGTACCTGTTGTACGCGACCGAGGGCGTCGACTCGGAGCGCTTCGTGAGCGGCACCTTGCCGGCGGCGGCCGACGCGGTCGACACGGTGGCGACGGGTGCGGCGGGGAAGGACTTCGTCGGCATCTACGCAGCGGGTGCGACCTACCAGGCCTTCGGCTCGTCCTTGGGCCAGCGCAACTGGTTCGAGGCCTCGACCTTCAACCTCGACTGGTCGCTGCACCTGAGCGGCGACAAGGCGACCAAGAACGGCTACGCGGGCACCACCTGGGAGTCCGACGCGTTCGCCGCCAAGCTCGATTGGTCGGTTCGTGAACTCGACGCGCTGGGTCGCACCCCGAAGACCCTGCCTCCCGGCGCGTATCGGTCCTACCTCAGCCCGTCGGCGGTCGAGGAGATCATGGGGATGCTCGCCTGGGGTGGCTTCGGGCTCCGGGCGCACGAGACCCGCCAGACCCCGCTCCTGCGGATGGTCACCGACGGGGCCGCGTTCGCGCCTGGCGTCACCATCCGCGAGGACATCGCCGGCGGTGTCGCCCCCGACTTCCAGTCGTCAGGGTTCGCCCGGCCCGACGAGGTGCCGCTCATCACCGCAGGCCGGTTCGACCGCCACCTGGTCTCGCCTCGCTCCGCCCAGGAGTACGGGGTGGAGACCAACGGTGCGGTCGACTGGGAAGCACCGATGGCGATCTCGATGGACCCCGGCGACCTGCCGACCGACGGCGTGCTCGATGCGCTCGGCACCGGGCTCTACGTCGGCAACCTCTGGTACCTGAACTTCTCGGACCGGGCAGCGTGCCGCACCACGGGTATGACCCGCTTCGGCACCTTCTGGGTCGAGGACGGCGAGATCGTCGCCCCGATCGAGGTGCTCCGGTTCGACGACACGGCCTACCACCTGCTCGGCGACCGGCTCGAAGGCCTGACCGACACGGCGGACACCATCCTCGACTCATCGACGTATCACCACCGCTCGATGGAGAGCCTCCGGCTGCCCGGCGCCCTGGTGTCGGAGATGACCTTCACCCTCTGACATGGACCTCGACCAGATCATCGAGATCGAACGGATCGGGGTCGAGGAAGAGCGCCGCGTCGTCGAGACGATCGCCGCTACCGAGCCGTCGTGGAGGTCGATGACGTTCACGGTGGCCGACGGCTGGGCCCTGTTGTCGGGCGCGGGCCTGTTCGTGAACCAGTGCATGGCGGCGGGCCTGACCGAGCCGCTGACATCGAACGATCTGGAGCATGTCGCGCAGCACGCGGCCGAGGTCGGCGTTCCCGCCGCCTTCGAGCTCTGTGACGCGACCCGGTCGGACGTGGTCGCCCTCCTCGAGGCTGAAGGCTGGCAACGCGACGGCCAGCGACTCGTGCTCCTGCATCCGCTTGAGGCGCTCCCTGCGCCGATCCCCGGCGTCGACATCGCGCTGGTGAGCGAGTCGGAGCTCGCGATCTGGCAAGCGACGTCGGCGGCTGGCTGGGGCCACACCGAGCCGCGAGCCGTCGCCGCCAACAACACGATGGCGGCGGCGGCGTTCGTCGCCGACGATCCCGGCCTCCTGCTCGCTCGCGATCCCGCCGACGGCCGCCCGTTGGGCTGTGCCGCCTTGCGGATCAGCGAGGGCATCGCCACCCTCGGCGGGATGTCGACCCGTCCCGATGAGCGGCGTCGTGGCGTGCAGTCGGGGCTGATCGAATGGCGGCTGCGAGCCGCGGTCGACCGCGGCTGTCGCTACGCGGTCTCGATGACTCAGCCGGGGAGCGACTCCGAACGGAACCTTCGGCGGGCCGGGTTCACCCCGGCCTACACGAAGACGAACTGGGTGAAGCCCTAGGCGTCGACGATCGGGCCGCGGACGATCGAGGCGCCCGAGTGGGTCTCGACGCCGTCACGAGGCTCGAAGCTGATGTCGACCAGGACGGTCTCGAACGCGTCTGCATCGAACTCGGCCGGCACGTCGTAGGTGCCAGACGCCTCGTCGATGACACCGAGCGACTGGATCGTGAGTTCGTCGCCGTTGACGCCGATCACCCAGAGTTCGAGATCTTCGTCCGCTCGGGTCGGGAGTGCCCCGTCGTCGATACGGACGGAGTCGACGGCGCCGTCGGTCAGGATCGTCGTGTTGATCGTGACCTCGGTGCCTTCGGCGACGAAGCCGTCGTCCCAGACGAGTTCGGCTTCACCCACGACCTCGGTCGTGTCGTCGTTGCTGCTGGCCGACACGACGACGGCGCCGATCACGACGACCACGGCGGCTGCGGCGGCGGCGAAGTAGGCGGTGCCGCGGCGAAACCGACTGGTGAGATCGATGACGTTCCCCGATCCCGAGCTCGGCTCGTCGGCGGGGGCAGGCGGGGCGTCGGCGCGAACGGCGGCGTCGATGCTGTCCCAGAGGTCGGCCGGCGGCAGCTCGAGGTCGAGATCGTCGGCGCTCATCGAGCGGAGGATCGCCTCGATGTGGGCGTCGTCTTCGGTTGCGAGGTGGAGGTCGTCGTCAGTCATGCTGCGTCTCCATGTGACGCCGGATCCGGGCGAGGCCGCGGCGGATGTCGCTCTTGACGGTGCCGAGCGGAATGTTGGTGCGCTCGGCGATCTGGGGATGGGTGAGGTCGTGGAAGTAGGCGAGCATGATCACTTCTCGTGACCGCTCGGGGAGTTCGCGAAGGGCGTCGGCCACCAGCATCTGGTCGCTCGTCCGCTCGACTTCGGCCTCGGTCGAGAGTTCGACGGAGTCCTCGTCGGCGCGGCGGTCGCTGTGGCGCTTCTCGCTGCGGACGTTGTCGATGACCCGGTTGCGGGCGATGCCCATCAGCCAGGCACCGAGCCGCCCTTTGTCGGGGTTGTAGCGCTCGCGGGCCCGCCAGGCGCTGAGGAACACCTCTTGGGTGACGTCCTTGGCCCGCTCGCTACCGAGCGAGCGGGCGCAGAAGGAGTAGACCAGCCGGCCGTACTCGTCGTAGGCCCGCCGCAGCGCATCGTCATCGCCGCGCACGAAGGCGGTCTCGACGTCGTGCCCGACGGGCACCTCGGCGGTGGTCATACGCCGATCGTAGCGAGCCGGCCGGGTCGTGGTGACCTGAACTCCGTCGATGAGGGTCATCCGCACCCTCCCAACGGCCGCGCCGGCCGGCGCACTCGTCGCCCCGGGAGGGAGGAGACGACGGTGCGGCCGGCGGGCACGAAGGGAAGGGACAGATGGTTCATGAACTGATCAGGACGCCGGGGGGAGGAGGACCGAGTCGATGACGTGGATGATGCCGTTGCTGGCCATCACGTCGGGCTGGACCACGGTGGCCTCGTTGATGACGACGGAGCCGTCGACCACGCTGATGGCGATCTCGGCGCCGTTGACGGTGGCGGCGGACTGGCCGTCGAGGCTGATGGCGGTGGCGGCGTCGACCTCGCCGGCGACCACGTGGTAGGTCAGGATCGCCGTGAGGGTCTCGGTGTCGGCCAGGAGGTCGTCGGCGGTGATGCCGAGGGCGTCGAGGGCGGCAGCGAAGGCGTCGTCGGTCGGAGCGAAGACGGTGAAGGGGCCCTCACCGCTCAAGGTGTCGACCAGGCCGGCGGCGGTGACGGCGGCGACCAGGGTGTTGAAGCTGCCGGCGCCGACGGCGACGTCGACGATGGTGCCCGGAGCGTCGGCCTCAGCGGCCTCCTCTTCCTCGGCCATGTCGTCTTCCTCAGCCATGTCGTCCTCGGCCATGTCGTCGCCGCCGTGCAGCAGCACCTCGGCGATGGTCGGCGGGAGGATGACGGCGTCGATCACGTGGATGATGCCGTTGCTGGCGGCCACGTCGGGGCTGATGACGGTGGCGGAGTCGTTGATGACGACGGAACCGTCGACCACGCTGATGGCGATCTCTTCGCCCTGCACGGTGGCGGCGGACTGGCCGTCGAGGCTGATGGCGGTGGCGGCGTCGACCTCACCGGCGACCACGTGGTACGTGAGGATGTCGCCGAGCAGGTCGCTGCCGAGCAGCTCCTCAGCGGTCAGGCCGAGAGCGGCGAGGGCGTCGGCGAAGGCGTCGTCGGTCGGGGCGAACACGGTGAAGGGACCCTCACCGCTCAGCGTCTCGACCAGGCCGGCTTCGGTGACGGCGGCGACGAGGGTCTCGAAGCTGCCGGCGCCGACGGCGACGTCGACGATGGTGCCGGGGCCGTCTTCCTCTTCGGCCATGTCGTCCTCGGCGGCGTCCGACGACGAGTCCGAGCCGGACTCCTCGATCGGGTCGTCGTCGCCACACGCTGCCGCCACGAGAGCGAGGGACAGCAGGAGGGCAAGGATGCGAAGCAGGGATCGCATTGGGGGATTCCTTCCGTTGCGGGGTTGAAGTGACACGCGCTCGGTCGAGCACGTTCCTTCCCCGCTAACGGAGGGACCGGATCCTGTGGATGCAGCGGATGTGGGTTTTTCTCGGCGATGTCCGCCGGGTCACTCCGAGCGCAACAGCTCCGCGACCATGAAGGCGAGATCGACGGACTGGCGACCGTTCAGACGCGGGTCACACATCGTCTCGTACGCCTGGTCGAGCGCGGTCTCTTCGAGGCCGTCGCCGCCGCCGACACACTCGGTCACCGAGTCGCCGGTCAGCTCGACGTGGATGCCGCCGGCCCAGGTGCCTTCCTGGCGGTGGGCGGCGAAGAAGCCGGCGATCTCGTCGAGGATGCGGTCGAAGTGACGGGTCTTGTGCCCGCCCTCAGCGGTGTCGGTGTTGCCGTGCCTCGGGTCGCAGGCCCACACGACCGGGTGACCGGAGTCGCGAACCGCCGCCAGTAGCGGCGGCAGGTTGTCGCGGACGTTGTCGGCGCCCTGACGGGTGATGAGCGTGAGACGGCCTGGAACCTTGTCGGGGTTGAGCGCCTCGCACAGAGCCAGGACCTCGTCGGCGGTGGCCGTCGGACCGACCTTGCAGCCGAGCGGGTTCTTGACCCCACGCAGGAACTCGATGTGGGCACCGTCGAGCTGACGGGTGCGCTCACCGATCCAGAGCATGTGCGCCGAGCAGTCGTACCAGTCGCCGGTGAGGGAATCCTCACGGGTGAGGGCTTCCTCGTAGTTGAGCAGCAGCGCCTCGTGGCTGGTGAAGAAGTCGACCTCGTGGATCGCGGGCACGGTCGAGCCGTTGATGCCACAGGCGTCCATGAACCGCAACGCCCGGTCGATCTCGTCGGCCATCTGGCTGTAGCGCTCACCGGCAGGGGAGGAGGCGACGAACTCGCGGTTCCACGTGTTGATCTGCGACAGGTCGGCGTAGCCGCCTCGGGTGAACGCCCGGAGCAGGTTCAGCGTGGAGGCGGCCCGGTGGTAGGCGGTCAGCAGTCGCTGGGCGTCGGGACGCCGCTCGCTCTCGGTGAAGCCGATGTCGTTGACGATCTGGCCGAGGAACGACGGCAACTCGATGTCGCCCTTGGTCTCGATGGGCGAGGACCGCGGCTTGGCGAACTGGCCGGCGATGCGCCCGACCTTCACGACCGGGAGGCCGCCCGAATAGGTGAGCACGACCGCCATCTGGAGGATCACGCGGAGCTTGTCGCGGATCGAGTCGGCCGAGCTGTCGAACGATTCGGCACAGTCGCCTGCCTGCAGCAGGAACGCCTCGCCTCGTGCGACCCGGGCCAACTGGTCGGTGAGGTTTCGGGCCTCACCGGCGAACACGAGCGGAGGCATCTGCCCGAGCATCTTGAGCGCCTGATCGAGTTCGCCCTCGTCGGGCCACTCGGGCTGATGCTTGATCGGCAGGTCTCGCCACGTGCTGGGTGTCCAGGTGGAAGTCACCTCCCAAGTCTGGTGGCCCCACCCGCTTGTGCCAACTCGGTTTCCACAGGCTGCGGGCGGAACCGCAGACCGTCGATCGGGTCGGTGATGGCACGGGGCCGCTGCCGTTGCGACAAAACGGCCGGAGCCCCCGCCGAGGCGGGGGCTCCGGTGAGCGTTTTGTTGTCGCTGCCGCTTCGCAGCAGTGTTGTTCCCGTGGGGGAGTGGATCAGGCGACGCCGACGGTGTCGGCCATGTCGGCGGCGTGCTCGCGCACCGAGTGGATCGCCCGCTTCACGAGACGACGAGCGGCTTCGGCGGTGACGCCGAGGTCTTCGCCGACCTCACGGTACGAACGCTTGCGGCCATCACCGAGGCCGAAGCGCTGCTCCACCGCGTACTTGGCGCGGGGATCGAGGATGTCGAGCAGACCGGTCACCATCTCCATCTCGGCGTTGGCCATGACCTCGACCTCAGGGCCGGGGTTGGAGTCGGGGAGCAGGTCGACGAGCTCGTTGGAGTCGTCGTCGCCGATCGTGCGGTCGAGGCTGGTCGGGGTGGTCAGCCGGTGCAGGCGGGCGTGCTCGTCGTCGAGCTCGTCGCCGTCGCCCGACACCGCACGAAGGGCGGCGCGGAGGCTGGCCGAACGGTCGCCGGGAAGGCGAACCAGGGAGGCCTTCTGGTCGAGGGCACGACCGATGGCCTGACGGATCCAGAAGGTGGCGTAGGTCGAGAACTTGAAGCCCTTGCGCCAGTCGAACTTGTCGACGGCGTGCTCGAGGCCGAGGTTGCCTTCCTGGATGAGGTCGAGGAGCTCCATGCCGGGGGGCAGGGGGTAGCGGCGGGCGACGCTCACGACGAGGCGGAGGTTGGCCCGGATGAACCGGTCCTTGGCCGCTGCGGCGTCGCGGATCGCACGATCGAGCTCACGGCCCTTCTCGCCGGCTTCCTTGCGGGCACGGGCTTCGAAGCCCTTCTCGATGATCTGGGAGAGCTCGCGCTCTTCTTGGGCGTTGAGCAGCGCAACCGCGCCGATCTCGTTCAGGTACTGTCCAACAGAATCGCTCATGACACTTCTCACAACGGGAACGCGCGTGAACGAATTCCCTACTCGGTGGGTTTTGCGGGGGAACTGAGGTACCGTGTGCTCGCTGTTCTTTGCACGCGCCGCACTCCGGTCCAGCCGGTCTATTGTGCGCACATTGTTACGCGTCAGTAAAGAACCAATGACGTGACTTATGTCACGCGGCTGACGAAAGTCGCTGGCTAACCGATAACGGGACGTTCGGCCTGGTCTGAGCCGCTTCGCCGCCGACACCGAGCGCGACACGAACCCGACGACGGTGCGTCAACGCGTACACTCCCGAACCGTGCCTCGCATCGGTGTCTTCGGCGGAACCTTCGATCCGCCTCATCTCGGCCACATCGCCACCGCCCTCGAAGTCCAACACGCGCTCGAGCTCGACATCGTCATGCTCGTGGTCGCCGGTGACCCGTGGCAAAAGACCGCCGAGGCCGAGATCACGCCGGCGGAGACCCGCCTCGCGATGACCCGCGCCGCGGTCGACGGACTCGACGGGCTCGAGGTGAGCGCGATCGAGATCGAACGGCGGGGGCCGTCCTACACCGCCGACACGCTCGAGATCCTGCGCGACCTCACCCACGCGTCGTGGTTCCTCATCGTCGGTTCCGACGCGGCCGAGGGTCTCGACACCTGGCACCGTCCCGACGACGTCGCTCGTCTCGCCACGACCGTCGTGGTCGATCGCGGCGGCCGCGAGGGCGGTCGTCCGCCCGCCGGATGGGATCACGAAGTCGTGCAGGTGCCGGCCCTGGAGATCTCGTCATCCGACATCCGTCGCCGGGTCGCGTCCGGCGAACCGATCCGTGGCCTCGTTCCCGAAGTGATCGCGGACCGGATCGAGATGCAGGGGCTCTACCGGAGGCCCGGGTGACCTCGACCGAAGCGGCATCACCCGACGAGACGCGCTTGCGCGAATGGGGTGACGATCTCGAACCCTCACGGCGACGGTTCCGCCGACGCGTGCCGGCGCCGAAGGCGAACCCGTTCTGGCGGTTCCTCTTCCCCCTCGTGCTCTTGGTGCTCGGCTATGTCGCGTTCGATCTCTGGCGGGAGGGCACCAAGGCGGTGCTCGACTCCACCGACGGCACCGTCGTCGAGGTCCCGAGCGAACCGACCGCTCCGGGCTACGAAGCCTTCGTCGTTCCCACCCCGACGATGATGGTCCTGCACACCGACGACAGCGATCAGCTCGTCGGGGTCACGGTGATGGCTCGCACCCTGCTCGACAACGGTGGGCAGATCGTCCTGTTGTCGTCGGACCTCGCCGCCGACGGTGTCGAGGGAGCGACGCTCGCCGATCGCTACGCGGCCGATGGCGCGGAGGCGGTGGAGCAGGCCGTCGGCACGCTCTTCGGGTTCGGCTTCGTCGAGACCGCGACCTACAACACCCGGGACTTCGGCCTCCTGCTCGCCTTGGCCGAACCGCTGCCGTTCGGTCTGCTCGACGATCTTTTCCAGGTCACGCCGGAGGGCGAGACTGAGCTGTACCTGGGGGCCGGCTCCAAGCAGCTCGATGGCGAGGTCGCCGCCGAGCTCTACGCCTTCCGCAACCCCGATGAGGCCGACGCCAACCGCAACGTACGCCAGGCCGACCTCTGGGAGAGCTGGTTGCTGGTCATCGGCCGCGCCACCGACATCAACACCGTGGTCCCGCCGTTCGACGAGGGACTGTCGCCCTACCTCCGGGCCTTCGGCGTCGGCCAGCGCGACATCCAGCTCGCCCCGGCCCGTCCCACCGAGACCCACGACGGCACCCCGGTCTATGGCTTCGACGACGCCGGCTGGGCGTGGCTCGACGAGATCGCGGACCGCATGACCCCGGTTCCGGTCGCGCCGCTCGGCTCGGGCCTGCCCACCATCCGGCTGCTCGATGGCACCGGCGACCGTCGAATCGCCCAGGCGTCGTTCGACGTGTTGAGTGATCTGGCCGAGGTCGCGATCGTCGGCAACGCCCTCGAATTCGGCGTGACCGAGACCACGGTCTCGTACCATGAGCAGGCCGACGCGGACGTCGCGGAGGCACTCGCCGCCGAGATCGATGGCGAGGCGCGATTCGACCCGCGCACCGATGACCCCGCCGATCTGACCATCGTGATCGGCACCGACTGGGAGGCCCCGTGAACCACGCCGACGAGCTGTTGCACCATGTGCGCATCGCCGCCGGCGCGGCCGACGACAAGAAGGCCTCCGACACCTTGATCATCGACGTCGGCGACGTGTTCTCGGTCTCGGACTACTTCGTCGTCACCAGCGCTCCCAACTCCCGTCAGGTCGCGGCGATCGTCGACTCGGTCGAGGAAGAGGTCAAGAAGGTCGGCGGGCCGAGCCCCGTCCGGGTCGAAGGCCTCGAGGAGCGGGAGTGGGTGCTGATGGACTACGGCGCGTTCGTCGTCCACGTCTTCCATCAAGAGCAGCGCGACTTCTACCAACTCGAACGGCTGTGGAGCGACCGCCCCCGCGTCGAGTGGGAACCGCTCACCCCACGGCCCGAGTCGGCCTGACCGGCCTCAGGTCAACCGCCAGAACGGGTCGGTCAGGCCGACCTGATCGAGCAACCCCTGGAGCTGCTCGACGGCTGGGGGCGACCAGTCGGGATCGAGTCGGGCGCCGTACCAACCGAGGGTCAGCTCCCACATCACCATCACCGGAGCGGCCATCCCGCCCTCGCCCCCGCTGTTGCTGAGATGGTCCTCCGACCGGAGGAAGCGGATGTTCGCTCATGTCTCGACGATGTCGTCCCACCAGCGGCGGGCCGGGATCGTGAAGTGGATGAGGCCGTCGGCGGCATCGCCGACCGGGCGGCCGTTCTCGATGCGGAGGTCGACGGGGGAGTCGTCATCGAGCCACCGAGCCTCGACGTGAGCGTCGCGGTGGAGCGCCGCGGGAATGGCGAGCGCATCCCACGCACAGTTCGCCCACCAACTCTGCTCTCCGGCGATGACGCGGTGGCCGGTGGGCTTGGCCGCGAACGGCAACGCCATGGCGATCTCGCCGTCGTCGCCGAGCACGACGAAGTGCCGGTCGTCGAGGCGAGCCAGATGCTCAGCCGCCGCGTCCGGTCCGCCGACCAGTTCGGCGATCTCGGCCGCCGTCGGCGCGTGCCCCGTCTCGGCGATCGCCCGGTACACGTGACGCCGGAGTTCGAGATCGTCCATGCCTGCAGCGTAGGCGGCACCAAAACGCAGAACGGGACCCCTTGCGGAGTCCCGGTTCCTCGGTTCTTGTGGAGCTAAGGGGAATTGAACCCCTGACCTCTTCCATGCCATGGAAGCGCTCTACCAACTGAGCTATAGCCCCGAGTTGCGGAGGACGATCGTAGCACCCCCGGTTCGGGCCTCCACCCTCCCACGGCGTGTCGAGGCGGTCATCTAGCGTCGCCGCGATGCGCCTCCCGACGATGACGCCGAACCGGTGGGTGGCCGTCGCGTCGGCGTTCGTCTTTGGGATCGGCTTCATCGTCGCGACGAGCACGCCGGGGCCGCTGCTCACGGCGGACGATCTCGCCAACTTCGGACTCGCCCACGCGATCGCCGGGCAGGGGGCCGCTCCGATGGCCGCCCAAGCGCCGTACGGCCCGCTCTATCCGCTGCTGCTCGCTCCGGGCTGGCTGCTCGGGCTCGACGAGCCGTCGATGATGGTGTGGGCGAGGGGCGTCAACGCGCTCGCCGGCGCGCTGTTGGTGCCGGTCTTGTACGCGCTCGTGCGCAGGGTCGCCGGCGTCGACTGGTGGCCGGCGCTCGCGGCGGCGGTGGCCGCGGCGATGCTGCCCGCCGGGATGTTGACCGCCTCGATCGCATGGTCGGAGCGGCTCCTGTGGCTGCTCGTCGCCGCAGCAGCGCTCGCGATGATCGTGGCGCTCGAGCAGAGGACGCCGCCATCCGCGGCGCTGGCGGTGCTGGCTGGGGTCGGGCTGTTCGCCGGCCATCCTCGACTCGGCCCGGCCGCGGTGGTCGTGATTGCGGCCGGGGCGGCGACGATCTGGGGCTTAGCTCGCGGTCGAGCGGTCGGGCTGGGGGCGGTGGGGATCGCGGCACTGGGCCTGGTCGAGTGGATCCGGTCGACCGCAGCCGACGCGGCGTTCGGCAGTACCGGCACCTACGACGCCGGCGACCTCGCGTCGCGGCGAGGCGTCGATGAGCTGTTGCCGGCTGCGCCTCAGCACGCGATGGGAGCGGTCACCTACCTCGTGCTCGCGGGGACGCTCGTGGCGGTGTGGGGTGCGGTCGTGTTGGCCCGACAGCGGCGGACCTGGCCGATCCTGGGGATGGGGCTCGCGGTGCTGGCGGTCGCGGCCTGGTTCCTCACCGGCGTACCTCGGGCCGACAAGTGGCTGCACGGCCGCTACGTCGAGGTCATGGCCCCGATCCTGTTCGCGGTGGGTCTCGCCACGCTCGACCGGGTTCGCGGCCGAGTCGCGCTCGCGCTCGGGTTCGGTCTCCCGGTGGTCGCGGGCATCGTCGCGGCGTGGAACGGGCCGGGCAACACGTGGGCGTCGGCTCGCTCGCCGGTGATGATGCTCGGCGTCGAGGTGTCCGGTGCTCCCTACGGCGGTGACATCTTCGAACCCGGCGCGGCGGCCTCCGTCGCGATCGTGGCCGGACTCTCGATGTGGGCGTTGGCCAGGTGGCGGGGCCCGGGGCGAGCCGCCGCCCTCGCGGTGCTGTTGGCGATGTGGGCCGTCGACTCCGGCGACGCCACGCTCGACGAGCTCTACGTCAACACCCCCGCCGCAGAGGCGGCCGCGCTGACCCCCGACGACGGATCGATCGGCGAGGTGTTCGTCGACATCACGACGGTCTCGCCCAACCTGACGAACGCCGTCGTGTGGGAGGTCGGCTTCGACCGTTCCGTCACCGAGGCGACCGCCGACACCACCCACGTCCTGATCCCGGTCGATGCCGAGCCCCCGGCGGGCGCGGTCGTCGTGGCCGAGTTCCGCAGCGGGACGCTCTGGCGCCTGCCCTAGTCGCGGCAGGGATCAGTCGTCGCCGTCGTCCTGGCTGCGCAGGAACGCCTCGAGCTGATCTTCGAGATCGTCGCCGCTCGCGAGTTCGGCTTCGGCGTCGACGAGGTCGTCGTACTGCTTCTCCAGGGCGGCGAGCATCTCCCGGTGGGAGTCCTCGTCGCTGACGAGGTCGTCGAGCCGGTTACGGGTCGCCAGCGAGTCGGCCGCGAGCTGGCTGGAGTCGAAGACGAGCCCGGCTGCGCCGACGAGACCGTCGACGAGGGCGAGGCTGGCGGCGGGGTAGTGGGCGCCGGAGATGTAGTGCGGCACCTGCGCCCAGAGCCCGACGGCCTCGATGCCCGCGTCGTGCAGCGCGAGTTCGAGCGCGGCCTGGATGCCCGCGGGAACGTCGAGGGTGGCCGGGGTGAAGCCGAGCGAGGCCAGCTCTGGCGTGGCGGCGGTGGCGCTCAGCCGCGACGGGCGGGTGTGGGGCGACGACGCCGGGTAGGCGCCCAGACCGATCGCCCGACGCACACCGAAACGGGTGGCGAGCTCGGCGACCGCATCGCAGAAGGTGCGCCAGTTGTGGTCCGGTTCGGCGCCGTGGAGGATCAGCACGTCGTTGCCGGTGGCGTCCTGGCCGGCGACGAGGGTGATCTCGGGCCAGTCGAGCCCGACGTTGACGCCCTCGACGATGTGCATCGTCGGGCGGCGGGCCCGATGGTCGAGCAGCCACTCGGTGTCGAACTCGGCGACCGTCGCCGGGGCGACCTGGCCGAGGATCGTGTCGAGCGCTTCGGCTGCGCAGGCGCCCGCGTCGATCCATCCGCCGAGGTGCAAGAGCAGCACCGGCGCGTCGAGCGAGGGAACGCTGTGCAGGGTGTAGAGATCGTCGGGTCGTGCCGGTCGAGCCACGGGAACCTCCTGAGGAACCGAGGGTAGACCCCGGCCCGGGAATTGGCGTAGCGGGCGATACGTTGCATGACCTGATGGCTGATGTGACTGACGCAACGTTCGAGACCGATGTCGTGCAGCGGTCCCACCAGGTCCCGGTCGTGATCGACCTGTGGGCCGAGTGGTGTGGCCCGTGCAAGCAGCTCGGTCCGATCCTCGAGAAGGTGATCGGTGAGACCAGCGGCGGGGTCGAACTCGCCAAGGTCGACGTCGACGCCAACCCGGCCGTCGCCCAGGCGTTCCGGGTCCAGTCGATCCCCGCGGTCTACGCGATGAAGGACGGCGAGATCGTCGACGGCTTCATGGGCGCCCAGGGCGAAGACGCCGTGCGCGAGTTCGTCCAGAAGCTGGCGCCGACCTCGGAACAGTCCGAGGTCGAGCGGCTGCTCGAGATCGGCGACGTGCCGTCGCTCAACCAGGCCTACGCCCTCGAGCCCGACAACCCCGACGTCCTCACCGCGCTTGCGGGCGCGCTCATCGACGAAGGCCAGGTCGACCAGGGTCTGGCCCTGCTCGACAAGATCCCGGAGTCGCCGGCGACCCGCCACCTCCGGGCGCTCGCCCGTACCGGCGGAGAATCGATGGACGACATCGACGGCACCCTCGCCGGCCTGTTGCCGACGGTGAAGTTCAACGACGACGACCGCCAGAAGTTCGTCGACCTGCTCGAAGTCCTCGGTCCCGACGACCCGCGCACCGCTGAGTGGCGGCGCAAGCTGAGCACCGCGCTCTTCTAGCGACCGCAGCATTCGGGCGCGCCCGACGCGCTGTCACCCTCGACCGCTAGGGTCCGAACCGAGCCACTTCCCCCACGAGTCCCCTGGCCAAGGGAGCGACCGTGGACGGCGACGAGCCGATCGAAGAACCCTTCACGTGGCGGCGCGCGCCCGTCCTCATCGGTGACCGCCTGGGCCTTCGGCCGGGAGGGGTCATCGCCGCCCTCGCCGGAGTCGCCGCGGTCGGGCTCGGCGCCTGGTGGGCGTTGCGTACTCCGCCGCCGCCGGCCGAGGAGGTGCTGCCGTTCGTGCAAGAGGTGTCGGTCCCGGTGTCGACGACCGCCGCCGTCGAGACCGACGTCGTCGTGGTGCACGTCGACGGTGCGGTCCGGTTCCCCGGCATCCACGAGCTGCGGCCCGGGTCGCGGGTGGCCGATGCGATCGACGCGGCCGGCGGGCTCACTGCGATGGCCGATCGGCGTCAGATCAACCTCGCTCAGATGGTCGCCGACGGCCAACGCATCTGGGTCCCGGTCGAGGGCGAGGAGGTCGAGGTCGTCGTCGGCGCAGCCGGCGACGGCGGCGACAGCAGCACCGGCTCGGGTGTCGTCGGATTGTCGACCGCCTCCGCTGACGTCCTCGAGAGCCTGCCGGGCATCGGCCCCAGTCTCGCCGCGGCCATCGTCGAGCACCGCAGCCGGGAGGGGCCGTTCCAAACGGTCGACGATCTTCTGGCGGTACCGGGCATCGGGCCGGCGAAGCTCGACGCCCTGCGCGGCTTGGTGGCGCCGTGACGGTGCATCTCGTCGCACTCGCCGTCGCGGCTGGGGCGTGGTGGCGAGTCTCGTTGGGGTGGGCGTTCGCCGCCCTCGTCGCGGTCGCCGCTGCGAAGACCCGCCGTCGAGGCGTCGTCCTCGTCACCACCCTTCTGCTGGCCGGGTGGTGGTCGGCACGAGCGGTCGACGCCTTCGCTCCACCCCCGGCGGGCCCGGTCGACGCGTGGGTGACGCTGACCTCCGATCCGCGGCCATCGGGTCCGGTCGGCGTGCGGGCCGGGGCGATCTGGGGCGAGCATCGGGTCTCGATCACCGCCCACGGTCCGTTGGCCGGCCGCCTCGACGACCGGCTGGCGGGGGAGCGGGTGTGGGTCGGTGGTTCGTTCCGCCCGGTGCGGGCTGGCGACGATTTCGCCCGTTGGCGTCACGAGGTCGGGTCGATCACCGTCGACGAGATCCGCGACCACGCCGTCGGGTCCCCGCTTAGCCGGGCGACCAACGCGGTTCGGCGGCTGCTCGCCGACGGGGCGGCGTCGCTCGATCGCGACGATCGCGCCATCTTCAGCGGCATGGTGCTCGGCGACGACCGGGAACAGTCCGCGGTCGTCGCCGACGACTTCCGGGCTGCGGGCCTCGGTCACCTCCTCGTCGTCTCGGGGCAGAACGTCGCGTTCGTGATCGCCTTGCTCGGGCCACTCACCCGACGGCTGCGCCCCGCCGGCCGACTGGCGACCATCGTGGTGGCGCTCATCGGCTTCGTGACCCTCACCCGCTTCGAAGCGTCGGTTCTGCGGGCGGCGGCGATGGCCGGCGTGAGCGTCGGTGCGGCGGTGCTCGGCGGTCCCGTCGACGGGCGACGGGCGCTGTCCTGGTCGGTGATCGCGCTCATCGTGCTCGATCCCTTCCTCGTGCGAGTCGTGGCCTTCCAGCTCTCGGTTCTCGCGACCGCAGGGATCGTCTGGTTGTCGGCGCCGCTGGCCGCCCGGCTGCGCGGTCCGGAGCTGTTTCGGGTGGCGGCGTCGACCACCATCGCCGCCCAGCTCGCGGTGTCGCCGCTGCTGGTGATCATCTTCGGCCCCGTGCCGCTGGCGGCGTTGCCGGCCAACCTCCTCGCCGGCCCGGCGTCGGGCCCGATCATGATGTGGGGCTGGACGGGCGGGCTCGTCGCCGGCTTCGCCGGGGAGCCCGTTGCTCGGTGGCTGCATCTGCCCACCGCGTTGCTGGTGGGTTGGGTGCGGGGCGTCGCGGCCGTCGCGGCCAAGGGCCCCAACGTGACGGTCGGTGCCGTCGGCGTGCTCCTCTTGGGCGTC
>CAZEML010000026.1:0-32476 GCA_964513285.1 uncultured Candidatus Nemicrothrix sp.
GATCGTGCTCGACTCGTACACGAAGGCGTCGGGATCGGCTTCGGCGGCGGTCCAGTCGGCGACCCCGACGATGGCGGTGAACGAGTCGGCGCCGCTCCAACAGTGCTTCACCGTCAGCACCCACTGCGGTGCCACCAACACCCCTGTGCACGTGTTGACGAGTTCGCCGTCCGCATAGCCACGGAGGTGCACGGTGTGATGATGCGGCTCGCGTGCGGGCGAACCGCCATCGTCCGACGGTGATGCGGCCGGCCATACCACGAAGGCCAGCAGCGCCAAGGCGGCGACGAGCGACGCACCGCCCGCCAACGCCACTCGCACCCTCGTCGACATGTCGCTGGCCCCTCGTTGCCGCCGAGACCCGAGCGTAGGCGAGCCGCCCCAAGCCGACGCGGGCGCGATCGGGTCGGAATGTCCGGACGATCGATACGTTGGACGATCCGATGAATGCACCCAGCCCGTTCATGGTGATGCACTCGATGACGTCGGATCGCTCGGCGCTCGATGGCAAGCAGCTCACCAAACAGACCCGACAGCGCGTCTTCGCCTTCGCGCGGCCTTACCGGTCATCGATCGTCGGCTTCCTCGGCACGATCATCGCCTCGACGTTCCTCGGCCTGCTGCCCCCGCTGCTGATCCGCGAGATCTTCGACGATGCGATCGTCGACGGTGACGGCGGCTACCTCAACATCCTGTTCCTCTTCATGGTCGCCGCCGCGCTCGGTGAGGCGATGCTGAGCCTGGTCGAGCGGTACCTGTCGAGCCGGATCGGCGAAGGCCTCATCTACGACCTCCGCGTCCGGTTGTTCGATCACGTCCAGCGGATGCCGATCTCGTTCTTCACCCGCACCCAGACGGGCACGCTGATCAGCCGCCTCAACAACGACGTCATCGGCGCGCAGCGGGCCTTCACCGGCACGCTCGGCACGGTCGTCGGCAACGTCATCACCCTGGGCGGCACGCTCATCGCCATGCTCCTGCTGGAGTGGAAGCTCACCCTGATGGCGATCGTCATCCTGCCGATCTTCGTGCTCCCGGCCCGTCGGGTCGGCGCCGGCCTCAGCGAGATCACCCGCGAGGGCATGAACCTCAACGCCTCGATGAACAACACGATGACCGAACGGTTCAACGTGTCGGGTGCGTTGCTGGTGAAGCTGTTCGGTCGCCACCAGGCCGAAGCCACCGACTTCGGCGGCCGCGCCGGTCGGGTGCGCGACATCGGCATCAAGTCGGCGATGTACTCCCGGGTCTTCCTCGTCGCCCTCACCCTGGTCGGCGCCATCGGTACCGCGCTCGTCTACTGGTGGGGCGGCCATCAGGTCATCGACGGCGACATCACGCCCGGCACGCTCGTCGCGCTCGGCCTCTACACGGTGCGCATCTACCTACCACTCACGTCGCTCTCGAACGCGCGGGTCGACATCATGACCGCCTTCGTGTCGTTCGAGCGGGTGTTCGAGGTGCTCGACACGCCGAACCCGATCGAGGACGCCGACGACGCGATCGAGCTGCCGGCACCGGCCCGCGGTGAGATCCGGTTCGACGACGTCGTGTTCCGCTACCCCGACCCGGTCGACGGCACGCCCGAGTCGCTCGGCGGCGGGGAGACGACCGCCTCCGCCGACGACGTGCTGCGCGGCCTCGACGTCGACATCGCGCCGGGCCAGATGGTGGCCATCGTCGGCCCATCCGGCGCGGGCAAGACGACGATGACGTCGCTCGTGCCCCGGCTGTACGACGTCACGTCCGGCACGATCACCATCGACGGTCACGACGTCCGCGCCCTCACCCAGGATTCGCTGCGCCAATCGATCGGCGTCGTCAGCCAGGACCCGCACCTGTTCCACGAGAAGGTCAGCGACAACCTCCGCTACGCCCGACCCGGCGCCACCGACGACGAACTCGAAGCCGCGTGCCGGGCCGCTCGCATCCACGACGTGATCGCCGCGCTCCCCGAGGGCTACGACACCGTCGTCGGCGAACGCGGCTACCGCCTGTCGGGCGGCGAGAAGCAGCGGCTGGCCATCGCCCGCATGCTGCTGAAGGACCCCGCCATCGTCATCCTCGACGAGGCCACCAGCCACCTCGACACCGAGAACGAAGCGGCAGTGCAAGAAGCGCTGGCCGAAGCGCTCCGGGGTCGGACCTCGCTCGTGATCGCCCATCGCCTCTCGACCATCACCGACGCCGACCTCATCCTCGTGCTCGACGACGGCCGAGTCGTCGAACGCGGCACCCACGACGAACTCCGCCACAGCGGTGGCCTGTACGAAGACCTCTACGAGACCCTCGTGCGCGCCGAGGTCCAGTGACCGACGACTGGGCCGACCACCGGACCGAGCGACTCCATCTGGCCCGCCCCTCGATCGACGACGTCGACGAGTGGCACACGATCCACGCCGATCCACGGGTGTGGGAGCACTTCCCGTCCGGGCTGTACACCGAACGCGCCCAGAGCGAAGCGGCCATCGACGACGCGATCGCCGACTGGGACGCGGCCGGCCTCGGCTACTGGTCGATCCGCGCCGATTCCGACGGGCCGATCATCGGGTGCGGGGGCTGCCGACTCGTCGCTGACCAGCAGCGTTGGAACCTCTACTACCGCTTCACCCCCGAATCGCAGGGCCACGGCTACGCCACCGAGGTCGCCCGCGCCGCCGTCGCGGCCGCCAACCGGGTCGCGCCCGATCGACCGGTCGTCACCTACATGCTCGAACACAACGTCGCGTCGTGGCGCGTCGCCGAACGCATCGGTATGCACCACCTGTGGACCGGCCCCGACGCCGGCAACCCCGATCCGTCGGCCATCCGCCTGGTGTACGCCGACCGCAACGACGCGACCACCGCGACGGTCGGCCGCAGCTGAACACCCTCGACCTCTGGCGCGCGCTCGAGCCGCTCGGCAAAATGCCCTCACGTGCCCGTGGCACGAGCAAGGGGGAAGACCATGAGCGTTCCGTCGTTCGACTGGGTGGCCCACCACGCCGCCACCCGGCCCGACAAGGTCGCCGTCCACGATCTCGCGACCGATCGCGAGTTCACCTGGGCCGAGGTCGACGATCGAACGAGCCGGCTCGCCGCCGCCTTCCGACGTGACTTCGGCATCGGTGCCGGCGACCGCGTCGGCGTCCTCGCCAACAACAACAGCAACTTCTTCGAAGTGCAGTTCGCCTGCTGGAAACTCGGCGCCGTCTTCGTCCCGGTCAACTGGCGGCTCGCGGTGGCCGAACTCGAGTTCATCTTCGGCGACTGCCGACCCAGCCTGCTAATCCACGACGACGACTTCGCCGAGACCGCGGAGCTCCTCGTCAAGACCTGCGACATCGCCCACCGGATGACGTGGGAGACGCCCGACCCGGCCGGCGCGGCCGCGACCTACGACGACGTCATCATCACGACCGACCCGCTGCCGCTCGAGGAGAACCATGCGTCGACCCACGACGACCTCCTCACGATCATGTACACGTCCGGCACGACCGGTCGCCCGAAGGGGGCGATGATCACCCAGGGCATGGCGTTCTGGAACGCGATCAACTGCACCGAGTTCTTCTTGTGCGGGCCCAACATGGTGAACCTCGTCGTGTTGCCGCTGTTTCACACCGGCGGGCTCAACTGCTTCGCCAACCCGGCCTTCCACTTCGGCGGCAAGAACATCGTGATGCGGACCTTCGACCCCGCCGAGTGCCTGCGGCTGATGAACGACGAGCAGGTCGGCGTCACCCACCTGCTCGCCGTACCCGCCAACTTCTTGTTCATGAGCCAGGTGCCCGACTTCGAGCACGCGACCTTCCCCACCATCGAGACCTGTGGTGTCGGCGGCTCCCCGACACCGGTGCCGCTCATCGAGACCTGGAGCGCCAAGGGCCTGCCGTTGCAGCAGGGGTTCGGCATGACCGAGACCTCGCCGCTCGTGCTCGCCCTCAAGCCCGAAGACGCGGCGGTCCGCATCGGCGCGGCCGGCCTTCCCGCCATGCACACCCAGGTGAAGATCGTCGACGAGGACGGCAACCCGACGCCCCAGGGCGAGACCGGCGAGCTCTGGTGCAAGGGCCCGAACATCACGCCGGGCTACTGGAACCGACCCGACGCCAACGAGGAGTCGTTCACCGATGGCTGGCTCCACACCGGCGACGCCGCCCGGATGGACGAGGACGGCTTCTACTACATCGTCGATCGCTGGAAGGACATGTACATCTCCGGCGGCGAGAACGTGTATCCCGCCGAGGTCGAGAGCGTGATCTACCAACTCGACGAGATCGGTGAGGTCTCGGTGATCGGGGTCCCCGACGACAAGTGGGTCGAGGTCGGGCGCGCCTGCGTCGTCGTGAAGGACGGTCGCGAGATCGACGAGGCGACGATCATCAACCACTGCCGCGCCAACCTGGCTCGCTTCAAGGTCCCGCAGTCGGTCGTGTTCATCGACGAGATCCCCCACAACGCGACCGGCAAGGTCTTGAAGCGGGAGTTGCGCGAGCAGTACGGCTGACGGCCTCGCTCAGAGCGCGGCGGCCATCGCCTGCACGGCGGTGTCGGCTCGGTCCTCGACCGGGTCGCCGTGGCCGGCGAGCAAGGTGTTGAACGACAGCTCCGCGAGACGACGGGCCGAGTCGTTGGCGAGCTCGAGATCGTCGGTGAACCGCTCGTTGGGGCCCTGCACGCCACCGTCGAGCGTGTTGATCGCGTCGCCTGCCACCAGCAGGCTCGCCTCCCGGTCATAGACCGAGATGTGGCCAGCGGTGTGGCCGGGCGTGGCGACGATCTCGGTGCCGAAGACCTCGGCCCCGTCGGCGGCGATCGAGATGTCGTCGAACGGGATGCCGCCGAGGTCGGCCTCCCCCGCCCACGCCGTCGCGTTCGTGGCCAGCGCCATGACCGCCGAGGTCGACCCGACATGGTCGCCGTGCAGGTGGGTGAGGATCACGTGACGCACATCGGCGTAGGTCAGCCCCATGTCGGTGAGGGTCACACCGATGTCGTCGGCGCTGCCGTCGACGCCCGTGTCGACGATGGCGGCCTCGGTGCCGCGCACGAGCACGTAGGCGGAGACAAAGCCGAGGTTGGTTCGAGCCCACTGCAACGTCGCCGCCGGTTCGTCTCCGGCCGGCGCGGTGGTGGTCGACTCGGTGTTGTCCGGCCCCGACGTCGTCGGCGAACCGGTCGTCGTGGTGGAGGTGCTGGTCGTCGATGTCGGTGCGGTGGTCTCGCCGTCAGACGACGAGCACGCGGCTGCGATCACGGCCGGGGTGAGGACGGCGAACGCAACCGTGCCCTTGCCGACGTCGCCGAGAAAGGCCCGCCGCCGGACGGTGCGGGGCGACCGCGGGAGCGGCATGAAGACCGGCCGATCGTCGTGGTGATGATCGATCGGGCTGCCGTCAGACGCGTGGTTTCCGCACATGGGACGACCGTAGATGGCCCGGTCCGGCCAACGTCAGCAGGGTGTCGCGAACCGCACTTTTCGTTGATTTTCCGGGCGAAACCAAGCCCGTCGATGTCACACCCCCTCCGTAGTGTGGGCCCATGGCGGTGGCGGAGTTGACCGATCTGAGTGAGGCGATGGACATCGCCGCGAAGGTCGACTTCGACGCTTGCACGCCGCGCGATCGGCGGCAGGCGCTGAAGCAACTGGCTCGGCTCGACGCACAACTGATGGCGTTGAAGGCGCACATCGCCGGCGCCTTCGACCACCAACGCGACTGGGCCGGCTTCGGTTTCGCCTCCCCGGCAGCCGGCGTGCGCGAGACCGCCCGCGTGCCGATGGCGACCGCCCGCCAATGGATCGGTCTCGGCCGCGGCATGCGCACGATGCCGCTCGTCCGCCAGGCACTGGCCGACGCCGGGATCACCCCCGCGCACGCCCAAAGGCTCCGAGCGTCGGCGAGCCGTCCCCAGCTCGCCGAGTGGGGCGAAGCCTTCCTGCTCGAGAAGGCCGCCGAGCTGCGCTGGAATGACTGGCTCACCGTCGTCGATCGATTCGAGCAGTTCGCCGACGACGAGAACCAACCGGCCGAGATGTCCGACCCCGACGCCATCCCCGACCACGGCACCGTGCAACTCTCGGAGCTGCCCGAGGGTGGCGAGCTGATCGCCCACCTCGACTCGGTTGGCTACGAAGCGCTCGAGGAGGTCCTCCACCGCATCGAGCAGGAGCTGTTCCGCGAGGAGTGGAAGCGGCTGGTCGACGAACACGGCCTCCGTGCGACCCCGTCGATGATGACGACCAAAGCGAAGCGCCGGGCCCGCGCCCTGGTCGAGATGGCCCACCGAGCCGAGACGGCGCCGAGGGACGGCAAGCGGCCGTTGCCGATCGTCGTGATCCACATGGATCCCGACACCTTCGATCGAGCCCTCGCCCGCCTCCTCGATGTCGAACCGCCGGAGCCGCTGGGTACCAACTTCGTGTGCGAGCTCGACTCCGGTCGAGCCATCGCCCCCGACGAGGCGATCCGCCTCGCGCTACACGGCACGGTCCGGCGGCTCGTCTACGAGTCGCCGTCCCACGTGCTCGACTACGGCCACGACGTCCGGCTCTTCAAGGGCAAAGTCCGCGAGGCGATCGTGCACGCCGCCCGCACCTGTCGAGCCGATGGCTGTGAGGTTCGGGCCAGCCGCTGCGAGATCGACCATGTCCTCCCCGCAGCCGACGGCGGCCGGACCGAGGCCCGCAACGGTCGACCGCTCTGTCGCTCCGACCACCGACACCGGACGAGAACCGGTCCGGGCTGAGCCCCGGTCTCCAGTCGCCAAGGCGTACCAGGCGCGGTCGCGTCGTCGACCGGACGCGGCCTCGCTCAGGGAGCCGCCGTGGTCGTGGTGGTCACGGGTGGAGCCTCACCGACCGTGATCACCACGGTCGTGCCGACTTCGACCTCGTCGAACGCGCCCGGCGACTGACTCAGCACCCGGCCGACCGAGGGCGAACCGGCGGGCACGACTTCGAAGACCGTCGCCACCGTCAAGCCCTGGGTGCGGAGCGTCGTGATGGCGGTGTCGGCGAACAGGTCCTCGACGAACGGCACCTCGACCGTCGCCCCATCGACCGAGACCACCAGCGCGACCCTCGAGCCCGCGGCCAAGAGCGTGTTCGCGGCCGGGACCGTGCGCACCACGAGGCCCTCGCTGACCACCGCGGACGGCTCGGCGAGCTGCGCTTCATCGATCGCGAACCCTGCTTCGAGCAGCAGGTTGATCGCCGTGACGAGATCGAGCCCTTCCACGTCGGGGACGGGCACGACCTCGGGGCCGCCCGACACCGAGAGTTCGACCACTTGTCCCGGGGCCAGAGCGGCGCCGGGAGCCGGGTTCTGCCCGATGACCGTGCCGGCTTCCTGAGGACTCGTCGTGGCCACGACCAGAACGCTGTAGCCGAGGCCCTGCATGATCGACGTCGCCGACGCCTGCGTCTCCCCGATCACGTTCGGCACGGTCTCCGCAACGCCCGCACTGACCGACAGACGCACGGCGACTTGTGGGCCGGCCGTGGTGGAAATCGTCTGCTGCGCGAAGACGATGTTCGCCGGCACGTCATCACGGGACTCGAACGTGAGCTCGAAGTTGAACCCCGCGTCGAACAACACCTGGCGGGCGTCATCGACGAGAAGGCCGACGACATCGGGAACCGCCGCCTCGTCGCTCAACTCGTCCGACGAGTCGGCATCGGTGTCATCGGGCGACGCCGGAACGTCGGGGGCGATGGTGACGTCGGGGTCGGTGGCCACCGGCTGCGCCGCATCGTCGTCCCGCAGCGCCAGCGCTGCGAGGCCGATCAGCACGAGCACGACGGCCGCGACCGCGAGCAGCAGGGGGCTGCGTCGCGAAGACGTTGGCCCGTCACCCGACCGGGACGCGCCCGCCGCGGGGAGGGTCACCTCGCCGACCGCGTCCTCGACCTGGTCGGCGTAGCGGTGAAGCTGGCGTTCGAGATCATCCATGGTCGGCCTCCTCGCCGAGGGCGGTGCGTAGACGGGTCATCGCACGGGTGAGGTGGGTACCGACCGCCGACGCGGAGATGTCGAGCGCTTCGGCGGTCTCGCCGTAGGTCCACTCACAGCCGTGGACCAACCAGACGACCTGGCGTTGCATCGTCGACAACGCCATCAGCGCCGGTACGAGCGCCGGCTCGACCTCGGGCAGGGTGACGGTGTCGACCGGTGGCAGCGTCAGTTCGCGCCGACGACGCCGGCCGGCATTGACCGCGATGCGGTACAGGTACCCGTGGGGGTTTCGGAGATCATCGAGTTCGGCGCGGTGTTCCCACGCCCAGGCCAACGCGTCGGCCACGGCATCCGCGGCCGCGTCGACACCGACCGCTGGGGGAACCGCTCGGCGCAACCGCCGAGCCGCCTCCTGTGCGAACCCATCGAAGTCGAGATCGTTCATACACCTCGTAGAGCACCGAGCCGCTCGAACGCGCCACAGCACCGGCCAGATTCTCCTCGATCGCCACAACCGCCGTGCAGCAGGCACACTGGACCGGTGATCGAGGAGCACGACGCCGAGCCGGACGACGGGATCGATGAGACCGAGTTCCGCGACACGCCCCTGCCCGCCGCGACGCGCATCACCAAGAGTTCGAGCGGAGCGGTGACGGTGCTCAGCGCGGCGATGATCGCGGTCGGCGAGATCCTCGAGCCCGAGAAGGCGAACGTCGAGATGGAGCAGCCCGCCGACAGCCTCGACGACGACAGCGGTCTCGACCTGTCGTTCGGCGACCTGCCCCCGATCGAAGACCTCTAGCCGCGGGCGCCGGCCGGGGTGACGTGCAGTCCCTTGGTCGAGTCCATGAACGAGCTGCGCATCAGCACCAAGGCGAGGAACGCCGATCCGGCGACGACGAGGTACATGCCGTCGTAGCCGGCCGACTCGGCCACGAAGCCGAGCACGAGCGTCCCGGCCGAGTTGGCCACATCCCCGAACGTCGTCACCGTGGCCACGGCCCTCGAGCGCTCCGCGTCACTCGCCGAGTCGACGGCGATCAAGATCAGGAGCGGCACGTTCCACGCCATCCCGACACCGATCACGAACGCGGCGACGTACAGCTGCGGAACCCCGCCGGCGGTCGCCAACAACAGCGCACCCGCGATCACCGTGATGTGGGCGAAGGTCGCGAGATTGCGACGCGGGAACCGGGTGAACGCCCCGGTCGAGATCACCCGCATCGCCATGACGGTGAGCGAGTACGTCAGCAGGATCCATCGGGCGTCCTCGAGACCGAACTCCTCGGCGTAGTCGGCGATGAAGGCGTGGAAGCCCATGAACCCGACGAAGACGCGCAGGTTCACCACCCCGATGCGGGCGGCCGCCGGGTGGAACAGATCCGACACGGTCGCGGCCGGTACCGCATCGGCTGGCCGGGTCTCGGGGAGGGTCAAGGCGACGAGGGTGGTCGACGCGGCGAACCCAGCCGACAGCACGAACGCCCACGTGAAGCCATGGGCCTGCATCACCATCTCGCCGGAGACCTGACCGACCGCGAAGCCGACGAGCACGGTGGTGGAGAACAACGCGAAGACCCGGTCACGGTGGGCTGGGTCGGGAAGTTCGGTCGCGACGGTCGCCTGGGACAGATACATCGCCGAGCCGGCCGCGCCCGTAGCGATCCGCACGACCAGCAACACCCAGAGTTCGCCGGTCTCCGCGGCCGGGACGTGGAGGAGCTGCAGCAGCGCGACCGCGATCGAACCGCCGAGCATGACCGGCCGGCGACCGACCTTGTCGAGGAGCCATCCCGCGCCGGGTCGGAAGAGCAACATCCCGATCGCGAACACCCCGAACGCGAGCCCGATGTCGGCTTGGGAACCATCGAGCTCCTGCTCCACCAGGCGAGGCAGTACGGGAAAGGACAGCCCGGCGACACTGAAATAGAGGGCCGTGGCCGCGAAGATCGCGAGCACGCGCGGCGTGTAGACGCGCTCATCGGCGGCGGGGGAGGTCACCGAGCGCACGGTATCGGCCGGGCTGCTGTCGACCCGCATCGATCTGGCCCTACGATGCAGCCGTGGCCTACGCCGGCGTGTCCTCGAACGCCCTCCCGACGACTCTCGCTTACCGGATGTGGGGCCGCGTCTTCCGGCTGGTGAGCCGCCTGCTCAGCCGCACGACCAGCGACCAACTGCCCGACCTCGACGGCAAGCGGATCGTCTTCGTCGCCAACCACAGCAGCTTCAGCGACGTCTTCTACGCGGTCGCCGTCCTCAGCGACTGGCAGTACCCGGCCCGCTGCCTCGTCCGGTACTCGTACTTCAAGCCGGCGATCATCGGCCGCTGGCTCCGCACCCTGTTGTGCGTGCCCGCCGGAGGCGGTGGCACCGACGCGGTCACCGAAGGGGTCGAGATCCTCAAGGATGGCTGGCCGGTCGCGGTGATGGTCGAAGGACGAATCGTCCCGCCCGAGCAGCGAGCCCCCGACGGCATGGGCGAGTTCCGCGACGGCTTCATCACCATCGCCCGCAAGGCCGACGCGTGGATCCTCCCGATCACGCTCCACAACGCACCCGCGGTGTGGCCGGCCGGCGGCTGGCCGAAGCTGCCGTTCCGCGGCCGCCCGAAGGTGAAGGTGTCGGTCGGCACCCCGTTCTCGGTCGACGGACTCGTCGACAGCGAAGTCATGGCCGAGGCCCGCGGCCAGATGGCGGAGATGCTCGCCCGCTCGTAACGTCTCCCGCCGTGGGGACCGACAAACGACCGAACCAGCTGCTGATCGTCTCGGACGAAGAGCGCCGCAACGACTGGCTCCGAGGCAAGCTCGAGCTGCCGGCCCATCAGCGGTTGATGGACGACGGCCTGACCTTCAACCGGTACTACACCCACGCGTCTCCGTGTTCGCCGAGCCGGGCGTCGCTCTACACCGGCAGCTATGTCGCCCAGCACGGGGTCGCCAACAACGTCTCGTTCCCGACCCACACCGCGCTCGACCCGAACATCCCGACCGTCGGCTCGCTGCTCAACGAGCAGGGCTACTACTCGGCGTATCTCGGCAAGTTCCACCTGACCCACGACGAGATCCCCGACATGGAGTCGTTCGGCTACCGCGACTTCCGCGGCAACGACATGCACTACACGGGCTCGGCGTGGAGCGGCCGGTTCTTCGACCCGATCATCGCGGGCGATGCGATCGACTGGCTCCGTGAGCACGGCACCCGCGACGAGCCCTGGCATCTCACCGTCGCCCTGGTGAACCCGCACGACATCATGTGGTTCCCCATCGACCATCCGTCGTTCCAGGACGAGCACCCCGACATGAAGAGGGTGTTCGACTTCATGAAGGAACTGCGGCTCAAGGACGTGCCGGTCGAGGCAATGCCCGAGGACTACGACGAACTCTTCGACACCCTGCCGGAGAACTTCCACGACGATCTCCACACCAAGCCCGAGATCCAGCGGGCGTGGCGCCAGGTCCGCAACACCGAGCACATGGTCGGCTTCATGGATCTCAACGACGAACGATCGTGGCTGCGCCAGCTCGACTACTACGCCTACCTGCACCGCGAGCTCGACCACAATCTGCAGGGCATCATCGACGTGCTCGACGAGCTCGGGATCTACGACGACACCGTCATCGCGTACACGTCCGACCACGGCGACGCCTGCGGCAGCCACGGTCTGCGGGCAAAGCTCCCGTGTGTCTACGAAGAGGTCATGGGCGTGCCGCTCATCATGAAGGTGCCGGGCATGACCGAGGCCGGCACCGAGACCGATGCCCTCGCCACCCACGTCGACCTGGCCACCACCCTGTGTGCCCTCGGCGGTGTCGACCTCGACGACACGCCGAGCCTGTCGGGCGTCGACCTCTCCCCCGCGCTCGCCGATCCGTCGGCGACGCCCCGCGACTATGTGTTCTTCTCCCAGGACGCGGCCCAGTCCGACCTCATCTCCCACACCCGCTACGCCGTGCGAGGGTTCTTCGACGGCGAGACCAAGTACGCCCGCTACTACGGCATCGGTGGCGGCATCGACCGGGCCGGCAAGGTCGACGAGCGGCCGAAACTCTTCGCCGAGGACGCCGCCTTCGAAGACCACGACCACGAGTGGTACGAGCCCGCGGAAGATCCCCACGAGCTGGTCAACCTCGCCAACGACGTCGGACGCAAGGACGAGCTCCGCGAGCACTTCAACCGTCTCCTCGAGATCGAGTTGGTCGAACTCGGCGACAAGGCCGGCCACGAGGGTCCGTCATGAGCGCGAAGCCGGTCATCAGGAGCGAGCAATGAGCATTTGGAGTGGCGAGGCGCCGGTTCCGATCGTCTTCCTGCACGGCTGGGCGACCTCCACCCAGATGACGTGGATCGAACCGGGCTGGTTCGATCTGGTGAAGGAGGGCGGCCGGCGGCCGCTGGGCTACGACCTGCTCGGCCATGGCGAGGCCGACACACCCGACGACATCGAGGCGTACAAGGACCTGGTCACGCCCGTCGTCGACCAGCTTCCCTTCGGTCCCGACGAGGGCCGCCAGATCGACATCGTCGGCTATTCGCTCGGCGCCCGGACCGCACTCGACCTCACCCTCCGCCATCCCCAACTCGTCCGCCGCCTGGTGCTGAGCGGGATCGGGCGCAACGTCGTCGAGGGCCCGGCGATGGGCGAAGGCGCCGACCGGGCCGGTGCCGACTATCGGTTCGAGGGCCTGCTGCGCACCGCCGGTGAGGAACGAGCGGCGATCCTGCAGAAGGTCGGCCAGGCGCAGTCCCAGCGCGACGATCGGCACTTCACCGCCGAGCAGTTGGCGACGGTCACCCAACCGACCCTCGTCGTCATCGGCACCGAGGACTTCGCCGGCCCACCCGAACCGCTCATGGATCTCCTCCCGAACGCGGAGTTGAAGCTCCTCTCCGGCGTCGATCACTTCTCACTCCCCAAGCAGTTCGGCTTCATCGACGCCGCCCTCGAGTTCCTCGACTGCGTTCCCAACTGGTGATCCCATGTACCTCGTCCACGGACTGACCCGCTCGTACTTCACCCGCAAGGTCACCGGGTACCTCGACTACACCGACCGTCCGTGGCGGCTCGAACCGTGCCCGCCGGGCGACCATCCCGAGGCGGCCGCCGCCGGATGGACGGGCGGGATCCCGGTGGTGACCGATCCCGACGGTGCGTTCATGTGGGATTCGACCACGATCATCGAGCACCTCGACGTTCGTACCGACCCGGCCCGCCACGTGGTGCCGGACGACCCGACGCTGCGCTTTCTCGCCTATCTGCTCGACGACTTCAGCGACGAGTGGTTCTACCGCCCCGCCGTCGGCAGCCGCTGGAACTATGAGGCCAACACCGAAGCGGCCGGCTGGCAGATCACCGAGGAGCTGTCGACGATCGTCGGGTTCCCGGGCGGGCTGATGCGACCCAACGTCGTCGCCACCATGAAGGCGAACTGCCCGAAGCTCGGCGTCGTCGACGGCACGATTGACGCGTGGATGGGCGAGGTCGTCGCCCCGTGGTTCGACACGCTCGAGGGTCACCTCGGCGAGGGCTACCTCCTTGGCGACCGTCCGAGCCTGGCCGACTTCGCCGTCTTCGGCGCCAACGTCGCCCACTTCGTCGGCGACCCGGTGTGCCGTGATCTCGTCGATGCACACAGCCCGGCAGCGGTCGCCCACACCCACCGGTTGACGATGCCGCAGCGGCAGACCTTCGGCGACTGGGTGACCGCCACCCCCGACTCGCTCATTCCGGTCGTCGCCCAGATGGCGCGCCACTACCTCCCGTGGGTCGCGCGGGCGACCGTCGATGGCGCCGCACCCGTGACGATCGGGGACCACGAGATCGAGATCCGGTCGTCGGCCTTCCTCGACAACGCTCGCGGCGTGATGCTGGCCCGGTACGTCGAAGCTCGATCGCCGGAGCTCGACGCGGTGCTCGAGGCCGCCGGCGTGCTGGGCTACTTCGCCGACCACGTCGATCAGGCGACGACGATCCCGGACCCGACCGCGCCGGCGCGGCCCGCCGACAACCGTCCCTACCGGATCGAGAACTGATCGCCCGTCACGCGACGAGCACCTCACACCCGGTCCCCGCGAGCACCGCCTCAACCCGCACCCGGTCCGGTTCACTGAGCGCAGCGTGTTCGGCCCGGATCCAATCGAGGCACTTCGCCTGGTACTTGAACGGCACCTGGCGATACTCGGCGCCATCGATCGCGCAGACCACCTCTTCGGCGCCATCGGCGAGCGCGGCGGCGTTCGCCATCATGAACGGTGCGTATGTCCGGCCCGCCTCGGCGAGAAGCGCTCGGGTCGACACCGGCACATCCTCCGCCGTCAGCCATCCGTCCTGGTCGGTGACCGGCCACGACGACAGGTCGTCCATCCACTGGTTCCACATCACGGATCGGGGCGCTCGCTCGACCGCGATCGCGGTCGGTGTCGGGTCCCACCACATCATCGGCATCAACTGGCCGAAGAAGGCGAAGTCGGCCCGCCCTGGACGAGTACCGAAGAAGAAGTCGCGTTGGCCGAGATGCAACTGCAACGCGTCGAGCATGCGTAGGTACGACGCCTCGATCGTCGGTCCGTTCTGCTCGGTCGAGCCGACGAGGGCTCGGCGCCCGATCTGGCGATCGACGAAGAAGCCGTGCATCCGCGCCGCGTGATCGTCGGGCAGTTGAAGGTTCGCGTCGAGGGGAAGCAAGCGGCCCGACTTCTGTGCATCACGATCGTTGGCCCAGCGGTAGTGGTACATCATCTTGGCGATCCACTCGTCGGCGAAGTCCTCGAGCAGGAAGTCGAGGAACGCGGTCGCCGGGTCGGCGGGGACGATGCTCCGGCCGGCGTACTCGCCCTCGAGCCGGGTGATCTGCGGCGACGAGTCGACCATCACCTCGCGATAGCCCCCGTCGCCGTCTCTCCAGCCGAGTACCGGGATCACCGGAACCGGCGCGGGCGGGAGGTCGTCGCGGCCCGAACCACGAACGATCCACTCGTGGGGAATTCGCCGGTAACGCAGGACCGCCCGCATCTTGCGGCTGTAGGGCGAACTGTGGGCGCCGAGAAGGACCAGGGGCGCCGCGCCGGGATCGACGTGGTCGTTCACGAGCGCCGCAGATCCTTCCAGGGTGTCTCCCGGCGCTCGGCCTCGTCGGGCTCACGCGGGAGTCCGAGCACCCGCTCGCCGATCGAGTTGCGGAGCACCTCGTCGGTGCCGCCGGCGATCGACTGGGCCGGGGTGAACATGGCGTACCGGTGGAACAGGCCGCCGTCGGGCGCATCGTCACCCCACAACATGCCCGCGGCGCCGAGCGCCTCCAGACCGAGGTCGCGGACATTGCGTCCGGTCTCGGTGCCGGTGACCTTCAACCCGGCGATCTCAGGGCCGGGTTGACCGGTCGCCTTCATGTTCGCCGCCCCACGGCGGCTGGTCAGGCTCGTGACCATGCGGTCGACGTGGAGCTTGGCGAGCCGATCCCGCATGACGGGGTCATCGGAACCCTTCGCCCCGACCGCGAGCGCGCCGTCGAAGACCTCGCCGCCGCGTCCGCTCATGGCGATGGAGAATCCGTCGGCCGCCGCCTTTTCCCGCTCGGCATGCTCGCCCACCGGCACGGTCAGGTCGGCCTCGTAGAACGCGGCGGTGTCGCCGAGTCCGGCGTTGCCGGGATCCCGCTCGAAGGAGAGGGTCGTCATCGCGATGCGCCAGCCGTCGCCCTCGTTGCCGACCCGATCGTCGTCGTGGACGCGGGCGTCGTCGAAGAACACTTCGTTGAACGCGGCGTCGCCGGTCATCTCCCGCAGCGGACGGACATCGACCCCTGGCTGGGTCATGTCGATCAGGAAGTAGGTGACGCCGCGATGCTTGGGCGCGTCGGGGTCGGTGCGAGCGATGAGGATTCCGAAGCGGGCGTAGTGCGCGCCCGAGTTCCAGACCTTCTGACCGTTGACCAACCACTCGTCACCGTCTCGGATCGCCCGGGTGCCGAGCGAAGCCATGTCGGAGCCGGCGGTCGGCTCCGAGAAGAGCTGACACCACGGCGTCGTGCCGTCGACGATGCCGGGGATGTATCGCTGTTGCTGTTCCGGGGAACCCATCGTGAGCAGGGTCGGCGCCACGAGGAAGGTGGCGACACCGTTCGGCGGGCCGTAGGCACCGACCTCTCGACGCGCCTGGAGGATCGTCTTCGCATCACGCCCCGACAGACTCCGACCGCCCAAGCCCTCGGGCCATTGCGGGAAGGCGAGCCCGGAGTCGGCGAGCCGCTTCCACCACTCCCCGAGCGGCATCGTCGGATCCCAGTTCTGCTCGAACCAGTCGGTCGCCTCACGTCGGATGTCGGTCATCGCAGGTTGGTCCCCTCAGTCCATCTCCGCCCGCCACTGGTGGTAGGCGGCCCACACGATCAACATCGGCGGAACGATCGCGATCGAGGCGATCAAGGCGTAGATGATCGTGATGCCCGTGACGAGGCCGAACTGTTGGAACGGCACCAGCGGGCTGAACAACAGTACGGCGAACGCCAACGCCGTGGTGAGGGCCGAGCCGATCAGGGCCGAACCGGTCGTCGCGAGCGTCGTGGTCGTGGCGTCGATGAGCGACTTGCCGTCGTCGAGCTCTTCGGTGAAGCGATGGATGATGTGGATGGTGTAGTCGACGCCGATGCCGATCGACAGCGCGGTGATCAACGCGGTGACCACGTTGTACGGGATGCCGAGCAGGGTCATGGTGCCGAGCACCCACATCAGCACGAGCAGGATCGGCAGCACCGCGATCACCGCGAGCATGGGCCGGAACTCGGTCACCCAGAAGAACAACATCAGCACGATCAGGGCGGCGACGATCGTGATCGCGATCGACACGCTCTGGCCTTCGGTCATCGCACCGGTCACCTCGAGGGCGATGATCTCGCCGGAGACCTCGACGACCTGATCGCGGTCGCCGTACCAGAGCCCCTCGATGTCGTCGACGAGCGCCTGCGTGCGGTCTTGGTCTCCCGTCAGCGCGCTGAACTGCATCAAGGTGAGGTCCTCACCGTCGGGGTTGTTGACCGCGACCTGGGCGAACGCGATCGGATCGAGTTCAGCGAGGCGATCGAGAACCGCCTGGACCGCGTCGGCGTTGACGGTCAACCCCTCGTCGACATCGTCGAGCATCGCCAGCAGCTGCGGGTCGTAGTTGTCGCCCGGTTCACCGGAGTCGACGAGCCAGTCGTCGAAGAGGGTGCCGAGCGACAGGGTGATGTCGGTCGTGGCACCGGTCGGCCGGGTCAGCTCATCGCCGAAGGCCTCGGTGATGGTCAGGAGATTTCGGAGGGTGCGGTCGTCGGTCAGCTCGGCTTCGACGAGGACGGTGACGATCTCGGTCTGACCACCGAGGGCATCTTCGAGGGCCTCGATGTCCTCGATCGATTCGCCCGAGCCGGGGAGGAAGTCGTTGGAGTTGAACTCGGTGCTGATCTCGGTCGCCGCGCCAGCGAGAACAACGGTGATGACTCCGGCCACGGCGAGGACGGGCATCGGCTTCGTGGCGACGAACACACCGGCTCGTTCGACGACCGACCCCGCGCCGGGAATCGAGTCGCCGGTGAGGCGGGCGGCACCGAGCTTCCCCTTGGCCTCCTTGCGTTCGTCGAAGATCGTGCGCGCGGCCGGAAGCAGCACCAGCATCGTGAAGAGGCCGAAGAACACGCCAAAGGCAGCGACGATGCCGAAGTCACCGTTGGCCGGGATGCTCGAGGTCAGGTTGGTGAGGAAGCTGATGATCGTCGTGCCGCCGGCGAGACCGAGGGGCAGGGCGACACCACCGAGCGCGTGGCGGGCGGCCTCACGAACCGGCTTTCCGTCGTGACGCATCTCCCGGTAGTGCGAGACGGTCTGGATCGAGTAGTCGACGACCAGACCGATCAACATGATCGGCACCATCGTCGTCAGGCTGGTCGGCGGCCCGATGAGCCCGATGCCGTCCGGACCGGCGAGTCCCTGGAAGCCGATCGTGCCCACCACCGTGATGCCAAGACCGACGAGCGACAGCGCGACGTCGGAGCCGCTGCGGAAGAAGACGAAGAGCAGCACCGCGATGATGACCAGCGAGATCATCATCAGGATCGACATCGACGAGGCCGACGACTCCGCCGACTCCTCGTTGATCGTCGCGGCCGACAGCGACCGCACGTCGAGCGGCCCGTCGACCGTTTCGACCACGTCGGCGAGGAGCAGCTCCGCGTCCTCGAGGGCATCGACGTCGCCGAGCTGGCGCAGGCGAATGCTCGAGATCGCGAGCGGCTGGCCGTCAGCGTCACCGCTGAGTTGACCGAGCAGCATCTGGATCTGCGGCTGCGCCGCGACCTGATCGATCTGCGCCTGGGAGACCGTCGACAGATCGTCGACCTGCAACGCCTGCTTGAACGGCGCCGCGATCGACACGACCGGATCGACGACCGCGAGGCGTTCGACGATCGACGGTTCGACCAGCGCGGCGGCGACGACGCCGTCGATCTGAGCCAGCCCGGCGGGGGTCAAGAACTCGCCGCGGTGGAGGATGTTGACGTTGGTGAGGCCGGCTGAGTCCGGGAAGGCCTCGCTCAGCGTCGTGCTCGCCTGGGCGACATCGCTGTCTTCGGGGAGGAACGCGTCGTTGCCGGCCTGCGGCACCAGCAGCGTGGCGCCGAAGACGAACAGGGCCGTCAGCGCGGCCAAGAACGTCAGCGCCACCTTGGGCCGGTTCGTCACCAGACCAGCCTGCTTCGTGAATCCACCACTCATCGCTTGCCCTCCCGCGGCGCGTCGATCATTTGTCACACTAACTGTCAATAGATTACGGTGAAAGGGCTGTGACACATGTCGCTCAGGAGGCCCTGGCCGTGACGTACACCCTCTACGGCGCTCCTGCGTCGCTTTACACCGGGAAGGCGCGTGCCTATCTCCGCCGCCAGGACATCGACTTCGTCGAGGTCTCACCCGGGAGCGACCGCTACCTGCGGACGATCGTCCCCCAGATCGGCCGCTGGATCATCCCGGTTATGGAGACCCCCGACGGCCAGATCATCCAAGACGGGGCCGACATCATCGACCACTTCGAGAAGGGTGCCGGCGCCGAGCACCGAAGCTTCGACTCCTACCCAGCCGACCCGACCCTGCTGGCGATCGCCCACGTGTTCGAAGTGTTCGGCGGCGAAGGGCTCCTGCGCCCGGCGATGCACTACCGGTGGAACTTCGACGACGAACACCTCGACTTCCTCGCCGCCGAGTTCGCCCTCCTCTCGCCGCCCACCGACGACGAGGCGAAGGCGAAAGAGCGCTTCATCCGCGGCAGCGGCCGCATGCGCAACGCCGCCCGCGCCTTCGGGGTCACGCCCGAGAGCGCAGAGCTGATCGAGTCCTCGTTCGAGGAGTTCCTCGATCTCTTCTCCGCCCATCTCGTCGAGCACCCGTATCTGCTCGGCGGCCGGCCCACGATCGGCGACTTCGGCCTCATCGCTGCGCTGTGGGCCCACCTGTATCGCGACCCGGTCCCGACGATGCTGATCAAGCGTCGTGCGCCGCGTGTGGGTCGATGGGTCGAACGCATGACGACGGCCGAGCCCTACCTCCACGAATACGCCGATCACGACGGCGAGCTGATCGACCCGGCCGCGATCCCCGACACCCTCCTCGCCCTCATGCGCTACGTCGCCGAGGAGTACCTGCCGGAGCTGACCGCCCACGTCGAGGCGGCGAACGATCACCTGGCGCAGAACCCCGACATCGAAGCCGGCACCAACGGGCTCGCCGATCCGGGCGCGCGCGGCCTCCGCGACGGCAAGGGACCCGAGGGGCGAGGGACGGCGACCTTCGACTGGCGCGGCACGAAGATCACCACTGGGGTCATGCCCTACCGGTTCTGGCTGATGCAGCGCCTGCACGACGACCTCGCGACCGCACCCGCCGAGGCGCAGGAGCACACCCGCGACGTGTTCCGGGCGGGTGGACTCGAGCCGTGGCTGGACTTGCGCACGATCCGGCGGGTGGAGCGGGTCGACAATCTCGAAGTCTGGGGACCGGAGGAGAAGTGATGGGGCTGATCGGACGCCTGCTCGGCCGCACGGACGAGATCAACGAGCGCTACGCCGCCTGGGCTCGGCCCCATGACCCGGCCGACTACGAGCGGCCCGAGCTCGACGGCTCGGGAGTCCCGGCGTCCGACGTGCCCATGGACCGCACGAAGCCCGATGCGTCGTGGGAGGTCTGGCCGGAGCGATCGCTCGACGCCACCCGCGAACCACTCGCGCCCGGCGTCCCCGACTTCCGCGGCGTGTGGGAGTGCTACGAGGGTGCGATGACCGGTCACGTCGAACGGATCGAGCAGGCTGGCAACCGCATCACGATCACGACCGGCGGGCTCGTCCACGACATGTTCTGCGACGGCACCCTCGAGAACGGGGTCAACGACACGGCCGGCATCGGCGGCCGCCGCATCCGTGTCGCCGCGACGTTCGAGGACGGCGTGCACAAGCTCCGGCCGTTCAACAAGAAGGTCGTCGCCGTCACCCGCCGGCTCGACGGTGACGAACTGATCTGGCGCTACGGGCTCTCGAAGAACCGCCTGCGGCGCCTCATCGAGCCACCTCTCGACCATCCCGCCACCCGTGCCGCCGCCGAAGCGGCGGCGAACGAGGGCTGATCAGCTCCAGCAGGTCACCAGCGGTGGGCCGCCTTCCGGAGCTCAGGCCGGAACGCGGGATGTGCGATCGCGGCCAGCGCTTCCGCCCGTTCGCGAACCGACAGCCCGAGCACTTCGGCTACACCATGCTCGGTGATGACCACGTCAAGCTGATGCCGCGGCGTGGTCACGACCGTGCCTTCGGCCGCGAACGGCGTGATCCGCGAGATCACCTCACCGTCCACGGTCGCTGTCGACGGCAGACACACCAGTGAGCGATCGGCGAGATCGAGGCCGGCCCCGCTGACGAAGTCCTCGTGGCCTCCGATTCCCGAGAACTGTGAGCGCCCCTTGGTGTCGGCGGTGACCTGCCCGGCGAGGTCGATGCTCATCGCACCATTGATCGTGACCATCTGGCGATTGCGACTGATGTTCTCGGGCGAGTTCACGATGTCGACGGGAAGGAACCGAACCTCAGGGTTGTCATCGATCCAGTCGTACAGCTCCTGGGTTCCGGCGGCGAAGGTCGTGACCGCGAAGCCGTCGAATTCACCCTTGTGGTCGTTGGTGACCTTCCCCGCACGGCACAGCCGCATCAGGCCGGTCGTGAACATCTCGGAGTGGATCCCGTAGCCGCCGCCGGGTCGGTCGGCGAGCACCGCTGCGATGGTGTTCGGGATCCCACCGATTCCGGTTTGGAGCGTCGCGCCTTCGTGGACGAAATCGGCGGCGAGCGTGGCGATGGCAATGTCGACGTCCGATGCGGGCTTGTCCTCCAGGACGAACGGGTGGGCATCGCCGTCGATCACGACATCGACCTCGTCGACGTGGAGCGCATGGGGATGATCCGGCGGGAGTCCGTGGGTACGGGGAAAGTGCGGACTGGCTTCGACGACGCACAGGCGTTCGGGGTCGGCCGCCGCCCGGCGGAGTTCGTCGATCGACGCCCCTGCGTGCAGGGACAGGCTCATCCAACCTGAGGCATCGGGGGCGGCGGCAGCCGTCGCGACGATCCGGGGGCGAATCTGCTCGAGCACCGGGGCGAAGCGACGGAAGTCGGCCGGCACGAACTCGATGCGAGCACCGGCACCGATCAGGAAGCGTTCGGCCGGGCCGAAGAAGCCCGACCGCATGGACACGCCGGGCCGCAGCAACAGCTCGTAGAGGTCGGGCATCAGCGCGCCGAACAGCCGCAGGTCGTCCCACTCCTCCCGCACCTCGGCGAGGGCGTGGAGGAACTGTCCTGGCACCCCCGGGCCGAGCGGAACCGCCAGCGAGTCGACAGACTCGACCAGGGCTGCGGCGTCGAGGGGAGCGATCATCGTGCGCATCCGTCAGACCTACCGCGGGACACGTTCTCCGGCCAGGGACGAACGTCCCGGACTCGGCCGCGGTGACTAGCGTCGGGGCATGATCTCGCTCCATCCGCTCTCCGCGAGCACCGGGGCCCGCCTCGAAGCCGCATCGCTGGATCCGGTCGCCGTCGCGTCCCTCATCGAGACCGCACTCGTCGAGGACCTCGCCGACGGGGTCGACGTGACCTCCGCCGCGACCATCCCGGCCGGGCAACGATGCGTCGTCACCTTCGGTGCGCGCGCCGCCGGCGTCGTCGCCGGGCTCCCCGTCGCTGCCGCGGTCGTCGAGATGGTGTGCGGCCCCGACGGCTCCATCTCGTACCTCGCCGACGATGGTGACCGAGTGGAGCCGGGCGCCGCGGTCATGCGCGTCGAGGCACCGACCCGAGCGATGCTCACCGCGGAGCGAACCGCCCTCAACCTGCTGTGTCACCTGTCAGGCATCGCCAGCCTGACCCGCCGCTGGGCCGACCAGCTCGACGGCACGGTCGCCCGCGTCCGCGACACGCGCAAGACCCTCCCCGGCCTGCGCGCGCTGCAGAAGTACGCCGTCCGGTGCGGGGGCGGCACCAACCACCGCATGGGGCTCTACGACATGGCGCTCGTGAAGGACAACCACGTCGCGGCGGCGGGCGGGATCGCCGAGGCCTACGCCGCGGTGATCGATCTCGAGGGCACGATGCCGGTGGAGATCGAGGTCGACGACCTGGACTCGCTTCGCATCGCGATCGAGGCCGGCGCCGACGAGGTCCTGATCGACAACTTCTCGACCGGCGAGATGGCGGCAGCGGTCGCGCTGCGCGACGAGATCGCTCCCGATGTCCGGCTCGAAGCGAGCGGTGGGCTCACCCTCGAACGGGCGGCCGACGTCGCCGCCACCGGGGTCGACTACATCGCCGTCGGGGAGCTGACCCACTCGGTCCGGGTGCTGGACCTCGGGCTCGACTGGGAGACGATCGCCGACGACTGATCGTTCAGATCGAGAGCGGTGTCGCGCGGTTGAGGATCGCCCGCGCGAGGCCGAGCGCCGCCATCGCCGAGCTCTTGGGGTTGTCGGGGAGGGCGGCGTTGTCGATGCGCACGTCGAGCTCGCCGAACGCACCGGACGCTCGGAGTTCGTGCCGGTTTGTGGTGGCGCCGGGGTCGGCGACGAGCACCACCCGGGTTCGCTCGGGGCCGAGCCCCGCGAGCGCGGTGGTCATCGCCACGTTCGCGTTCTTCGGGAAGCGGGCCGCGGTCTCCGCAGCGGTCGCGTCGAGGAGGACCGTGGGGTCGACGAGCCCGTCGAGTACTCCCGGTTCGTCCGCCGGTGTGCCCCGCCACGCCGCCGGCGGCTTGACGATCCGATGCTCGACCGAGTCGAGGCCGAACACCTTCGCCGCCGCGAGCGCGTCGACGCCGGCCAACGCTCCCGGTTGGATCTGGATCGATGCGTTGCGTTCGACTGCGATCGCACGCAGCTCGGCGAGCACGGCGGCGTCCGCGAACGCCGACACCGAGGAAACGATGAAGTCGGCACCCGTTCCCAGAGCGGCCCGACCCCAGGGCGCGACGGTCTCCCGCCCCGCGGCCTCAGCGACGACGTCGGGCGCCAACGCCGTGAGTTCGGACGGATCGGTGAGCAGCGGGGTCCCCGACGGCATTCCCTCCCTCGGCGCCGCACTCGAACGGACCGCCACACCGACGAGCTCGACATCGGCATCGGACTCGGTGAGCAGCCGGCCGACGGTGCGTCCGATCGCGCCCCAGCCGACGAGAACGACCCGAACCGATTTGGTCATGTTTAGCGGCCGAGCCCGCACGCCTCGAAGGCGGCCCGGGTCGCGGCCTTCTCGTCGTCGGTGAGTTCGAGCAACGGTGCCCGGACCCGACCACCGACCTGGCCGAGCAGCTCCTGCCAGTACTTCTGGTGCGAGTGCGGCTTCTCGGCGGGACGGGTGCCCATCAACGCCTCTCGAACTGGGTCGAGCGAGGCGCTGATCGCTCGCGCCTCGTCGTGGCGGCCGGCGAATGCCGCCTCGGTGTAGTCGTGCATCCGTCGATCGGTCGCGGTCTGGATCAGGAAGGGCGGTGACGAGCAGAGGTAGAGCTTCCAGTCGAGCTCGATGATGTTGTCGAGCCACTCGGGTTCCGACGCGGTCGAGACATGGATGCGGTCCGACGCCAGTCCGGACAGCTCGGAATACATCTCCCGCGGGACCGAGTACTTGATGGCGACGACGTTCTCGAGGTCGGCCAGCCGATTGCAGAGCTGGGGCGACATCAGGTAGCCGCTGTCGGGGTGACTCCAGAGGGCGATCCCGATGTCGACCGCGTCGGAGATGGTGCGGTAGTAGCCCATGAGGGTCTCGTCCTGCGCCTTGGTGAAGTGCAGAGCCGGAGCGTGCACGACGATGTAGTCCGCACCGCACTCCTGCGCGTGGTGGGCGAGATCGAGCACCACGTCGAGGTTCTGATCCGAGCACGACATGATCGTCTGCGCCTGGTCGCCGCACGCCTCGACCGCGAGGTCGAACGTGCGCTTGCGTTCGTCGACGGTCATCGAGAAGAACTCGCCCTGCTTGCCGCTGATGAAGAGGCCCTGGATGCCGAGGTCCTCGGTCCAGTGGCGGACGTTCTCGCGGAAGCCGTCCTCGTCGATGCGCAGCTGGTCGTCGAACGGCAAGAGGGCGGCGGCCCAGATGCCGGTCATCGTTTCGCGGGCGTGCTCCTTGGCGCGGTCGCGGGTGTACTTCACTCGTGGTTCCTCATGCTCAGGCTCCTCAGACGATCTCGATGCTGTGGGACACGTTCTTCACCACCGTGTAGTGGTGCAGACCCTCGGTGCCACCCTCGCGGCCATAGCCACTCGACTTCATGCCCCCGAACGGCGTCTCGGGCAACGACGCTTCGAGCGTGTTGATCGAGAGGTTGCCGGCCTCGACCCGCTCGACCATCTCGTCGACATAGTCGGCCCGGTTGGTGAAGCCGTAGGCGGCGAGGCCGTACGGCACCGAGTTCGCCTGCGCGATCGCGGTGTCGAGGTCGGGGACCGGGTTGACGATCGCAACGGGCCCGAACGGCTCCTCTTGCATGATCCGAGCGTGGTCGGGCACATCGGCCAGCACGGTCGGCTCGAAGAAGTAGCCCGACTCGCCGATGCGAGACCCACCAGTCGTGAGGGTGCCGCCCGCCGCGACCGCGTCGTCGACCAGCTCGCGCATGGCGGAGAGTCGACGGCCGTTGGCGAGAGGCCCCATCTCGACACCGTCGGTCAACCCGTCGCCGACCACGGTGGCCGCGGCGCGGGTGGTGATGCCGTCGAGGAAGCGGTCATAGACCTGCTCGTGCACGAAGAAGCGCGTGGGCGAGGTGCACACCTGACCGGCGTTGCGCATCGCGCGGATCGCCGAACTCACCGCGGCGGCGTCGACATCGGTGTCCTCGCACACGATGACGGGGGCATGGCCGCCCAACTCCATCAGGACCGGGGTCATGTGTTGGCTGGCGAGCCCGGTCAGGTGGCGGCCGACCCCGGTGGAGCCGGTGAAGGCCACCAGACGGATGCGATCGTCGGGGATCAGGTACTGGGAGATGTCGGCCGGCACGCCGAACACGAGGTTGAGCACGCCGGCCGGCAGCCCGACGTCCTCGAACGCCTTGGCGATGTGCATCGCACCGGCCGGGGTCTCCTCGGCGGCCTTCAAGATGATCGAGCACCCGGACGCGAGGGCGCCGGCCACCTTGCGAGCCGGCTGGCTCATCGGGAAGTTCCACGGCGAGAAGGCCGCGACCGGGCCGATCGGTTGGTGGTGCACCACGTACTTCACGCCGGGCGCCGACGGGATGACGCGCCCGTAGGTCCGGGTCGCCTCGCCGGCATCCCACTCGAAGAACTCGGCGCCCCGGATCACCTCGAGGCGCGCCTGAGCGAACGGCTTGCCGTGCTCGAGGGCGATCGAGTGGGCGATCTCGTCCTGACGTTCACGCATCAGCGCCGCCGCGGCGCGGATCAGGTCGGCCCGATCGCGAGGCGAGGTGCGCCGCCAGATCGCGAACCCCTCCTCGGCGGCCGCCAGGGCGTCGTCGAGGTCGGCGGTGGTGGCCACCGGCAAGCGACCGATCTCGGCCTCGGTGGACGGGTTGATGACCGGCAGCGTCTCGTCCGCGGTGCGCCATTCGCCGGCGATGAACAGTCGGAGGTCGGGGTAGGTCGGGTGCACGGTCACTCCTAGAACGCGGCGCGGATCGCCCACAGGTCGGGGAACGCGGGCCGAAACAGGGTCGTGGTGAGATAGGCCGCTCCGTCGGAACCACCGGTCCCGGGCTTGGTGCCGATGGTGCGGCGAACCATCATCACGTGGCGATAGCGCCACTCCTGGAGCCCTTCGTCGAGGTCGGTGAGGGTCTCGCACAGGTTGGCGAAGCCCTCGTCGTCGTAGGCGGCGATGATCGCTGCTTGGAGGACCGGGTCGGCGGTGATCGGTTCGCGTACGTCACGATCGCGGGCGGTCGCACCGACGTCGTACCCGGCGCGGTCGAGGACACCGACGAAGGCGTCCCAGAGAGTCGGCGCGGCATGGCGGGCTTCGAGCCGAGCGGCTTCGGCCTCGGCGAACCAGTCGATCTGGACCCGGTCCTTGATGCCGAGGAGGAACTCCAGCTCGCGGAACTGCGCCGACTGGAAGCCACTGGCATTGGCGAGGAACTCCCGGAAACTGGCGAACTCCGCCGGGGTCATCGTCTCGAGCACATCGACCTGACCGACCAGGGTCTTCATGATCTTCAGCACCCGCTTGAGATGGTGACGGGCCGAGGAGAGACGATCGGTCTGCAGGAGGTCGACGATGGCGTCGAGCTCGTGCAGCAGCTGCTTGAACCACAGCTCATAGACCTGATGGATGATGATGAAGAGGGTCTCGTCGTGCTCGGGCTCGCCGGTCGCCGGGTCGACCGAGCGGCAGCGCTGGAGCGACAAGAGCTCGGGCACCATCAGGTAGCTGCCGTAGGTGAGGTCGTCGACGGTCGGGCCAGGGGTGGGGTTCGTCATGAGATCGAGAGGGCGTTCGGGTCGGCGAGCGGATCGAGTTCGGGGAGCGGCGGCAGCGCCGTGACGAGCGCATCGACGTCGAGGGTCGGATCGGCGAGGGCGTCGGCGATGATCTCGGCTTGCCGGATCGCCCGTGCCCGCGCTTCGGCGTAGGGCATCGTCGAGAACATGACCATGTTGTAGCGAGGGCTCAGATGGTCGGGATGGCGCTGTTCGAGCTCGAGGGCGAGCTCCCGCCGTGCGACATAGTCCGGGTCGACCACGCCGGCCCGCATCTCCAGATAGTTGTCGAGCGCCATCGCCGCGATCGCCTCCGCGTCGGGCTTGCGCTCCGCCTCGTACGCCCGGAAGGCCGCGGCGAGGTCGTCGGGTGAGTCACGCAGGTGGCGATCGAGCACCCGCACCGACTCCATCGCTGCGTTCATCCCCTGGCCGTGGAACGGCACGATCGCGTGGGCGGCGTCGCCGACGATGACGGCGCGGTCGGCGTGGCTCCAGCCGGTCGCCCGCAGCGTGCCGAGCGAACCGGTCGGGTTCTCGAAGAACTGGTCGACCAGGTCGGGCACCGCCGCGGAGAACTCCGGGAAGTGGGTGGTGAAGAACTCCACCACCGCGTCGGCCGAGGTCAGCTCGGCGAACGTCTGCGTCGGTGCGAACAAGGTGACGGTGAAGTCGCCTTCGGGGTTGGCGAGTGCGATGAGCATGAACTCACCCCGCGGCCAGATGTGCAGCGCATGGGGTTCGATCAGGAACTCGCCGTCGGGCCCCGGCGGGAGGGTGAGCTCCTTGTAGTCGTGGTCGAGCCATTCGGTCTCGAACGTGCCGTCGCCGGTGGCGGCGATCGCCTTGCGGACACGCGAGCCGGCGCCGTCGGCGCCGAAGACGACGCCGAAGGGTTCGGTGCGCCCGTCCTCGAACCGGAGCAGGGAGGCCTCGAAGTCCACCGAGTCCAGGCGCACGTCGAATTCGATCGTGACCCGTCCCGTGGCCTCGGCGGCGTCGAGCAGGATGGCGTTGAGATCGGACCGCGAGACGGAGTGGATGACCTCGTGCGGCTGCGAGCCGTACGGCTGGAGGTCGGGGGTCGGGTCGTCGACGACATGGATCATGCGACCCCGCATCGGGATGGTGATGGCATCGACCCGTTCGATGACGCCGACGTCGATCAGCGGGACGATGCCGCGCGTCGCGAGGGCGAGGTTGATCGACTTGCCCGCGTCGATGTCGACTCGACGCAGGTCGGGCCGGCTCTCGTACACCGTGACCTCGTGGCCTTGGCGCGCGAGATAGATCGCCAGCAGGGCTCCGGCCTGACCGGCCCCGACGACCACGACCGGACCGTTCACCCGACCACCTCGTCGAGGATCTGCACGAAGCGGTCGATGTCGGCGAAGGAGTTGTAGAGCGGCACCGGCGCGGCGCGGATCACGTCGGGTTCGCGCCAGTCACAGAACACCCGCGCCGCCTCGAGCGCCTCGAACACCTCACGCCCGTCGCCGGCGACGACCCGCAACGCGAACTGACACCCGCGCTCGTCCATCGCCCGCGGGGAGATGTTCTCGACCCGCCCGGCGAGGGTCTCGCCGAGGCGCCGATCGAGATAGGTGATCTGGCGTTCGCTCTTGGCGCGGAGGGCCGTCATGCCGCCGGCCCGCTCGATGATGTCGAGGGATGCCCGAAGGGTGGCCAGCGGGAGGACCGGAGCGTTGGAGAGCTGCCACGACTCAACGGTGGGGATCGCCTCGAACTCGGTGGCCATCGCGAAGCGGGTCGCCGGGTTGGTGCCCCACCAGCCGAGCAGCTTCGGGAGCGATGGGTCGGCGACGTGGCGCCGGTGCACGAACGCGCCGGCGACACCGCCCGGACCGCTGTTGAGGTACTTGTAGGTGCACCAGGCCGCGAAGTCGACGTCCCAGGCGGAGAGGTCGAGTTCGACGTTGCCGATCGCGTGGGCCAGATCGAAGCCGACGGTCGCGCCGACAGCGTGGCCGGCCGCGACGATGTCGGCCATCGGCATGACCTGCCCCGTGTAGTACTGCACGCCCGGCAGCATCACGACGGCGAGCTCGTCGCCGAGCTCCGCGATGGTGGCGAGGATGTCTTCGCGCCGCAGCGTCTCTTCGCCAGGCCGCGGCTCGAGCGTGACCAGCGAGGCCGCCGGATCGAAGCCGCGCTGACGAATCTGGGACTCGACCGCGAAGTGGTCGGAGGGGAAGGCGTGGCCTTCGATCAACACCTTGTGCCGCTGTGGAGTCGGCCGGTAGAAGCTGACCAGCAGGAGATGCAGGTTGACGGTCAACCCGTTCATCGCCACGACCTCGGTGGCGTCGGCACCGACGAGGGCGGCGAGCTGATCGGTGACCAGTGCGTGGTAGTCCTTCCAGCCGAGCCGCCCGGTGAAGTGCCCTTCGACCCCGAGTTCGGACCACCGATCGAACTCCGTGCCGACGTACTCCCGAGCGAGCCGGGGCAGCGCACCGAGCGAGTTGCCGACGAGATAGATGCCCTCGGGCACCTCGAACTCGTCGCGGAATCCCGCGAGGGGATCCGCCGCGTCGAGCTCGGCCGCGGTGGCGGTGGTCGGGTCGGTCACAGGCGGCCGGCCTTGCCGGGATGCACGACGCCACAGTTCGGGCAGGTCCGGGCGTCGAGGTCGGCGTCGAACGCGGCGAACAACGGCGGGAGGTCTTCGTCGATGCGCTGGACCTGGAGCTCGACTCGATGGACGAGGTGGTTGCAGTTCTGGCAGACCCACTCGAAGCCGTCGAGCTCGCCGATCGGACGCTGGTACTCCACGACGAGCCCGACCGACTCGGGGTCAGGACGTTGGGGCGAGTGCCGGACGTTGGGCGGCAGCAGGTAGATCTCGCCTTCGTGGATCGGCATCGGGTACGGCGCCACGCCCTCACCGGGCCAGATCCACAGCACCATGTCGCCGGTGACCTGGTAGAAGAACTCCTCCCGCGGGTCGTCGTGGAAGTCGTTCCGTTCGTTGCCGCCGCCCACGACCATGATGATCATGTCGGCGTCGCGGAAGACCTGCTTGTTGGCGACCGGCGGGCGCAACTGGTCGCGGTGCTCGTCGATCCAGCGTTGGAAGTTGAAGGGGCGCCGGTCGAGCGGGTCGATCGGGTCCCAGTTAGTGGGCGTGCGTTCGGTCATCGGCGGGCTCCTTCCACGGAGTCGATGAGGTGGCGAAGCCGCTCGACCAGGTCGGGCAGGTCACCGAGGTCGGCGAGGGATTCGGTCTCGAGGCGACGGGCTTCGGCCATGAGGGTCCGGGTGAGCGCGGAGCCGTCGTCGGTGATGGTGACGATGCGCTGCCGTCGGTCGGTCGCCCCTTCGGTGCGGACCACGAGGCCCCGCTCCTCCAACCGACGCACGGCGTGGGTGACCGTGGGTTGCGGGCTGAGCGCGGCATCGGTCAGGTCGAGGATCGACAGCGGACCGAGTTCTTCGAGCACGGCGAGGACCCGCCACTCCGATCGGGCCACGCCCGACTCGTTGAGCACGGCGTAAAACCCCTCGGACAGGGTCTGATCGGCGCGCCGCAAGAGGTAAGGGACGTAGTCGTCGAGAAAGCCGGATGGCTGCGCCACACGAGCAAAGTACATTCATCTGAATACGATCGTCAAGCACGCCCCCGCGCCGAATCAGCCGTCGGCCTAGAGTCCGCGCATGGCACCCAAGCGCATGTACGACTTCGGCCGCGCTCCGGCCAAGCGGGACTACACGGTCAAGGACCTCCAGAACCTCAAGGGCACCGGCACCCAACTGTCGATGAGCAACCCGGCCAACGAGGCCGAACTCCGAGCCTGCCTCGAAGCCGAGATCGACCTCCTCGTCGTCTGGGCCGAACAGCTCGACGAGTGCCGTCGCATCGCCCCCACCCAGTTCATGGGGATCGGATCCACGTGGGCCCAGTTCGGAACCTCCGACGAGATCCTCGCCCACGCCGTCGACCTGATGGGCCGCGGCGGCGACATGTACTACACGATCCGCTCCTATGAGGTCATCGAGAAGCTCGCCAACGAGGGCATCCCGGTGCAATCCCACATCGGCCTCATCCCGACCTTCAGCCATCACGCCGGCGGACTCCGCGCCTATGGCCGCACCGCCGACGAAGCGATGGAGATCTGGCAGACGATGCGCCGCCTCGAAGACGCCGGCTGCTTCGCCGTCGAGGTCGAGTGCATCGCCGAGGAGTTCCTCACCGCGGTCAACGACAAGACCTCACTCGTCACCTTCTCGCTCGGCTCCGGGCGCGGCGGCGACGCCGTCTTCTCGTTCGTCGCCGATGCCTGCGGCGAACCGTCCGAAGAGGCCAAGCCGCCGAAGCACGCCCACGCGTTCGGCGACGTCGGCCGCCTGCACAAGCAGATCCACGAGGAGCGGGTCGCCGCACTCAGCGAGTTCCACCGCGAGACCCGGGCCAACCACTTCCCGTACGACTCGACCAACATCTCGATGCTCGACGGCGAACACGAGAAGTTCCTCGAGCGCTTCGACGCTGCCACCTGACGCGCCCCCGGCGCGATCGACCTGACCCTCTGGGTTGTCGTTGACTGGACGCTCGTTCAGAATCGCGACATGGCCGGACCGACCACACCGACGGGCAAGACCCCGATGCAGCGCACCAAGGGCTACGACCCCGACCCGTTCGACGTCCCCCCGCTGTTCCAGTCGCCACCCAAGCCGGTCGCGATGGTGCGATGGCTGGTCACGAAGTATCTGTGGCCACAGTCGCTGTTGTGGATCGCGCTCGGGTTCGTGGTCTGGCGGTTCTTCACCCCCGGACTCGACCGGTTCACCAGCCTCGGCGTCGACGACGTGGCGATCCTCTGGGGCCGCAACGTCGCGCTGATGCTCGTGGTGATCGGCGGACAGCACTACGCCCTGCACATCCGCCGCACCCAAGGCACCGCTTTCAAATACGAGTCGCGGTGGTTGGCGAAGGGCCGCAAGAGTTTCACGTTCAACGACCAGACCCGCGACAACATGTTCTGGACCCTCGTCAGCGGCGGCAGCATCGCCGCGCTCTACGAGGCGATCATGTTCCGGCTCTACGCGACCGAGTCGATCCCCGAGCTCAGCGCCTGGTGGACGATCGCACTGATGACGTTCGCGGTGTTCTGGATCGAGGGCGTGCACTTCTACGCGAACCATCGGCTGCTCCACGTCGACCCGCTCTACAGGTGGTTCCACGCCCTCCATCACCGCAACGTCAACACCGGCCCGTGGACCGGCATCTCGATGAGCCCGGGCGAACACCTGCTCTACCTGTCGACGCCGTTCGTCTTCCTCGTGCTCCCCGGCGCGCCGTTCATCGTCACGTTCACGCTCGTCTACCTGCTGATCTCGCCGTCGCCGTCCCACTCGGGCTTCGACCGGTTCAAGATGTTCGGCTCCGACGTTCACGGCGGCGACTACTTCCACAACCTGCACCACCGCTACTTCGAGGTGAACTACGGTATGCGCCTCGGGCCGATGGACAAGTGGTTCGGCACGTTCCACGACGGGTCGATGGAAGCCC
>CAZEML010000027.1:0-12953 GCA_964513285.1 uncultured Candidatus Nemicrothrix sp.
TGGACCCGCATGATCGGCTTGCCGACACAACCAAGCGCCTCGGCGAGGTACACCTCGGGCATCATCACGCCCTCGAAGAAGTCGGGCGCCTTGCCCATGATCACCGCATCGATGTCGTCCCAGCTCTTGCCGGACATCTCGAGCGCGTTGGAGGCGGCTTCCCGCAGCATCCCGGCCATCGAGCCGGGGTAGGTGGTGTCGTACTTGGTCTGGCCGACACCGAGGACGGCGGCACGTTCCTTACCCATGGTTCGCTCCCTCGAGAGTGTGCTCACTACCCATGACTCACTCCCCCTCCAGGACGGCGACCAGATTCTGTTGCAGACACGGGCCGCTGGCGGCCGTGGCGACCGCTCGGTCGGCATCGCCGCGGCTGATCCGCTGAGCGGCCTCACCGATACGAATCAGGCCCGACGCCATCATCGTGTGCGCCGCCTGCGCACCGCCCGATGGATTGATGACGGTGTCATCGCCGAGACGGAGCGCCTTGGTCAGCACGGCTTCGCTCGTCGAGAACGGGGCATGCAGTTCGGCGATGTCGACCTTGTCGTCACCGACGCCGGCCTTCTCGGCCGCGAAGCGGGCCGACATCGAGGTCGTGAGGTCCCGGACTCCCAACGTGTGCGCGTCGGAGCGGTGGTCGATGCCCCGGATCCAGGCCGGCCGTTCGCACAGCTCGCGAGCCTTGTCGCCGGCAGCCAACACGATCACCGCACCACCGTCCGCCGAAGCCGGCAGGTCCGACGGGCGCAGCGGAGCCATCGCGTAGTCCTCGGCGAGGATGTCGTCGACGGACTTCGGCGCGGTCCGGATCGCATGTGGGTTCGACGCCGCATGCTCGCGGGACCGGCTGGCGATCTCAGCCAACTGCTGCTCGCTGACCACGCCCTGGTCGAGCATCTGGCGGGCGGCCATCGCTTCGATGGCGAAGGCGTCGGGCCACAACGGCGCGACGTAGTAGGGGTCCATCTGAGTCGCGAGCACGTCGCGCAGCGAACCCGGCGAGGACTTGCCGTAGCTGTAGACGAAGGCGGTGTCGATGTCGCCGCACTGCAGCTTCACCCACGCCTCGTACAGCGCCCAGGCGCCGTCCTGTTCGACATGGCTCTCACTGATCGGCGGGACCGGGCCGGTGCCGTCGATCGTCATCACGAACGAGAACGCCTGCCCGGCGAGGAAGTCCGACGACCCCGAGCAGGTGAAGCCCATCTCCTGCTGGGTGAGACCGACGGCGTCCTTGGCCTCGTTCATGAGCGGCACCATGAACTCGACTTCGGACTCGGTGTTGATCATGGGTTCTTGTCGCTGACTGAACGCGACGACCGCGATGTCTCTCATGTCAGGGTCTCTCACGACTCACCTCCCTGGCCGAAGCGTCCGACCCGCGAGTAGTCGGTGATCACCTCGTCGGGTTCACCGGTGGGCTCCCAGCCGAGGATGTTCTGGGCGCTCATCTCGAGCTCGTCGTCGGGCTTCCAGACCGCCCGCACTCGCATGCCGACCCGGACGTCCTCGGGCTCGACATTCATGCCGAGGCCCATGAAGCCGACGTCGGCGCCGTCGAGCACGATCCACGCCGACACGTAGGGCGGGGTGAGATCGGGCCGCATCTTGATCGGCACCCGGGTGATGTTGAACGACTCGATGTACCCGGTGTCGGGCAGCTCGACGAGCTCGGGGAGGGTCGGCTTGCCGGCGACCGACGAGACCCCACGAGGCGGCACCGAGACCTGCCCGGTGTCGGGGCACTTGTCGCCGAGGATGCGCTTGTCCTTCATGGCCCGCAGGTACTGCGAGAGCGCCCGGCCCGGCGTGTAGGTGTACTCCATCCGGATCGGCGTCCGGACCGACTGGACCTGCTCGACGTCGGCCGGCATCGTCGCCGGCTCGCCGGTGGTCGACGCGACGGCGGGGATGAACCCGGCGATGTCGGTGATGTGGCCCTCGCGTTCGTCACGCCAGACGACCTCGACCCGCATGCCGGTCTCCATGGCCTCGGCGGAGTCGACGAACACGGCGTGCAACATCGGGGTGTCGGCGCCGTCGAGGGTGATCATCGCCCAGGCGAACGGCTGGCTGAACGGCTGCTGGGGGCGAGGCACGCCGTTCCAGGTCCACGTGGTGACGGTGCCGACCGTGCTCACCGGCACGAGTTCGGTCAACGACTCCGACGTGATCGGGTCGTACTCGAGCGGTGGACACATCACGGTGCCGTCGGATCGACGGACCCCGTGGATCACGCCCTCTCGCAGGCCGGTGAGGAACCCTCCGATCACCGGCCCGGTCGTACGAGTGAAGGGGTATTCGAGCACCAGTGGTGCTGTGAGTACCTCGTCGGCCATCGTGCCTCCCGGTCAGGCGAACGCCGCGCGGCGCTCGAGCGGCGACGGTAGTGGGAGAGCCACGGGAGGACGAAAACGACCGAAGCCACCGGCGCCTTGGGTGGTGGCGGGTATGGCCCCGCCCGGTCAGCTCGATCGCCGTGTCAGCCGTAGCTGGACACGTTCCGCCGATCGATCAGTGAGCTGCCGGACGCGGGACACCCGCCGCAGGAGTTGCTCGGGTCACGCGAGCGAGCGCAGCCATGCTGTCTCCGAGCTCACGCATCCGTCGCAGGTCCTCGTTCACCGGGTTGGTTGGTCGAGGGAACCGCCGCATGCTTCCAGAATCGGCGGTTAGCCACCGTGGCTGAGCCCAACTACGTTGCGAATCCATGAAGATCGACGTCACCCTCGGTGGCGACCTCAACCACTCGGCCCTCCACGCCGCGGAACTGGCCGCCGCCGGCATCGACGGGGGCTTCACCTTCGAGGGCAACAGCGACGTGTTCTTCCCGCTGGTGACCGCCGCGTCCTCAGGCCTCGACCTCTACACCAACGTCGCGATCGCGTTTCCGCGCTCCCCGATGCACCTCGCCTACCAAGCATGGGATCTCCAACGGGCGAGCGGTGGTCGGTTCGCCTTGGGGCTCGGCACCCAGATCAAGCCCCACATCGAACGCCGCTACTCCGCGACCTGGGACCGACCGGTCGGGCGGATGGTCGACATCATCACCGCCACCAAGGCGATCTGGGCGAACTGGACCGATGACACACCCCTCGATCATCAGACCGACTTCCACCGCTTCGATCTGATGACCCCGATCTTCGTGCCGCCGGCGATGGAGCACCCGCCGCCCCCGATCTGGGCCGGCGCACTCGGACCCCAGATGACCCGAGCGATGGCCCGGCACGCCGACGGCGTGATCATCCACCCGTTCAACACCGGTGACTTCCTCACCACCTCGACGATGCCGCTCATCGACGAGGGGCTCGAAGCGGGCGGCAAGACACGCGCCGACCTCACCCTCAACGTCGGATGCATCTGCTCGCCGAGCCTCACCGACGAGGAGTACGAGCGCTCGTCCCAGTCGATGCGCGGCAACCTCGCCTTCTACGGATCGACGCCGGCCTACCGCGTCACGCTCGACCACCACGGACTCGGTGACCTGCAACCGAGGCTGCGCGAGATGACCAAGAGCGGGGCGTGGGATCAGCTCGCCACCCTCATCGACGACGACGTCCTGGACCTGCTCGCCGTGCGCGGCACCCCGGCCGAGTGCGCCGCCCGCCTCCGCGAGGAGTACGGCGCGCTCGCGGACCGGATGTCACTGACGACCCACAACGCCTCGGTCGACGCGCTCGGCCAGATGGCCGCCGCGCTGCGGGACCTCAGCTGAAGAGGTCGTTCAGGCGTTCCTTGGCCTTCTGGTCGCCGAGCGGGCGACCGATGATGGCCTTGTCGTCGGTGACGATGACCGGACGCTGGAGCAGCTTCGGGTACGCGAGCAGCACCTCGACGACCTTGTCGGCGTTCCCGACATAGTCGTCCTCGTTGAGCTCGAGCTTCTTGAACTGGGCGTCCTTGCGGACGAGGTTCTCCACTGGATCTTCGAGCTTGGCGATCATGTCCCGCAGCGCCGTCTCATCGGGCGGGTTCTTCGTGTAGCGGATCTCTTCGAATTCGACGCCCATCTCCGTGGCGACCGCCACGGCGTTCTTGGACGACTGTCAATTGGGGTTGTGGTAGATCGCAGTCATGGCGGCGACTCTAGCCACCCGCGCCTACGGCCAGGGGAGCTCGGCGTACTGGTCGCGCAGCTCGAACTTCAGGATCTTCATCGTGGCGTTGCGGGGCAGCGCCTCACCGTGGATCACCAGCTGCTCGGGGATCTTCTGGGTCATCAATCCCGCGCCCTTGCACGCGGCGACCATCTCGTCGAAGGTCAGGTCGGCCTGGTCGGGCGCCGTCTCGATGACCGCACACACCCGCTCGCCCCGGTCGGGGTCGGGAAGTCCGATCACCGCCGCGTTGGCGACCTGAGGCAGCTCGTAGAGCACGTTCTCGATCTCGGCGGCGGAGATGTTCTCGCCCTTGCGGATGATGATGTCCTTGAGCCGGCCGGTGAGGGTGACGTGGCGGTCCTCGCGCATGACCCCGAGGTCGCCGGTACGGAACCGGCCCTGCTCGTCGAACGCGTCCGCCTCCAACGTCGGATCGGTGTAGCCCTTGAACAGCATCGGGCCGGCGACGCGGACCTCGCCCTCGTTGCCCGGACCGGCGTCCTCCCCCGTCGCCGGGTCGACCACCGAGACCTCACAACCCTCGATCGGCGCGCCCTCGGTGTGGGCGAGCTGATCGTCGGAGTCCGACGGCGAGCCGTTGCAGATCATCGGGCACTCGGTCATGCCGTAGCCGTGCACGATCGGCACCCCCATCTCCGCCTTGACCGCGTGGAACACCTCGGGCGGCTTCGGCGCGCCACCACCCGGCATCAGCCGGAGCGCCGGCATCGCCGAGCCATCGACCTTCTGATCCTCGGCGAGGTACATCTGGTAGAACGCGGTCGAGCCACCGGCCATCGTGACCCCGTGCTCCGCAAACGCCGCGACCGCACCGGCCGGCGTGAACGACTCGATGAAGACCGCGGGCATGCCGAAGGCGAGCATCATGACGATGTAGTCGGGTCCGCCGATGTGGGCGTACGGGAACGCGACCGACCCGACGTCGGCGTCGGTCACCTCGAGCGCCTTGCCGAGGCCCTGGCCGGCGGCGATCAGGGTCTGGTCGGTGTGCAGCACACCCTTGGGGTCAGAGGTGGTGCCGGAGGTGTAGTAGCGCCAGCGGACCGGCGCGTCACCGGCGGCATAGACCGGCGCCGGCGGCAGCGTCGAGGGCTCGCCGGTCGGCAGATCGGCGTAGCCGTTGATCAGGGTCGGCGGGGAGTCGAGTTCGCCCGTGACCTCGGCGACCATCGCGCCGTAGTCGAACCCGCCCCACTCCCCCGGGTGCAGGACGAACTCGGCACCGGTCTGGCGGATGCAGAAGCCGACCTCACGGTGGCGATAGATGTGGATGATCGGGTTCTGGATCGCGCCCAGCCGCGACAGTGCGAAGCTCGCGATGACCGTCTCGATCCGGCTCGGCAGGACCCACGTGACCGGCGTGCCCTCGCGGATGCCCATCGCGTGGAACCCTGCGGCGACCGATTCGACCTCGGCGAGGAACTCGGCGTTGGTCAACGATCGGCCGGCATCGTCGATCAACAACGCCCGATCGGGTGTGTCGGCCACTCGCGCGGTGAGCAACTCCCAGAACGACGTCGCATCGAGAATCGGTACGGCCATGACGAACCCCCTTCGGTCGCCCGCACCGTAGCGAGTCGGGCACGACGGGGCCGAACCTCGCTCAGGCGTCGAACGCGGCGGCGTTGCGGTAGCGGTCTCGCACCAGCTCGGAGATCGCGTCCGGGAAGCGCTCGCCGTACGTGACCAACCCGGGCAACAACTCCGGTTCGAGTTCCGGCGTACGGATCAAGAGCTTGGTGCCGACGAACTCGAACTCCATCTTCCCCTCGCCCTGCACGATCAAGTCCAGGACTCGAGCGTTCAGCAGCTGTTGGGCGAACGCCTTGTCGGCGGTCAGGACGTGGTAGCGGCGGTTGAAGAAGTCGGACTCGACGTCGAGATCGACCCTGGACAGCGCGACCAGCATCTTCGACGCGAGGTTCTCCTTCACGATCATCACCCGCGGCGCGTTGATCGGGAGGTTGACGATGCAGCCCGACGCCGGCTTCGCCCGAGTCTGACGCACCGTCTTCTTCGTCGCCTTCTCAGGCGAGAACCGATTGGAGCGACCGAGCCCCTCGTCCTCCTGAATCTCGACCTCGGCCCAGACCCGGATGTCGAACCCGTGGGCGGGAGCACCGTGACGCTCCGACGTGACGACGTGCGAGGCGTTCCAGTTCAGCCCGTTGCTCGGGACGAGGAGGTCGAAGCGGAGCCGACCCAGCCCGGGCCCGTCCTGTTCCTGATAGCGGAGTCCGGACCGGGTGGCGGCCCGTTCGATCGCCGGCCCGCGGCCTCGATGCCGGATCAACACCGGGATCGACACCAATGCGGCGAGAAAGGCGCCGCCGATGAGAATCCAGACGACCACGGCGTCGGCCGTCTCGACCGTGTCGTCGTTCGCGAGTTCCTGAGCCAGCGCCAGCCACATGCTCCCTTGATCGGCAACGGCCCACCTCCACGTGAGGAGGTGGGCCGTTGGCCGCGTTCGGTTGTGTTCAGCGCCGGAGGGCGCTGGGGCCGGCGTCGACGCTCAGACGGCGTCGCCGTCGCGCTCGCCGGTACGGATCCGCACGGCGCCGCTGACGTCGGTGACCCAGACCTTGCCGTCACCGATCTTGTCGGTGCGGGCGGAGTTCACGATCGCCTCGACGGCGCCGTCGGCGGCGGCGTCATCGACGAGGACCTCGATGCGGGTCTTGGGGGTGAAGGTCACGCGGTACTCGGTGCCGCGGTAGGTCTCGCTGTGGCCGCCCTGGCGGCCGAAGCCCTGGACCTCGGACACGGTCATGCCCTGAACGCCGACCTCGGCGAGGGCGGACTTCACGTCCTCCAGCTTGAAGGGCTTGATGACGGCGGTGACGAGCTTCATGTTCTCTCTGCTTTCGGTAGTTCCGGCCGCAACCGCCGGATCGGTTGATACAGAACATAGCGGATCACGCTTCTGTGTCAACCACACAGTCAGAAACACCCCAGATTTCAGGGGAACCCTCTTCCCTGACTGTTCTCTGTGTTGATACAATAGCCAAATGCAGCCCAACCCGACCGTTGAGTACACCGACCGAGGCGGTCTGCCCCGGCGCATGGTCATCCGCCTCGACCGAGCCTCGTCGGTGCCGCCCTTCGAGCAGCTCCGCGCCCAGCTGTCGGTCATGGTCGCCGTCGGCCGCCTCGAACCCGGAAGCCGCCTCCCCACCGTGCGAGAACTCGCCGGGCAACTCGACCTCGCCCCCGGCACCGTCGCACGCGCCTACCGCGAACTCGAACACGAAGGCACCGTCACCGCCCGCGGCCGAGCCGGCACGTTCGTCGCCGACGAACCGCCCCACTCCGAACCGCTCCGCGAACGCCGCGAACGCGTCGCCGCCCTCGCCGACCGATTCGTCTTCGACCTCGACCAGCTCGGACTCGGCACCGACGCCATGACCGACGCGCTCACCGACGCGCTCTCCCGACTCAGCGACAACACCCCCGCCTGAGCCGAAAACGTCGTGATGCCCGCCGTTTCCGGCGGGCACTGCGTCACCGCGATGCCCGCCTGAGCCGAAAACGTCGTGATGCCCGCCGTTTCCGGCGGGCATCACTGCATACCCCTGGAGGGAGGTGAATTCGTTGCTCTGACTCGGCCACCCCGCCGAGGGTTACATCAGCTCGTCGGAATCTCCCGAAACGGCACACCCTTGTCCGGCCGTGGCTCCTGCGGAAGCCCCAACACGTTCTCGCCGACGATGTTGCGCTGCACCTGATCGGTACCACCACCGATCCGAGCCGCCCACTGACCGAGGAACCCGTAGTTCAACCAGAAGCCGTTCGCGTGCGCGTCCTCGCCGGCGAGGGTCCCCGCAGCGCCCATCAGCCGCATCGCCAACGAACCCTGGAGTTCGAGGCGCCGCGACGCAGCCAGCTTCAACACCGACGACTCCGGCCCCGGCGGCTCCCCCCGGCTCGCCGAGGTTCGCACGCGATAGCCGAGGAACCGGATCGTCTGTTCCAGCGAGTACAACCGCGACAGCTCCTGACGGATCCGCGGGTCGTCCGCGCACCCGAACACCCGAGCGATCTCGATCAGGTCCTCGGCCCCGCCCCGCATCCCGGTGCCGATCCCCTGACGCTCGTTCATCAGGGTCGTCAGGATCGGACCCCACCCCGCATCGACCTGACCGAGAACACACTCCAGCGGCACCCGCACGTCGTCGAGGAACACCTCGTTGAACTCGGCTCGGCCGTTGATCTGACGCAACGGCCGGATCTCGATCCCAGGGAGCGACATGTCGACCAGCAGATACGTGATGCCCCGATGCTTCGGCGCGTCCGCGTCGGTTCGAACCAGCAACATCCCGTGCGCTGCCTCCACCGCGTTCGAGGTCCACACCTTCTGGCCGTTGACGATGATCTCGTCGCCGTCGACGACGCCGGTCGTGCGCAGGCCGGCCAGATCCGATCCCGCCCCTGGCTCAGAGAACAGCTGGCACCACGTCTCGACGCCTCGCAGCATCGGTTCGAGGTAGCGGGACTTCTGGGCATCGGTGCCGTGGGCGATGATCGTCGGGCCGGCCATGCCGATCGACTGGGCGTACACCCCGATCGGTACGTCGTAGGCCGCCTCCTCCTCCGCGAAGATCGCGTTGAAATGGCTCGACAGGCCTCGGCCGCCGAACGCCTCGGGCCAGGTCAGCCCCGCCCACCCCTGCTCGAACTTGAAGGTCTGCCAGCCCGCTGCCGCGACCCGGTGCGCCTCGATCTCCTCCTCGGACGCGGGTTTCGCCCACAGCGACTGCGACCAGTCGATCGCTCCCGAGCGGCGGCTGGCGTGTTCGTCGAGGAAGGCCCGGCATTGCGCTCGCCAGGCCGCCTCCTCGGGCGTGTCGTCGAAATCCACGTCAGCCTGCGCCGTACACGGCCGCCGGGTCGGGCGCGCCGCCGATCGACCGATGTGCGAGCTCGCCGGCTTCCGACGGCGTCATCATGCGTTCGCCGACCGACTCGACCGGTCCCGGCTGCCAGCCGTCACAGACGTTGAGCTGCCCGCCCGACACCTCGAACATGCGGCCGGTCACGTCACACGCGGCGCTGCCGAGCCACACGACGAGCGGCGACACGTTCTCGGGGCCCTTCGGGTCCCAGCCTTCGGGCGCCTCGGCGTCGTAGAACACGCCGGCGGTCATCCGGGTGCGAGCATCGGGGGCGATGGCGTTGGCCTTCACGCCGTACCGGCCCCACTCCGCCGCCTGTTGGATCGTCAGGAGGGCGATGCCCGCCTTCGCGGTCGCGTAGTTGCCTTGCCCGATCGAGCCGTTCAGGCCTGCGCCCGACGACGTGTTGACCACCCGAGCATCGACCGGCGTGCCGTTCTTGGCCTGCTCTCGCCAGTACTCGATCGCATGGCGGGCCGGAGCGAAGTGGCCCTTCAGGTGCACACGCGTGACCGAATCCCACTCGTCCTCGGACATCCCGGCCAGCATGCGGTCGCGCAGAAAGCCGGCGTTGAGCACGACGGTGTCGAGCCCACCGAACGTGTCGATCGCCTGCTGCACCATCGCCGCGGCCTGCTCCCAGTCGGCGACGTCGGCGGCGTTGGCCACAGCGCGCCCACCGGCTGCTTCGATCTCGGCGACGACCTCGTCGGCTGCTTCTGAGGTTCCGCTCGAGCCGTCCCGTTCGACCCCGAGGTCGTTGACGACCACCGCGGCACCCTCGGCCGCGAAGGCCAGCGCATGCGCGCGCCCAAGCCCTCGGGCGGCGCCCGTCACGATGACGACTCGACCGTCGCAGATCCCCATGTTGTGCCCTCCTGGCGAACGTGTCCGCAGAACCTAGAGGGTCGTCGCCATCACCTCGAAACCGACGTCACGAAGAAGATCGCAACGCAGCGGCGCGGCTGGTGATCTCGGTCGCGTCGATGTCGATCACGCCTTGCAGCGCCTCCGCCGGCCACTCGAACCACAGCTCGAGGCGATCGGTCTGGGGAAGCGGCCAGATCCACCACTCGCTCGTCTCGGCCCGTCGGGCCGGCGTACGACGATCGTTGCGGTCGTCGACGACGCTCCGGGTGCCGAGCCGGATCATCGAGCCCGGGTCGGGCTCATCGGCCCGCCAACGGGCACGAGGCTCCCGGTTGGAGATGACGATCTCGGCGCCGTCGCGCAGGTCGATCGTGACGACGTCGGGACTGGTGCGGTGCACCGCGCCGACACCGGGGATGAGCTCCTCGGTCGGCTCCCACTGCGGCGGCAGGACCCAGTCGTCGCACGACGTGATCGTGACGGTGAGCCCGAAGCCGTTCGGACCCGCGACCACCCCGTCGAGGGTGGCGACCGCGGTGTCGCTGCGAGCGAGGAGACGACGAGCGTTCGGGCCGAGCGGAACGCGGGCCAGGCTGCCGTCTTCGCCGTCGGGGCCCCACCACGGCAGGTGGGCCTCGGTCCGGCGATCGAGCGCCGCGATGAGACCCGCGACTTCCTCGTGATCGAGCTTGGCGGCGCCGAGCCGGGCGAGCCGTCGAATGTCGCCGAGCCGGACGCCGAGTGACCGCAACACCGTCGCCGCGCCCGACCGTGGGTCGTTCATGACCGCCACGAGGAGGTCGAACGCCGTCAATCCGGCGGTTCCCGACAGCGGCGAGCTGTCGAGCGCCAACTGGGCCCGCGGCGACAGCGGCGGGTCGTCGTCGGTGATGTTGTCGGGATGGCAGTGATGGACGCGAAGGGCCCGGAGGCCGCGTTCGACGCGCATCGTGTCGAGGGCGAAGAGTTCACCGAGTTCGGCGACTTCGCCAGACGCGGTCGCCACGACCCCGAACAACAGGTGTTCGGTGCCGCACTGCTCGTCTCCGGAAGCGCCGGCGGTACCGAGCGCGACATCCAAGGCGAGACGAGCATCCGGTTCCAGCGCAAACCCACTCATCGCTGCCGAATCTAAGAGTCGGTCACGTGTCCCAACCATGGGCCATTCGACCCATTGGGGCGAGCGATCGGCACACCGCCAGAGCTGAACGCCGATCGGTTCGTTCAGGCCGTGAACGCGGCGGCCTCGGCCCCCGTCACGTCCATCAACGTGGCCGATGGGATCGGGAAGCACCGATCCGGGGTACCGCCGGCTGCGAACACCAGCTCGTGTTCGAGCAGGGCCGGGTCGATCAGCGTCCGGATCGGCTCGGGGTGACCGAACGGCGGGGTGCCGCCGATCGCGTAGCCGGTGGCCGCACGCGCCTCATCGGCGTTGGCCATCCGAACGTCGCCATCGAGGACCGAGCCGAGGGCATCGAGGTCGATCCGGTTGTGGCCAGCGGTCAACGCGAGCACCGGCCCCGATGGGCCGATCACCAAGAGACTCTTGGCGATCTGGGACAGCTCGCACCCGATCGCCTCCGCCGCGTCGGCGGCGGTCCGGGTGCCGTCGGGGTAGACGACCGGTTCGACGTCGATACCGAGCTCGGTGGCGGCGCGGACGAAACGATCGCCGCCGTGTTCCTTGGCCATCCGTCTGTCTCCGTCAGCGGCGGCCGCGCACGAGGCGCCCAGGGCGAGCGCCGGTGTCGACCCCCTCGCGCCGGGTGACTTCACCGGCGACGATCGTGGCGACATAGCCGGTCGCCTTCTGCAGCAACCGCCGCCCGCCCGCCGGCAAGTCGTGGACGAGTTCGGGTGTCTGGAGATCGATCCGGTCGTAGTCGATCAGGTTGAGGTCGGCGCGCTTGCCGGTCTCGATCGTGCCGCGGTCGCCGAGGCCGAACAGCGCCGCGGTGTCCGCGGTCTGCTTCTTGACGACCCACTCGAGCGGGAGCTTCTCGCCCCGCACGCGATCGCGGGTCCAGTGGGAGATCATCGTGGTCGGCACCGAGGCGTCGCAGATGAAGCCGCAGTGGGCCCCACCGTCGGCCAAGCCGGACACCGCGGTCGGATGGGTGAGCTGCTCACGGATGACGTCATGGTTCTGCTCGACGTAGTTGTAGAGCGGCAGCATCAGGAGGGCCTTGCCGTCCTCGGCGCAGAAGGCGTCGTAGGCCGCCTCGTGCGCGGTCACACCGTTGCCTTCGGCCATGCCGGCGATCGAACGATCCGGGGTCGGCTCGTAGTCGGGCGGGTCGCCGAGCACGAACACCTGGTCGAGCATCCCGCCGGTCAGCCCACCGAGACCTTCGATCAGCAGCCCACTGCCCTCGACGTCGTCCTCGGCGAGGATCGCGGCCCGCACCTCGGGCTTGCGCAGCTCGACGATGCGCTCCTCGATCGGGAGTTCGGCGATCGCCTGATACGACGGCTTCCGCATGAACGGATGGCAGGTCTGCCAGCCGACGAGCACACCGAAGGGACGGCCGGCGACCTGGGGGTAGAGCTGGGCGCCTTGGTCACGCGCCTCCAGCGACGCAGCCATCTGCTCCTTCCAGAGCTCGGGCGCACCGGGGATCTGGAGCATGGCGAACGTGACCGGCTGGCCGGTCTCGGCCGACAGGCGGGTCATCCATTCGACCTCTTTCATCGGCGCGACGAGGTCGAGTCCGGCGGTCCCCGCGGGGGCGAGTTCGAAGACGCCGCCGCCGCCGTCGCGCAACGCCCGTCCCATCGCGAACAGCTCGTCCTCGGCGGCGAACGTGCCTGGCACCGGCTCGCCGTCCATGGCGGTGTGGGCGATCGTGCGCGAGGTCGACACGCCGAGCGCGCCGGCGGCGATCGCCTCCCGCACGATGTCGGCCATCTGATCGATGTCGTCGGTGTCGGCGGGCTCGTTGCGAGCGCCCCGCTCGCCCATCACGTACGCCCGCACCGCGCCGTGCGCGATCTGTGCACCGACATCGACCGACCAGCGCCGCTCGTCGAGGGCGTCGAGGTACTCCGGGAACGACTCCCA
>CAZEML010000027.1:12963-32307 GCA_964513285.1 uncultured Candidatus Nemicrothrix sp.
GGACAGCGCCGTGCCGGGGATGTCCTCCACCCCCTCCATCAGCTGGATCAGCCACTCCTCAGAGCCCGGCTTGACCGGAGCGAAGCCAACGCCGCAGTTGCCCATCACCAGGGTGGTCACCCCGTGCAACGAGCTCGGCTCGAGGACCTCGTCCCAGGTCGCCTGGCCGTCGTAGTGGGAGTGGACATCGACGAAGCCGGGCGTGACGACGAGACCGGTCGCGTCGATCGTGTCGTGCGCCTCCCCGTCGAGGTCGGGGCCGATGGCGACGATCTGGCCGTCGGTGATCGCGATGTCCGCGACGCGACGATCCGCACCCGTGCCGTCGACGACGGTGCCGTTGGTGATCAGCAGGTCGTACATGACGACCAGCGTAGAACTCGCCCCGAACCAGGGGCGAACCCGTCAGCGCGTCGGCATGATCTCGGTCGCCGGCACCGACGGATCGAAGGTGTCGTTGCACGCCGAGGGATCGCCGGTCTCGAGGCCGAGCGTCAGCCATGCTTCCCGCTGCGCAGACGAGCCGTGGGTCCAGTCGTGCGGGTTGACCTGCCCACCCATCGTCTCCTGGATGTTGTCGTCGCCAACGGCCTCCGCTGCCCGTAGCCCCTCTTCGAGATCGCCTCGTTCGAGGTACAGGATGTTGTCGTTGCCCTCGAAGGTGCGGGGACGTTGCGTCGCTTCGAACGCCCAGATGCCGGCGAGGCAGTCCGCCTGCAGTTCCAGACGGATCGTGAGCGCGTTTCGTTCGCTCTCGATGGCTCCCTGCTGCTGCTCGCGAACCTGGCTGGAGACACCGGTGAGGTTCTGGATGTGGTGCCCGATCTCGTGGGCCAGGACGTAGGAGATGGCGAAGTCACCCGGGGCCCCGAATCGTTCGGTCAGCTCACGGAAGAACGCGGGATCGAAGTACACCCCGTCGTCGGCCGGGCAATAGAACGGCCCAACCTCCGCCGGCGCGTTGCCACAGCCACCGGTCGAGGTGGAGCCGTTGAAGATCGTCAGGGTCGAGATCCGGTACTCGAGTCCGGCGGCCTCGAAGATGTCGATCCAGGTGTTCTGGATGTCGTCGAAGGTCGCGGACCATTCCTCCAAGTCGGCGTCGCTGATGTCGGGGAGGTCGTCGGCGCCCATTCCGCTCGAACCGCCGAGCCCGGCCTGGCCATCGAGCCCCAGCGACCCGAGGTCGAGCCCGCCGCCACCACCGATCAGCGAGATGACCACGACGACGATGACACCGAGGAGTCCGGCCCCGCCGACGCCGGCGCCGGCCTTGCCGCCACGGCTCTGCGGGATCCGGATCCCGCCACCCCGACCTCCGCCGGTGGAACCAGTGACTCTGACGTTCTTGCTGCGGTAGCCGCGGCGCACCTTGACCATGGATGGGCACCGTAGACGCGCGTCTCACCGGTTGCACCGTTCGCCACGGTTCCCCAGCCGAGGCGTCGTCGTCCTACCATCCGGGCCGAGGAGGCAGACATGGCAGGACCACTCGACGGCGTGAAGGTCGTGGAACTCGGGGTGTGGATCGCCGGCCCGGCCGCGGGCGGGATCCTGGCGGACTGGGGCGCGGAGGTCGTGAAGATCGAGCCACCCGCCGGGGACCCGTGCCGCACGTTCCAGTACAGCCTCACCGGCCAGATGATGCCGACGAACCCGATCTTCGAGATGGACAACCGCTCGAAGCGCAGCATCGTCCTCGACCTCACCACCGACGACGGGCGAGCGATCGCCGAGGAACTCATCGCCGAAGCCGACGTCTTCGTCACCAATGTGCGTCTCGGCGGGCTCGAGCGGCTCGGGCTCGACGCCGAGACGTTGACCGCCCGCCACCCTCGGCTCATCTACGCCGCGATCACCGGGTACGGCCTCGACGGCGAGGACCGGGATCGAGCCGCGTTCGACATCGCCGCGTTCTGGTCGCGCAGCGGGATCGCTCACCTGTTGACCCGCCCCGGCGAGGACCCGCCGTTCCAGCGGGGCGGCATGGGCGACCACAACACCGGGCTCGCGGGGGCGGCTGCGATCTGTGCCGCGCTCTACAACCGGGAGAAGACCGGCGAGGGGCAACTCGTGTCGACCTCGCTCATGCGCGAGGGCCTCTACACGATCGGCTTCGACATGTCGGTGCTGCTCGGCTGGGGGCTCACCCTTCGGATCGGCGACCGCACGACGATGGGCAACGTCGCCATGAACAACTATGCGTCCAGCGACGGCAAGCGGTTCTGGATCGTCGGCATGGACGGCAATCGCCACTGGCCACCGCTGGCCCGGGCGGTCGGCAAACCCGAGTGGCTCGAGGACGAGCGCTACGCGGATGCCCGCGGGCGGGCCACGAACGCGCCGGAGATCATCCGTCAGCTCGACGAGATCTTCGCCACCAAGACCATGGCCGAATGGGAAGCGATCTTCGCCGCCGACCCGGACTTCTTCTGGGCGCCGGTGCAGTCACCCGACGATCTCCTGGCCGATCCCCAGTTCTACGCCTCCGGTGCGTTGGTCGAGGTGCCCGACGGCGCCACCACGACCAACATGATCGCGACACCCGCCGACTTCGGGGGCACGCCCTGGTCGCCGCGCGGCATGGCGCCGGACCTCGGCGAGCACACCGAGGAGATCCTCAACGAACTCGGCCGCGGTGATCAGATCGCCGCCCTCGCCGAAGCGGGGGTGATCGGGAGGTCGGGCGCCGCTGCGGCAGACTGACCCCATGTCCCCCATCAGCGGGAGCGCGTCTCGCGCCCTCGACGCTCTCGGCCTACGAGTGACCCGCCATGGGTGAACGTCTCGCGGAGCTGCGCGGCGTGGTGGCGATCGGCGCCATCGTGATCGCGATCGTGGCCGCCTGGCAGTGGATCGAGGCCCGGCCGATCGACGAGACCGCGGCGACCGACGCCACGACGACCACCACGACCACGACGACGACGCTGCGGGTCACGACGACGACCTCCGCGGCCGACGCCGCCGAGCGCACCTGTGCACGAACCGACCAGTTCCTCGCCGAAGCGGCGCTGATCCCGTCCGACGCCGGACCCGGCCCGCTCGCCCAGCTGGCGCTCTCGTACTGGAGCGACCTCGAAGTGATCGCGGTCGCCGAAGCGAAGATCGAGATCACCGCCGTCGTCGGCTACTACCAGAGCTACCTCGACACCGCGTCGCCGTTCGGGTTCGACACGGTCGAGATCATCCTCGAAGGCGACAAAGAGAAGTTCGAGCAGCTCGTGACCCGACCCGCTCCTGGGCTCGAGGCGTCCGAAGCGATGGTCGCGTTCTTCTGTGGGGTGGAGCTGCCCGGTCAGCCGTCGATCAGCGCACGCAGCTTCGACGACCTCGAGGACAGGTTGCTCGACCCGCCGTAGGTCGACGGCTCAGGTGCGGGCTCGAGCTGGACCTGAGGGCCATCGGCGCCGAGCGCATCGGCCGACATCGGACGCTGGAACAAGAAGCCCTGCATCAGGTCGATCCCGAGCCGTTCGAGGGTGATCTTCTGGGCGACGGTCTCGACGCCTTCGGCGACGACGTCGAGTTGGAGGGCGTCGGCCATCGACATCGTGGCTTCGACGACCGCCTTGTTGACGTCGTCGTGCGGCACGGCCTGCACGACCGACCGGTCGATCTTGATGACATCGACGATCGGGAGCGACCGGATCCGGGAGAAGGCGCCCTGGCTGTTGCCGAAGTCGTCGATCACGATCCGACACCCCAGCTCGGCGAGTCGATGGATCACCCGGTTGGCGTCGTCGACCCGGCGAAGGAGGAGCTCTTCGGAGATCTCCATGTCGAGCTGGGTCGTCGGCACCGAGCACCACCCGGCGAGTTCGGCGACCCGATCGGGGAATGCCGGGTCGACGAGCTGACGCTCGGAGAGGTTGATGCTCGAGGGGAAGGTCGGACCGTCGTACAGGTGGTTCCAGATCGCGGTCTGGGCGACGACCTCGCGCAACACCACGTCGCCGAGCCGAGCGGCGAGCCCGGCCTCTTCGGCGATGGTGAGGAAGCGGTCGGGGCCGAGCACGCCCAGTTCGGGGTGCATCCAGCGGATGAGGCCCTCGACACCGACCGTGCGGCCTTCGCGCTGAGAGACGATCGGCTGGTACCAGACGCTGAACTGCCCATCGGCGAGCGCCGGCACGATGGCCCGTTCCACCTCGAGCCGATCCATCGCTTCGCGCTCTTGGCCGGCGTCGTACACACGGATGCCGCCGCCCTCTCGCTTGGCCCGGTACATCGCTTGGTCGGCACGGGCGATCAGCTCGTCGGCCCCGGCATCCACCTCGCCATCGGCGACCGCGTACCCGATGCTCGGGACGACCTGGATCTCCGCGTCGGGGACCTGCAGCGGTTCGCCGAACGCGGCCAGCACGTTCTCGGCGATCTCACCGGCGACCGACGGGGAGACGAGGCCGGGGCAGATCACGACGAACTCGTCGCCACCGAAACGTCCGACGACGTCGGTCGCCCGAACGGCGGCACGAAGACGCGTGGCGAAGGCCCGGAGGACCTCATCGCCGGCCTCGTGGCCCATCGAATCGTTGATGCCCTTGAAACCGTCGACATCGAGGAAGAGCACCGCGGTGTGGTCGGTCCGGCGGCGGCGCTCGTGCAGCGATCGGTCGAGTCGCGCCCGGATCTCGTCGCGCACGGGCAGTCCGGTCAGCTGGTCGTGGTTGGCTCGGCTCTCGAGCTCGCGAAGGTGGGTGAGGGTCGCCGCGCCCAGCCAACGCTGCAGCGCGACGGCGGTGAGCACGACCGCGGTGGCCGCCAAGCCGCTGAAGAGCGCGATCTGGGCGCTTGAGGCCGAATCGAGCGGGCCGCCGACGGCGAGCGCGGCAATGGCGAGGGTGCTGGCGACACCCGCTCCGAGGGGAACGATGACGGTGAGGACCGCGCTGTCCCGGATCTGTGTGGAGAGCCCACCCGACGGCATGCATGGCGCATCGGCAGCTTTCCCGCGGAGGTGAACCCGATCGGAGAATTGGGTCCCAACTACCCACTCGGGCGATCTCAGAACCGGGACGGCTGACCCATGCGGGGTGCCCTGAGGTCGTAATCGAGCGGGAAGGACGGCCTACGGCAACGCCCGGTGCCGGTCGACGATCCGGCGATGCCAGACTGCCGAGGTGCATCGTGTGGCCGTCACCCTCGTGGTCTTCGCCGGGCTGGGACTCGGTGCCGCCGCATGCGGGGGTGACGGGTCCGACGCGTCCTCGACCGACCAACCCGAGTCGACGACGACCACATCGGCGCCGTCGAGCACGACCCTCGACACCGAGCCGGTCGACGACGCAGACGACGGGTCGGCATCCGGCGCGGATGGCCCGACCTGGTGGCCGACTCCGCTCGACGAACTCGACATCGATGCACCGGCGACATGGACCGTCGAGGTCCTCGCCGCCGCGCCACATGACCCTGAGGCCTTCACCCAGGGACTGGAGCGTCTGAGCGACGACCGCTTCCTCGAGTCGACGGGCCTCCGAGGTCAAAGCGAGATCCGGGTCGTCGAGGCGACGACCGGCGACGTGGTGCGCGCCGCGTCGCTCGACCCCGAGCAGTTCGGCGAGGGCCTCACCGCGGTCGACGACACCGTGATCCAACTCACCTGGCAAGAAGAGGTCGCTCGGCGATGGTCGCTTCCCGATCTCGAACCGCTCCCCTCCTTCGAGTACCGAGGTGAGGGGTGGGGGCTGTGCCTGCTCGACGATCGGCTGGCGATGAGCGACGGCACGTCGACCCTCCAGTGGCGCGACCCCGAGACCTTCGAACTGATCGAGACCGTCGAGGTCACCCGAACCGGTGAGCCGGTTCCGCAACTCAACGAACTCGAATGCGTCGACGGCCACGTCGTCGCCAACATCTGGCGATCGCCCGAGATCGTGGTCATCGACCCGGCTGGTTCAGTCGTGGCGACCATCGATGCGGGGAACCTGGTCGCGACCATCGACAGCGACGATCCGCTCCGCGAGGTGCTCAACGGCATCGCGGCGCATCCCGACGGCACGTTCTCGCTAACCGGCAAGCTGTGGCCGACCCGCTTCGTGGTCGACGTCATCGAGCGGTGAGCCGCTCTCCGGTGTCAGACCCTCGGCCTACGATCGAGCCCATCGAACCCGATCCGCTTCCGCTCGTCGGCCTCGACATCGAGACCGACACCACCATCGACGGCCTCGATCCCAGTCGGGCCGCGATCGTCGCCGTCGCGTTGAGTGGTGACGGGTTCGACCTGGTTTTCGATGGCGACGAGGCCGAACTCCTCACCGCATTGGATCGGGCGCTCGCCGACCTTCCCGCCAGCGTGCTGGTCACGTGGAACGGCGCCGGTTTCGATCTGCCCTTCATCGTGCGCCGGGCCCGGCTCCTCGGGCTCGACCTCGGCTTGTTCGTCGAGTTCGATCCGTCGATTCCGGGCCGCCACGACCCGCTGCCGGGCGAACCCGCCCGAGTGCGGGGCCGGTGGCATCACCATGCGCACCTCGACGGCTACCAGGTGTTTCGCGCCGACGTCGGCCAGACCCTCCCGGTGTCGTGTGGGCTCAAGCCACTGGCCCGGTTCGTGGGCCTCCCGGTCATCGATGTCGACCGCGAGCGCATCCACGATCTCTCCGCCGATGAACGTCGGGCCTATGTGACGAGCGATGCCCGACTCGCTCGCGTCCTGGTCGCTCGCCGGGTCGATCACCGGCGGTGGGTCGATCAGCTGCCGTCGTCGAGCGGTTCGTAACCGGCGACCTCGTGGTGGGGCGTGTCGAGGTAGATCTTCGCCTCGGGCATCCCGCCGAACTTGCCGTGACTCCAGCGGATCTCGACGTGCCCTTCGACCGTCCGGTCGGTGTCGAGGAGTCGATCGTGCACATCGATGCGCCAGCGCACCAACGGCTGGCCGGCGTGCTCGCCCCAGAGGTCGACACTGTGCAGCGCGAAGCGGGTCCGGAAGTCCCACGGGGTCGTGACCCGGTAGTGCAGCGGGGCGTCCTTGAGGTCCGCGCCGAGCACGAAGTACGGCGCGGCCTGGAGTCGAAGGAGGCGCCACACGAACGCTTCTCGTTCGCCCTTGGTCGACAGGTTGGCCTTGAGTCGAGCGGCGCTGGTGCGAGCGATCTCGAAGGCGACGAGCTCCCAGAGTTCGCGTAGCTCAGCCGGCCAACGTCCCGGGAGCGCCCGGCGAAGCCGCTGCCGCTGCTCTCGATCGAGGTCGACGACCGACGACGGCAGATCGGCGATGCCGACGTGCGCGACCGCGGCGGCGTAGAGCTCCTGGTACGAGGTCGGCGCCACCACCGCGAACCAGTCCTCGGCCGAGGTCCGCCGCTCGGTCAGCGCCCGCTCGAAGAGGTTCGCGGGCGAGGCGTTCTGCAAGATCTTCGAGCCGTACTTGCAGCTGATCAGATAGACGTGGTCGACCCGGAGATCGGCCGGGATCTGCTCGTACGCGGGCGGTTTGTGCGGGCCCTTCCACTCGACCGACCACGGAGGTCGGCCCCGCAGGCCGTCGTTCGCTCGGGCGAAACGCTGGCCGTTGCGCCACGCCACCTCGAACACGTCGGTGTGAGTCCCGGAGGCGAAGGCGGCGTCGAGCTCGTCGAAGATCGTGTCGTCGACGTTGGTGATGAAGCGAGGGCGGGCGGCGATGGCCCGGGCGAGATCACGAAACCCGAACAGCCCGAGACCGGTGACGATCTCGCTGACGGCGGTGCGGGTGTCGGCCATCAGCCCGTCGAGCGAAGCCGGGCCGCGGCATCGCCACCGAACAGGCGGGTGAACTGCAGTTGGGCGCCGATGAGATCCGCCGGAAGGTCGTCGGCGGTGTACACCGACTTGCCGTCGTACACGTCGATCCCGGTCCCGACCGTGCGGATCCACGCGACCACCGCGTCGCCCCATCGCTCCTCGAGCAAGGCGTCCCGGATCTCGCCCGCGGCGACGCCCAAGAGCGCCGGGTCGGTGCGGGCGACGACCTCGAGGGCGAGCACGCGATGCAGGACCTCGATGTCGTCGGCGAGAAAGATCGACGGCGGTTCGGTGTGGACGACGGCGTAGGCGACGGTGCCGGTCACGACGGTCGACGCTGCTGTGCTTCGTAGGCCTCGATGTCGGACTCGGTCCAGAACCCCGGAATCGGGAGGACCGAATCGCCCTGGGCGTACGCGCTCAGGCGGCTGACCCCGGCGGCGTCGAACATCTCGATCGCGTCGAAGACCTGATCGACACCGACGGCGCGGAGCGCCTTGTCGCCCTCGCTGTTGGCCTTGGGCAGGTTCGAGGTGAGCACGAGCACCCGACTCGGGTTCTGGGGCTCATCGGTGGCCCGAAGGACGTGGATGCGGCCCAGGGTCTTCCACAAGGTGTCGGTGCGCATCAGCCCGGGTCGGACGGTGGTGAACGCACCCGACACGTCGACGTAGAACTGGCGGCCGTCGGCGTCGGCGACCAGGAAGTTGAACTGCACCCCGACCTTGGGGATCTTCACCGGGGCCTTCAGCACCTCGAAGCCGGCGTCGACCAGCACCTGCTCGGCGATGTCGGCCGCCTTCTTGCCTTCCTTGGTGGCGCGGGCCTGGAAGAACTCCTGACGGTCCTCGTCGTCGTCGGGCGGCTCGAACAGCGGATCCTCGCCCAGGACCTCGACGGCTCGGATCCGGGGCCGCTCTCGTTCGGCTTCGAGTCGGGCGGCGGCGATCTCGCAGTACTCGGGGTCGAGGTCGAAGCCGAACCCGCGGCGACCGGTTCGCTCCGCGGCCACGAGGGTCGAGCCCGAACCGAGGAACGGGTCGAGCACGGCATCGCCTTCGTAGGTGTAGAGGTCGATCAGCCGGCGAGGCAGTTCGACCGGGAACGGGGCCGGGTGCTGGACCCGGCGCGCCGACTCCGGGCTGATCTTCCAGACGTCGAGGGTGGCCTCCATGAAGTCATCGGCGGACATGGTGGACTCTCGGCCCTTGGGGGCGACCCGATCGAAGCGGCCCTTGCTCGCGACGATCACTCGCTCGGTGAGGTCGCGCAAGACGGGATTGGTGGCCTTGCGATAGCTCCCCCAGGCGACCGATCCGGTGGCACCTTCGGCCTTCTGCCAGATGATCTCGCCGCGCAACAAGAGCCCGAGATCGTCCTGCAGGATCGAGATGACGTCGGCGCTGAGCGATCGGTAGGGCTTGCGGCCGAGGTTGGCGACATTGATCGCGATCCGCCCGCCCGGCTCGAGGACCTCGACACACGACGCGAACACATCGTGGAGCATCTGCAGATAGTCGAGGTACGACGTCGGCACCGCGGGCGCCGCGCCCCGGGTCTCGGGATCGCCGGTCACGGCGAGCTCGTACTCCTTGCCGACGAAGTAGGGCGGCGAGGTGACCACCAGCGCGACGGAGTTCGCCGGGAACACGTCGGCGATCTCGCGGCTGTCGCGGTTGTGGATCGGGCCCAACGACTCGGGCACGGCGGCCACATGGTCGTCGGTGCTGATCTCGGGGGGCGTGAACCGCGCGTAGAAGTCCGACGCGTCATGGCTCTCTCGGCGGCCCACACCGAACGCGGTGGTGGCGGTGGTCTTGCGACGGTCGGTCACGACGTACTCTCCAAAGTCGAATGGCGATCCTAGGCGGACCCAAGCGGCCCGCCGTGCGACACCCCGTCACCCTGCCGAGGGGGTGTGACAGTGCTGTCACACCCCGCTGCGAGGGTGGCCTGCCCCGAGCACCTCTTCCCCCACCGACGCCGACGGCTGTGCCGTCTCTGTTTGTGCCGACGGCTGCGCCGTCTGTCTGTGAGGTGCCATGTACCCGACCCTGCTCGAACTCGCCGACGATCTCCTCGACCGCGGCGGTGCCCTCGCCCGGGTCCGAGGGCGACCGGTGCGCCTGACCCGAGCCGACCCCGACCCGTTCGCCCTCCTCGGCGTGCGATTCGGGCCGGCGATCGACGCGGTCGCGTGCTCCCTCCGCGCGTCGTCGGGCACGGCGGAGGGACCCGTCCTCGCGGTGGACCGCTGCGGGGATGTGGTGGTCGTCGACGGTCACCGATGCAGCACCGGCGCGTCCGAGGCCCCGCTCGTGCTGGATCTCGCTCGACGCTCGATGGGGCTCACGACCGCGCCGGCGACCCGACCGGTCCGCGAACTCATCGACGCCGTGTGGCTCGACCGGCTCCTCCGAGCGACGCTGGACGCGCCGCTGGGCGACCCTCCCGGCTGGGTGGCACTCGCCCGGCTGCATCCCGGTGGACGGGTCGGTCCGGCCGCGAGCCCCGAGGTGCTCCGGCATCGGGCCGCCACCGCTCCGTCGTGGTCTCGGCTGCGCCACGCGATCGCCGACGGGCGGGCGCGCTGGCCGCCGGTGTCGGGGGCACTCGCTCAGTGGTTCGACGACGGGTCGCTCGCCCGTCACGCGTTCGCGGTGTTGCCCGAACCCGACACCGTGTTGGCCGACCTGACCGAGCTGCTGCGGCCCGCCGACGCGGCCCGAGTCGATGCGGTGCTCAACCCGCGCTGAACAGTTCGGCGAGCCGGGCTCGAGCGGCCTCGTCGAGGGTGGCCCAGTCATAGATCGAGCCGCCGATGGAGTTCGTGTCGTCGAGCGATGCGAGGAACCCTTCGAAGTCGTCGATCGAGGCGAGCGGCTCTTCGGGGTTCTCGGGATCGTCGATGCCGTCGATCCCGCCGATGCCTCCGATGGCGTGGACCAGCGCTTCGGGGTCGTTGATGTTGTTGCGGAGCCGGCGGATCGACTCCTCGTTGTAGGTGTAGCCGTCCTGGTAGCCCGACGACTGGGTCCGGAACGACCAGTAGCTCATCGGGAGCCACACGTCGTAGTGGGGGGCGATCTCCGCCCACGGGAAGCCAGGCCAGTACGCGGTGTTGACCACCTCGATCAGCACGGGTGGGAGGACGATCGCGCCGAGGGGCGTGTCGGGATCCGCCGCCGCAGCGGTGGCGCTGAGCTCGACGAGCCGAGCCGAGCGCGTCTCGTCGTCACTGCCTTGGGTCCATTCGATGTCGACACCGATACCGTCGAACCGGCGACCGAGCACCTCGTAGTCCGACATCTGGGCGAGACGATCCTCGTCGGTGCCGTCGCCGGGGAACTTCGGCAGATACCACGCCACGATCTCGATCCCGAGCTGCTCGGCCCGCAACACGAACTCGGCGAGCAGCCAGGGATCCTCGAGCCCGTCGGGCGACCGGTCGTCGAGCCGGGCGGCCTGGAGGTACACCGTGCGCACGCCGGCCGCCGCCATCTCGTCGAGGTCTTCGGGGGTGACGCTCGGGTTGGTCCCGGCGTACGGCGGCGAGAAGTCGAAGACGTCGACCCAGGTGCCGTAGCCCTCATACGGGGTCACGTCGCGGGCGGCGGGCTGGGGCGTGACGAGGGTCCCGGCGGTGGGCGTGATGGAGACCGGTTGGGCAGTGGCGACGTAGGGCGACGGCGTGTCGCCGCGGCTCTCGGCGACGTAGGCACCCCCGGCGCCCAGGAACAGTGCGACGGCCACCACAGCGAGGATCCAATCGCGACGCACCGCCCGATCGTAGGCATGGCGCACGGCCGCGAAGTGGCGCGGCCCGCGTTTGCGAACGTACCCCCAGCTGGCATCCTGAAGGACCCACGCGGCGTTACCTCGAGGATGGTTCCGTAGATGAGCTTCAAGCCCGGCGATCGTGTCGTCTACCCGCACCACGGTGCGGCGGTCATCGAGAAGAAGGAGAAGCGCAAGGCGTTCGGTGAAGAGACCGAATACCTCGTCCTTCGGATGGCCCACGGCGAGATGACCCTCGCGGTTCCCGTCGACAAGGCCGACGAGGTCGGCATGCGTTGGCCGATCTCGGAGGAAGACGTCGAGGACTTGTTCGAGGTGCTCGCCAAGCGCGACGTTCGTGAGCCGGCCAACTGGTCGCGGCGGTTCAAGAACCACCAGGAGAAGCTGAAGAGCGGCGACGTCTACCAGGTCGCCGAGGTGGTCCGGAACCTCGCGCTGCGCGACAACGCCAAGGGTCTGTCCGCGGGCGAGAAGTCGCTGTACACCAAGGCCCGCAACGTGTTGGTCTCCGAGCTCGCCTTTGCGCTCGACGTCGACGAGGACGCGGCGATGGCGAAGGTCGACGGCGCGCTGGTCTGACCCGAAGGGTCAGCAACAACCCTGACCCGAAGGGTCAGCAACAACCCTGACCCGAAGGGTCAGCGACAACCCAGACCCGAAGGGTCAGCGTCGGAACTGGCGCTGGAGGCCTTTTTCGGCGTTTTCGCCGATGCCTTCGAGGGCGACGTTGAGGCCGCGGTCGAGAAGTCGGGCGAGGCCTTTCATCGAGAGGTCGAGTCGGTAGTCGATCATGCTGCCGTCGCCGTCGGGCGTGACCTGGATCCTGGTCGTTCCCGACGCCTTGCCTTCGATCGTCCACTCGACGGCGTGGTGGCAGTCGAAGTCGACGATCTCATAGACGGCGTCGAGCTCTCGTCCGTAGAAGCCGACGACGACGTCGAAGCTGCGGCCGACCGCAGGGCCGGTGTCGGACTTGAGGGTGGCGCCGCGCACCGAGGAGTCCCATTGGGTGAGGTTGCGGAGGTCGGCCACATAGGCGACGACCTCGTCGGGCGGGGCGTCGACGGCGAACGTCGTGTGGTACTCAGCCATGGGCGACCTCCGGGGTCGAGGCATCCGAGCGACGGGCGAGCGTCGCGACGAACCAGATCGTGCAGAAGGTCAGCACGGGGCCCCAGAACTCCCACGACCAGGTGTCGGTGAGTTCGTAGCCGAAGCCACGGCCGAGCGCCGGTGCGAGCAGAGCGGTCGTCACCACCTGACGGCGAGCGGAGTAGCGGATCACCCCGGTCTGTTCGAGCACGAAGTCGGCGGTGGCCGGGAGGCACAGCGCCCAGATGAGCCAGGGGTCAGCCGAGGTCGGCCACAGCGACACGCCGAGGACGTAGGCGACGCCGACCAGGATCGCGGCCGGGTAGAGGGTGAGGCAGCGGCGGCAGACCGGACGACCGGCGACGCTGACGCAGCGGTGGTACTCGTCGGGCCAGTGGTGGGCGTGCCACATCTGCGCGCCGGCCTTGCGGTCGACCTCGCGGCGCTGGATCGATTCGAGTTTCTCTTCGAACGCGGCCTGGGCGGCCGAGTCGAGTTCCGACGGCATCGCGGAAGACGTCACCTCGTCCCATCGGCACATCCGGCAGCGGACTGAGGGGGTCGAGCGACCCCGTCGATCGAGGCGGACGTCAGGGGGCGAGCGCGGTTCGCAGGTGAGCGACGAAGGGCTCGTGGAGGTCGAGTTGGGCATCGACCATCGCCGGCGTGAGGCCCTTCACGTGGACCCGCACGTTGACGGTGTCGCAGTCGGAGGCGTCGAGCACGTCGAGGAGCGCCTCGGCTGCCTCGATCGGCGTGGCGGCGGTGACGAGCGAGTCGTCGCTCCAGTTCTTGACCGCTGCCTCGTTGGCGTAGCTGCGGTAGTGGTCCATCTGGGCGGCCATCTCGTCGCGGGGCGGATCACCGATCCAGACGCGGCGGATCAGCACCCGACCGGTCGCAGCACCGGCATCGCGATGGGCCGCACCCAGGCGAGCCGACACGTCGGGTGCTTGCAGGCTGTCGTAGAGGACTCCGCAACCGAGACGGGCCGCCCGGCGACAGGCGCCGGGGCTCTGCGCGGCGATCACGATCGGCATCGGGTCGTCGTGCAAACGGCGAACCGCCCGGTCCCGCCCGAGTGGCTCGGGCGCATCGCCTCGGAGGGCGGCGACCGCCAACGGGAGCGCGTGCTTGAAGCGATCGACGATCTCGTCGAACGGCACTTCGGCGAGTTCGAAGTCGACGGGGAGGGCACCGGCCGCGAAACCGACGCCCACCCGCCCGGGATGCGCGGCGGCGAGCCAGGCGAGGTCCTCGACGATCAGGGCGTAGGGCTTCAGCGGGAGCAGCATGGGGCACGGCGCGACCCACCCGGTCGGCATGGCATCGAGCAGGAGGCCGGCGAGCTGGACCGGGTTGGGCAGGTATCCGGGGAAGTCGGCGTGGTGTTCAGACACCATCACGCCGTCGTAGCCGAGCGCCGACGCACGGCTCGCCTGGCGACGGAGCACGTCGACTTGGGCCACCGGGTCGAGGTCGTGCGGGTAGAGCCGCAGCGACACCGAGCCGGGGGCGAGCGGTGCGGCGGTCAGCGGACGATCCCGCCGCCGTCGACGACCAGGGACTGGCCGTTGACCATGGCGGCCTGCTCGGATGCGAGCCACACCACCGCGGTGGCGATCTCGGCGGGCTCGATCAGGCGGCCATGGATGTTCGACGACGCGATGATCTTGGCCATCCCTTCGTCGCCGGCGATGAACGACTGCAGCATCGTGGTGTCGGTGGAGCCCGGCAACACCGCGTTGACCCGGATGCCCTGTCGGGCGTACTCCTGCGCGGCGGCCTTCGTGAGCCCGATCACCCCGTGCTTGGCCGCGGTGTAGTGCGGGAGCCCGGGCGCGGCGACGACGCCGGCGCCGGAGGAGGTGTTGACGATGGCCCCCCGCCCCGCGGCGGCCATGTGCCGGAGTTCGTGCTTCATGCAGACGAAGACGCTGCTGAGGTTGACGCGGATCATGCGATCCCAGGACTCGGCATCGAGGTCGTGGAAGGCGCGAGGGATGTCGTTCACGCCGGCGTTGTTGAACGCGACGTCGAGCCGGCCGTGATCGGCGACGAGGTCATCGATCGCGGCGGCGACGGCGGCGTCGTCGGTGACGTCGAGCTCGATCGAGGAGCCGGGGCCCGACAGCGACGCGACCGTCGCCTCGGCACCCGCGATGTCGAGGTCGGCGACGACCACGTGCGCGGCGCCTTCGGCCGCGAAGTTCACCGCCGCGGCTCGTCCGATACCGCTCGCACCTCCGGTGACGAAGACGACCTTTCCGGTGGCGAGCTCGGGCATCGACTCAGAGCCGTTCGATGATGGTGACGTTGGCCTGACCGCCGCCCTCGCACATCGTCTGGAGGCCGTAGCGACCCCCGGTTCGTTCGAGCTCGTTGAGCAGCGTCGTCATCAGCTTGGCCCCGCTCGCACCCAGCGGATGGCCGAGGGCGATGGCGCCGCCGTTGACGTTGACCTTCTCGTGGGGCACGTCGTGCTCCATCATCCAAGCGAGCGGCACGCTGGCGAAGGCCTCGTTGCACTCGAACAGGTCGATGTCATCGACGCCCATGCCGGTCTTCTCGAACGCGTGAGCGGTGGCGGGGATCGGGCCGGTCAACATGTAGATCGGGTCGTCGCCGCGGACGCTCATGTGGTGGATGCGCGCCCGCGGGGTGAGGCCGTGGTCGCGCACCGCTTGTTCGCTCGCGATCAGCAGCGACACCGACGCGTCGGAGATCTGGCTCGCGACGGCGGCGGTGATACGACCGCCCTCGATGAGGGTCGGGAGCTGCTGCATCTTCTCGATCGACCCACCGCGGCGCGGACCCTCGTCCATCACGCAGTCGCCCACGGGGACGATCTCGTTGTCGAAGCGTCCCTCGTCGATCGCTCGGATCGCCCGCTCGTGGCTCTCGAAGGCGAAGGCCTCCATCTGGTCCCGGGTGATGTCCCACTTCTCCGCGATCAACTCCGCGCCGCGGAACTGCGACACCTCCTGGGTGCCGTAGCGGTCGACCCAGCCGTCGGATCCGCTGAAGGGATCCTCGAACCCGAGTTCGCCGGCGAGGGTCATCGCCGAGGAGATCGGGATCTGAGACATCTGCTGGACGCCACCGGCGACGACGAGGTCCTGGACCCCGGCCATCACGCCCATCGCGGCGAAGCTGACCGCTTGCTGACCCGAGCCGCACTGGCGGTCGACGGTGGTGCCGGGAACGTGCTGGGGAAGACCGGCCGCGAGCCATGAGGTCCGGGCGATGTCGCCCGCTTGGCCGCCGACGGAGTCGACGTTGCCGAAGATGACGTCGTCGACGGCCTCGGGATCGATGCCGGTGCGTTCGATGACCGCCTGGATGCTGGCGGCGCCGAGGTCGGCAGGGTGCACATGGGCGAGCCCGCCGCCTCGCTTTCCGGTGGGCGTGCGGACGGCGTCGACGATGTAGGCCTCAGACATGGGCTCCAGTCTGCCCGACGTCCGGGGCGCCGCCCAAACCAACGCACGGCGGCCAGACCACCACGCTGAGAGCGATTCTCGACGTGATGGACGTTGTTCAGAGACGAACACGCTCCGTCACAGGCGAATTTTCTCACGCTGCGTGTCCCGTCAGCCACGGACCAAAGTGTTAGCGTCGTGAAATGAGCACGGATCGACCTACGGCGAGAGGCGACCGGGTCCAGCGGCGAATCGATGTGGTTAGCGCAGCAGCGAGCATCCTCGAGGAGTCCGGATGGGCCGGTCTCAACATGCGAGAGGTGGCGAGACGCGCCGGTGTGAGCGCTGGGGCGCTTTACCAGTGGTTCGCCGGCAAGGACGAGATCTACGCCGAGCTGTACACCACTCGCCTGAATCAGGGCGTCGCCGCGATGGAGACCCTGCCGAGCGACATCACGCTCGAGGAGCTGCTCGCATCGATGTTCCGCTGGGTGCGCCGGACCTGGACCGACCTCGGCCGCTGGCAGCTGGAGTTCGCCGAGATCTCCCGTACCCGCGACGGGTCCGATGCGCTGACCGCGCTGCGTGAGGCCCACGAACGCCTCATCTCGACCGGCATGCGCCGCGTCGCGGACCGGGCCCGAGCGGAGGGTCGCACGATCTCGACCGACGAGACCATCGCGCACGTCATCTGGGGCACCGCCACCGGCATCGCCATGCGTACCGAGGTGGTGCAGCTGACCGATGAGCAGTACGACGAACTCGTCGCCCTGAGCGTTCGGTCCCTGATCGCCGGACTCACCGAATCGGCCTGACTCCAGGCTCGGCGGTACAGTCCGCCGCCATGGCCGACGAGACGCCAGAACACTACGAAGCCCGAGTGCGGGCGTGGTACGACGCGAACGCGACCCCGCGCACGGCGACCGACCCGTGGGCGGTCAACGTCCAGCCCGATCACGAACGCGAACGCTCGCACTTCGAGGCGAGCCGGCGTTGGCAAGGGCGGTTGGCCGAAGCGGGGTTCATGGGCATCGCCTGGCCGGCGGCCTACGGCGGGGGTGGCGGCGAGGCGTGGATGACCCGCGTCCACCGCGATGTCTCGGCGGCCTACGAAGAGCAGACCGGCTTCCCGGGCGCGAGCACCGCGATGCTGGGCCCGGCGCTCCTCCGCCACGCCAGCGAGGACCAGAAACGGGAGTTCCTCCCGAAGCTGTTGTCAGCGGAGCTGACCTTCTGCCAGCTCTTCAGCGAGCCCGGCGCCGGCAGCGACCTCGCGTCCCTCGCCACTCGAGCCGACCGGGACGGCGATGAGCTCGTCGTCAGCGGGCAGAAGGTCTGGAACAGCGCAGCCCAGTTCTGCGATTGGGCCTTCCTGCTGGTCCGGACCGACCCCGACGCGCCCAAGCACCGTGGGATCACGTTCGTCCTGGTCGACATGCGATCCCCGGGGATCGAGGTCCGTCCCCTCGTGCAGATCAACGGCTCGGCCCACTTCAACGAGGTGTTCCTCGATGAGGTCCGCATCCCGGTCAGCCAGGTCGTCGGTGAGATCGACGGCGGGTGGCCGGTCACCCGAACCGTGCTCGCGAACGAAGCGGCATTCATCGGCGGCGGCCCCAAGACTCCCGCGAGCGTCAACCTCCGCACGCTCGCCCAGCAGCGCGGCGCCGACACCGACCCCGCCGTTCGTCAGCGACTCGCCGACATCGTGACCCGAGAGCGGGTCGTCGGCTGGATGGGCGAGACCATCCAGCACGCGATCCGCCGGGGGGAGATGCCCCCGATGGACCCGGGGCTCATCAAACTCATGACGGCCGACAACAAGGTCCGGTCCGGAGAGTTGGCGATGGCGCTGCGTGGCCCCGAGGGCCTGGTCGGGGACTCGCCGGAGTCGGTCTGGTCGCGGGTCGAGTTGATGGGCCGGTTCAGCATCTCGATCGGCGGTGGCACCAACGAGGTGCTGCGAAACAACCTCGGGGAGCGGGCCCTCGGTCTTCCTCGAGAGCCGGGCTTCGACAAGTCACAGCCCTGGCGCGACATCCCACGCTGACGGAGCACAGCGCTCACTGCGAGGGCCGAACGCGACGATGCGCCGCCCTCGGGGCAGCGCATCGATCGTCGAGTGCTCGAGTCGGACTCAGCTACAGCAGGCGCCACCTTCGCCACCGGTCGCGGCGGCGACGGTCATGCCGCTCTTGAACTCGGCGATGTCGTTGGTGCCGAACTCGGCCTCGTCGGAGGTCTTGACGTACCACTCCCACCGGGCGTTGTCGGGGCCGACGACCCAGGTCTCGGTCTTGCCGGCGTAGCAGCACACGTTGTCGTTGACGCCGGTGGTGTCGAGCCCGGAATCGTCCATCCGGGCCTCGGCCGCCTCGACCTGCTGGGAGGTCTCGGTCTCGACGCCGAGGTGGTTGATGTTGCCGGCGTTGTCGGGGTTCTCGAACAGGACGAGCTTCAGCGGCGGGTTCTCGATGGCGAAGTTCGCGTAGCCGGGCTTGCGCTTGTACGGCTCGGCATCGAACAGCTTGGAGTAGAAGTCGACGGCTTCGTCGATGTCGCTGACGTCGAGGGCGAGTTGCAGGCGCATGGGGTTCTCCTTGATCTGAGTGAAGCGTATCGCTCGTATCGACTGCTGTCGATGTATTGACGTTGATCGATACGATACTGATGAATCGATGAATGTCAATACGTTCTCCAGGGTTTTCTGCTCACTCCCCGGAGCGGCGATGATGGCGGCCATGCGAACCCGGCTCACCGAGGACGAACTCGCCGTACGCGAGGCGTTCCACGACTTCTTCGCCAACGAGAGCCCGACCACCGCCGTACGGGCGGCGGCCGAGGCCACCGGCTTCGACCGCACGGTCTGGGACGGACTGTCCGCCATGGGCGGTCCCGGCATGGCGCTCCCCGAGGCCGTCGGCGGTGCCGGGGCGTCGCTGATCGACCTGGCGGTCGTGGCCGAGGTCGCCGGCGCTCATCTCGCGCCCGTCCCGCTCATCGAGCATGCGGTCGCCGCCCGGGCCCTCACCCGCGCCGGCGGTCACGACGAGCTGGTGGCCGAGCTCGCGGCGGGCTCGGCCGTCGCGACCCTGGCGCTCCGCTCCCCCGTCGACGGCACCGCTCGCCTCGTCCCCGCCGGAGCGGAGGCCGACGTCGTCCTTCACCATACGGCGGGCCGCACCGGCGTCACCCGAGGCGGTGCACCTGGCGCCAAGCTCCCCAACACGGCCGATCTCCCGCTCGCCCACCGCGACGTGAGCGACGCCGCCGCGGTCGCGCTCGACCCCGCCGGCTGGGGCCACCC
>CAZEML010000028.1:0-28376 GCA_964513285.1 uncultured Candidatus Nemicrothrix sp.
CGATCAGCACCGCGGTCTGCACGGTCATGTGCAACGAACCGGCGATGCGGGCGCCGGCGAGCGGTTGTTCGTCGGCGTACTTGCCGCGCAGGGCCATCAGGCCGGGCATCTCGTGCTCAGCGAGGGAGATCTCTTTGCGGCCGAACCCTGCGAGTTCGATGTCCGCGACCTTGTAATCAGCGGTGGTCAGCACCACGGTTGCTCCATTCAGTACAGCTCCCGAGCCATCGTCCGGGAGCCTTGGAAAGTGAGGGAAAACGGGCCGGGGTCAACTGACGCCACTTCGGAGCAGCCCGCGGCGTTGAGTGTACGACGCCCGACTCCGCGGGCGACGCACCATCACGCAGGGGCGTCGATCGGTCGCGACCCGACGCCCGCACGGAAGACGGTGCCTCGGCCCGACAACTCGACGGGCCCGTCGGCGGCGGGAAGCCAGGCGGCAGCGCCTCGATCGAGCGTGTGGTCGCCGGCCTCCACCGCGCCGGCCGTGCAGAGGAGGATCGCCGGGCCTTCGGTCACGACCGGACGGTCGACCTCGAGCCGGGCGAGCGAGAACTCCGGCACGGGGGTCCGGTAGGTGGCGACCCCGTCGATCACCTGGGGGCGCTGCACATCGACCGGCAGCGGACGGGCTTCGACGACGTCGAGCAGGGTGTCGACATCGACGTGCTTCGGCGTGAGACCGCCCCGTAGCACGTTGTCGGAGTTGGCCATGATCTCGACACCGGTGCCGTGGAGGTAGGCGTGGAGGTTGCCGGCGCCGAGGAACAAGGCCTCGCCCGGCTCGAGATGGACGAGGTTGAGCAACAGCGCGGTCACGATGCCGGCATCGCCCGGATACCGCTCCCCCAGCGACACGGCCATGGAGCGGACGTCGGCGAACGGGGCCGCGTTGGCCGTGCGGCAGGCGGCGACAACCGACTCGGTGAGCGCCGGAGCCTCCGCGGGCGACAGGGTGAGGAGGTGGGCGAGCAGGTCATCGAGGCCGCCACCGGCGTCCGCGGCGAGCCGAACCCGGGCGCGGACGTCGTCGAGGGCCGAGGTCGGGATCGTCTCGAGGACCTCGAGCGTCGTCGCCGGATCGCGGAAGCCGCACAACGCGTCGAAGCGGGTCAGCGCGCAGATCAGCTCGGGCTTGTGGTTGCGATCACGGAAGCTGCGGTTCGGGGCATCGACCGGCACGCCCGCGGCGTCCTCGCGGGCGTACCCGGCTTCGGCCTGAGCGATCGACGGGTGCGACTGCAACGACAACGGCGCACCGGCGGCGAGGATCTTCAGGAGGAACGGCAGCGAGCCGTCGAAGCGATCGGCGACCTCGTTGCCGAGGGCGGCGCGGGGTTCGCTCGCGATCAGCTCATCGAGTGGCTCGAGGCGGCAGCCGACCAACGACGGCGCCGACGTGTGCGCACCCAGCCACAGCTCGGCCCACGGACGTCCGTCCTCGGGGCGACCGAGGATGGCGGGGATGCTCGACGTCGACCCCCACTCGTAGTGCTGGATGACGCCGTCGAGCAGTTGCATGCCGGTTCCCCGATCAGTCGCCGTCGGCGGCTTCACGCAACACGGCGGCGACCGCGTCGGCGACGAGGACGAGATCGAGGAGCTGCGCCAACGGCCCCTCACCCTCGGCATGGATCTCGACGACGTGCTCGAACCGAGTGCGGGCCAGCGCCACGCCCCCGTCGAGTCCGTCGGGTTCGGCGTCGTGGCGCAGCAACACCAGGACGGCACCGTTCGCGGTGACCTCGGCCAGGCGAGCCCCGGCATCGACGTCGACCGACCCGGTCGGAAGCCGTCGTCGCACGGCGGCGACCCCGGCGACCTGATCGAGTTCTTGCACCCAGCGACGGGCGGCGTGCTTGCCGATCGAGCCGGCGGCGGTGACCAGGGCCAGCCGGTCGGGCAACAATTCGGCGAGTTCGGCGATCTCCGGCGCCTCGAACAAGGCGTCGATGCGTTCGGCGATCGCGGAGGCGGCGTCGGTGACCGTGCGGGTCATCCCGGACACGAAGCCGAGCCGTTCGAGGAGGACGAGCACCGGCACGATCGCGACACCCAGGCCTGCCGCTGGGCCGGCCTCGGGGTCGATCGCGACGGTGGGCAGATCCCAGTTCGCGGCGGCGTCGCCGAGCGCACCACCGGACGTGACCGCGATGACGGTCGCCCCGGCCTCGCGGGCGACCTCCGCCGCCGACACGACCCCGGCGTCGTCGCCCGACGGCGACACGACCAACGCGAGCGTCGATTCGTTCACCCACGCCGGGCAGCGCGCCCCGGTGGCGACGATCGGGACCTGGGCCCGCAGCTCACAGATGGCTTCGATCACGTCACCGGCGACTCGAGAGCCACCCGTGCCGAGGATGACGACCGAGGCGATGCCCTCGGTGTCGGGAAGATCGTCGAGGACCGCCGCGGTCACCGCGATGTCGCGGAGCTGGTCGGGCAGGTGCCGGACCGATTCGCGGAGATCCTCGGTGGCCATCGTCAGCCGCCGAACGTCAGCGACACCCCGTCGGCCTCGGCCTTCGCGGTCAGGCGGGCATGCTCGTCGGCGTCGACCTCGACGGCCTCGTCGGGAAGCATGACCGGGATGCCTTCGTGGATGCGATAGGCCCGCTGGAGGCGCGGGTTGTAGAGGGTGTCCTCATCGGCGAAGTACCAGAGGCCCTGCTTGTCGACCGGGCAGGCGAGGATCTCCAGGAGGCGGGAATCGAGGCTCATGGGGTCAAGTAAACCGCTTCGGCTGCGGATCCGGCCGGATCAGGCCACAAAGTGGCTGCGCACCTCGTCGACTCGCGCCTCGACGTCGGCGGCGTCGGCGGTCTCGAGGTTGAGCCGCAACAGGGGTTCGGTGTTGCTCGCGCGCAGGTTGAACCACCAATCGCCGAAGTCGACGGTCAGCCCGTCGAGGCGGTCCTGCTCGGCGTCGGGGTAGGCGGCGGCGACCCGTTCGATCACGGCGGCCGCATCGTCGACGGTGGTGTTGATCTCCCCGGATGCGGCATAGCGGTCGAGCGAGGAGACGAGGTCGGCGAGACCACCGTCGTGGGCGCTCAGCGCCTCGAGCACGACCAGCGCGGCGATCAGACCGCTGTCGGCTCGGTAGTTGTCCGAGAAGTAGTAGTGCCCGGAGTGTTCGCCGCCGAAGAGTGCGCCGGTCTCGGCCATCACCTGCTTGATGAACGAGTGGCCGACGCGGGTGCGCACCGCGGTGCCGCCGTTCTCGCTCACGACCTCGGGGACGGTCTTCGAGCAGATCAGGTTGTAGAGGATGGTGGCACCCGGGTTCTTCTCGAGGATCGAGCGGGCGACCATCGCGGTGGTCAGCGACCCCGAGATGGCGCGGGCGGTCTCGTCGACGAGGAAGACGCGGTCGGCGTCGCCGTCGAACGCGAGGCCGATGTCGGCCCCGGTGTCGAGCACCCGAGCCATCAGGTCTCGCTGGTTCTCGGGCTGGATCGGGTCGGCCGGATGGTTCGGGAAGGTGCCGTCGAGTTCGGGATACATGTGGTCGAGTTCGAACGGCAGGCCGTCGAACACCGCGGGGACGACGAGGCCACCCATGCCGTTGGCGGTGTCGGCCACGACCTTCAACGGCTTCAACGCCGACAGGTCGACGAACGAGCGCACGTGGTCGACGTACCCCGGAAGCATGTCCTCGGTCCGTCGACTGCCCGTGGAACCCGACGGGTCCGGCCCGCCCTTGGCCATGTCCTTGATGGCGTCGAGGCCGGTGTCCTTGCCGATCGGTGCCGCCTTGGCGAGACACATCTTGATGCCGTTGTACCCGGCGGGGTTGTGTGATGCGGTGAACACGGCACCCGGCATCTCGAGCACGCCCGAGGCGTAGTACATCATGTCGGTCGCGCAGAGTCCGACGTCGATCACGTCGACGCCATGCGCCATCGCCCCGTCGCCGAAGGCCTGGGAGAACTCCTCGCCCTCCGGGCGCATGTCGTGCCCGACGACCATCGAGGTGGCACCGGTCGCGGCGATGAAGCGGGCGAAGGCACCGCCGATGGCGCGTGCCCCGTCGGCGGTGAACTGGTCCGGCACCGTGCCGCGCACGTCATAGGCCTTGAAGATGGCGTCGAAGTCGGTCATGGCTCTCTTTCCGCCCGGGGGATCGGTGGGTCGATGGGTCGGGGCCTCACCCGTCGCCCGGGTCGGCCTCTGACTCCATCATCGGCGATTCGGTGGCGATCGGGAGGGCATTGGGACCGAGGTCGGGGTAACCCCGACCCCGGGCGATGCGACGGATCCGCAGGATGTCGACGACCACCCCGATGCCGTCGCGCACGGCTCGCACCGTCGAGGTCTCGGAGTTCACCACCTCGACCGGAAGCTCGGTCATCGTCAGCCCGTAGCGCTCGACGAGGTGGAGGATCTCGATGTCGAACGCGAAACCGTCGACCGTGCCGACCTCGACGACGGCGCGCGCCGCGTCGGAACGAAAGGCCTTGCAGCCGCATTGGGTGTCTCGGTAGTTGCCGAGCAGCAGGAGGTTGGTCGCCATGTTGACGCCGCGACTGCCGAACGAACGAAGCGCCGAGGTGCCGGTGATCGTGTCGGTGTCCTCGTGGTGCCGGTTGCCGATCGCGACGTCGTACCCGTCCTCGATCGCCGCGAGAAAGCCGAGCAGCTGGTGCGGGGCGTAGGCGAGATCGGCGTCAGTGAAGGCGACCGTGCGACCCGTCGAGGCCATCACCCCGGCTCGCACGGCGGCGCCCTTGCCTCGATTCTGCGGCTGCACGACGACCTGATCGGCGCCTGCGGCCTCGGCCGCCTCGGCGGTGCCGTCGGCGGAGCCATCGTCGACGACCACGATCTCGAGGTCGCCGGCGTCGTGGAGGTCGGACAACTGGCGGCGGATCTCGGCGATGGTGTCGCCGATGCGCGCCGACTCGCGGTAAGCGGGCACGACGACCGACAGGCGCCGCGTGCCAGGCGCTGGCGGCCGCGGCACCGGCGAGGACTGTTCGCGCCGAACGACGCGGAACAACACCAGCCGGTACGACGTCAGCCGGACGAGGGCGGCGAACCCGACGGCGACGACCTTGGCGACGAGTACGGGGCCGCCGAGCGACGTGAACACGATGAGATCGACCGAGCCGGCGACCACCGCGACGGTGAGGAACACCGGCGGCTGGCGGATCCATCGATCGAGCCCGTCGCCCCGCAGGGTGTAGCGGTGGTGAAGGATCCGGGCCACGACCGCGGCGAGCGCGAGGCCGAGCAGGTCAGCGGGGACCCGCCCGAGGTCGAGGGCGACGAGACCGACGACGACGCCGATGTCGATCAGCGTCGCGATGAAGCCGGTGACGGCGAAGCGTCGGACGTCGGGACGATCCGTGGTGCCAGACCCCGGCGCCGTCACGCCGTCGGGAGCACCCGGTTCGTCCGGCTCGACATCGCTGAAGGTCATCGTCGCCGCCATCGAGTGGGCGGTAGCGAACGTCCGGGCGGGTTCGACGACGAGCAGTCGGTAGCGCACGAGTTCGACGAGGTCGGGCACGGCGGAGAACAACACCATGACGAGGCCGACCAGGCCGGGCACCCAGACGAACAGGGCGAGCAGCACGTCTTCGGTCGTCGGGCTCACGACGAGATGGAGTCCGATCGTGGCGATGACCAACCCGAGTCCGGTGAGCAGGCGATACATCGCGATGCGGGTCAGCGCGCCGGTCTCGGCGATGAGTCGCTCGATCGAGTCCGGCCGGGCCCGGCCCTGCTGCACCTGCTCGGACACGAAGTCGCGACCGGGCAGCCGGTCGAGAGGCGAGTCGCCGAGGTCCCACAGGCGTCCACCGGCCGGCACCGAGATGCGGCGAAGGAGCAGCAACCCGGCGAACCCGACGAGGGTGAGCAGCGTGCTGAACAGCTCGATGGTCGAGCGGCCGTAGGTCAGCTCGACCTCGGTGTCGGTCGGGACGACCACCATCAGGTTGGGCGCGACCCGGTAGGGCCCGTCCGCACCGGAGACCTGCCAGTTCGGGAAGTAGCTGGTGCGCACCAGCACCGGTTGGCCGACGCGGTCGACCTCGAAGGAGATGCTGAACTCGTCGGCGGCGATGTCGGACACGACGACCGGGTCGACCGGGTCGTCCGGCAGCGCGATCGGGAGCGCGGCCGCCATCGCCCGCATCTCCTCGGGCCGGTCGACCTCGTTCTCGATCGCCGCCTGGAGCTCGGGACTGGCTGCCTCGATCTCGGCGATCGAGGTGCGCGGCCAGCTGTCCGGGCCGGCTTCGGCGATCAGCGGCACATCGTCGGCTTCCCACCACGCAACGGTCGGGACCAGCCACTCCTCTCCCCCGCCCTGCACGCCGTCGACGATCACCGGCAGGTGGTCGAGACCGACGACGAGCTCGGAGGACTCCACGAGGAACACGACCCAGGGCCCGGCGGTGGCGAGTTCGGTGAGACGGGCGTCGGCCTGAGCCGCCATGACCGCTTCGTCGGTGAACGCCATGTAGTAGCGCACGCCGAGATCCTGCAGGTGACCGACGCCGTCGGTGACGTCGAGCGACGAGTACGGCAGGTCGCGCTGGGCCCGCGACGGCGACTGGGAGAGCTCGGACTGGAGCAGGAAGTGGTACGGCGTGGTCGCCGACGCCTCGAAGTACAGGCCTTCCATCGACCCGATGCAGCCGTCGGTCCAGTGCGGCAACAGCATCGGCGCCATCGGGGTGCCGTACGAGCCGAGCCGCTCGGACTGGTACTCCCACATCGATCGGCCACAGCCGTGTTCGCGGCCGACCTCGTCCATGGTGGCGACCATCAAGGAGTACTCGGCGTAGGCCGGCTTGGGATGGTCGGCGGTGCCCTCGTAGCCCGAGAAGTTGTGGGCCGCCCAGAGCGGGCCGAGGTGCCGTTCAGTGGTCTGAAAGACGCCGAGCCACGAGTACCGGCCCTGATCGTCGATCGAGCCACCCGGCAGCGATTGCAGGGTCAGGCCGAACGCGATGAACACGGTGAGGCTCGCCACGATCGCGGGGGCGACCACGAGCCCGTCGCGCGACCGGGCGCCGCTCACCGCACTGGCCGCGGAAGCCAGCAGACGGCCGACCTCGGCCACGGCGATCGCCGCCATCAGGTTGATCGACAGGTAGTAGAAGGGAAGGATCCGGACGTTCCAGAGCCGTCCCTCGGGCAACAACAAGAACAGCCCTGCGAAGAACACCGCGACGAGCGACAACGCCATCCCGAGCCGCACCCGACGGATCCCCGACAGGATCGCGCCGACGACGGCCAAGCCGATCAACAGCTGCAACGGCGGATCGTTGGTGAGGAAGGTCTGGTCGCCGAACGAGCCGCTGCGGTCCCAGAGGGCGGCGACGTAGCGGCGCTCCTTGCCCCAGCCCATGTCGTTGAGCAGCGACGTGTTCCACACGAACGGCAGCACCCAGAACGCAGACAGCAACCCTGCGAGGGGCCCCATCACCGCGAGCCACATCGTGGTGCGGACCCCGGGGCGGACCAGCCACAGGGCCGCCGTGGCTGCGAGCGCGAAGAACGCCGCGAACAGGTGGGTGAGCCCGGCGAGGGCCAACAGGGCGGCCGCCCACCCTCGATGCCGGCCGGTCTCGAGCCCGCGGGCGGCGACACCGATGTAGAGCACGGCGATGCTGAGGCCGAGCGAGTACGCGAACTCGCCTGCCATCGTCGACAACAGGTTGCCGCCGTAGATGTTGTAGCTGCGGTCGAACAGGAACGGGATGGTGGCGACCGCCAGCAGTGCGGGCCCCGGGAACGCGAGCCCACCCAGGCGGCCGAGCGCCCACGCGGCGACGGGCAAGGTGACCATGCCCGCCACGACGACGATCTTCATCGCCATCCCGTACGGCACCGGCACGACGAGCAGCCAGCCCAGCCCGGCGAGGCCGTAGATCAGTACGGCCTTCGAGGTGTCGTCGGGGAAGCGAGACCGAGCCGCCAGTGCGATCGCCGCGACCACGCCCGATGCCACGACCGGTACGAACGGACCGCCGCCGAGCCCGACGTTGACGATCACGATCATCAGCGACGGGATGATCATGTAGAAGGTGAAGGCCGGGAACCCGGCGTACCAGTCCGGCGACCAGCCGGTCAGGCGGAACTCCGGGAGCAACACGTCGCGGAGATAGGCCGGCGACCACACGTGTGCGCCCATGTCCCCGCCGGTCGGGGTCGTGTTCTCGAACCAGAGATCCGGTTGCACGTTCCACGCGACGAACAGGGTCGAGAACGTGACGAGGACCGCCGTGAAGATCGTGCGGCCCGAGACCGGAAAGCCGGTGGTCGACCGCGTCGCGGGAACGGCCCCATCGGAGTCGTAGGGCTCGCCTTCGGGGCGGGGGAGGTCAGCGAGGTCGTGGTCGCTCATCGAGGCACCATGCTGCCATCTGGCGATGCGCTGTCCGCGGCGCTTCGCCAGGTCTGGGTCAGCGCCGGAAACGCGGGCGAGGATTCTCGGGCCGGCCGAGGTCGTGGATGACGCCGTCGAGGGTGGTCAGCCGGCCGTCGACCTGCCACCACCGCATGTCGCACTTGCCGCAGCTGCACATCGTGCGTTCGCCGGCGCCGACGTTGATGGTGATCGTCACGAGGGGGGCGCCACACGAGGGGCACGCGGTTCCAGCGGAAACGGGCATCGGATCTCTCACTCTCACTCAGCCGACCACTCTCCGTCGGACTTCTGTGTGCAGGTGTGAGTGAATCGAGCCCGAATCTCACCTCTCGTGGTCGATTCGGCCGTTGTCTGTGGTTCGCGGTCACGGTTGGTGGCGTGTGTCGATGCGGCCGAGGCCTCGAACCGGCTAGGTGAGGAGGAGGATCACGGTGGTGAGGTTGAACCCGACGTGGCACCAGATCGCGGTGCCGAGTCGCCCGGTGCGCTCGGTCACCACCGCGGCCACCACCCCGAAGAAGAACAGGCCCGGCAGCTGGACCAGCTGGACGTGGGAGATGGCGAACACCAACGACGACACCACCGTCGCGACCACGATGCGGCCCCCCGAGCGGTCCGGGTCGGTGTCGCGGATACCGCGGTACAGCAACCCTCGGTAGCAGATCTCCTCGGCGATCGGCGCCGCGATGACGGTCATCGCGACGAGGGCGACGACGTCGAGTGGCGAGTCGACCGCCGCCACGATGCTCCGGGCCGGGGCGGACACGTCGAGATCCCCGAACACGATGAACACCAACTCATAGAGCGGCACGAGCGCGAACTGGGCGGCGACGCCGAGGGCGAGACCGAACCAGACATCGAACCCGTTCATGCCCCAGCCGAGGTCGCGGACCCAATCGAGACCTCGCCGGCGCGCCAACAGCGGCGCACCGATCAAGCCCGCCCACAGCGGCAGGTTCAGCAGCGCCTGGACACCGGTGGGCATGCGGTGGTCGTCGAGCGCCGCGGCCTGCCCCACCTGCGATGCCGCCCGCCCGAGCTCGCTGCCGATCGTCGCGGGGACGCCGAGTTCCCAGTCGGTGCTCGCGACCACGATGCCGGCGATGATCGAGGCGACGAGGATCCCGACCACGAACCCCCCGATCGCCAACAGGATGCGCCGGGTGGGCGCCATCGGGGTCACCGTCGGGTCAGCTGGCGTAGCGCAACCCGTCGTCGACCTCGACGACGAGGGCCGGGGTCGGCGCCGCTGCGGTGCCGGTGCGGCGGTCGCGCAGCTCCCAGCCCTTGGGCGGCTGGGTGCGGTCGGCGTGCCGCGTGCAGAGATCGTGGTTGGCCGGGCTGTTCTCGGGCCACAGCTCGTCGAGCCACACCTGACGTTGGTCATAGGCGTACGACAGCGTGGTGGTGGCGGGCTGGCCGCACCCCGGACGGGCACAACGACGGCTCATGACGGCGAACGTATCGTCCTCAGAGACGGCGCGCGCGGACCGATGGAATACGAGCGGCCTCGCTGCCGTTGCCACTGTTCCCCCGTCTACCCTTGATCCATGGCGTCGAATCCTCCTCCTCCCCCTCCTCCGCCTCCCGCCCGCGACGACGACCGTCCGGGCGGCTCCCGCCCGCAAGCGCAAGGCTTCTCCCGCTACGCGGTGTGGATCGCCCTCGGCTCGCTGATGGTCATCCTCGCGGCGACCGTGCTCTTCCCGAGCTCCAACCGTGAATCGGTCGACTACGCCGATTTCATCGAGCGCGTCGAGGAGGGCGAAGTCGTCGAAGCGGTCTACGACAACACCGACGGCGGGATCGACTTCCTCGACCGCAACGGCACCGAGTTCTCCACCGTCGGCCCGACCCCGCTCCCCGACGACGACAACAGCCTGATCCGCACCCAGACCGAGAAGTTCGAGTTCGTCACCCCGACCCCGAACTTCTTCGCCTCGCTGCTGCCGCTGCTGATCCCGGTCAGCCTCCTGATCCTCTTCTTCATCTGGATGCAGCGCCGAGCGCAGGGCCAGATGGGCGGCATCATGCAGATCGGGCGCAGCAAGGCCAAGACCTACTCGACCGAACGCCCCGGCACGATGTTCGACGACGTCGCCGGCTACGAGGGCGTCAAGCAGGAGATCACCGAGATCGTCGACTTCTTGAAGCACCCCGAGCGCTTCACCGAGATCGGCGCCCGCGTCCCCAAGGGCGTGCTGCTCGTCGGTCCTCCCGGCACCGGCAAGACCCTGCTCGCCAAGGCGGTCGCAGGCGAAGCCGGGGTGCCGTTCTTGTCGGTCACCGGCTCGGACTTCATGGAGATGTTCGTGGGAGTCGGCGCGAGCCGAGTCCGCGACCTGTTCGACTCCGCCCGCAAGATGGGCAAGGCGATCATCTTCATCGACGAGATCGACTCGATCGGCCGCAAGCGCGGTGCCGGCCTCGGCGGCGGGCACGACGAGCGTGAGCAGACCCTCAACCAGATGCTGGCCGAGATGGACGGCTTCGAGGGCTCCGAGGGCATCGTGATGATGGCCGCCACCAACCGGCCCGACATCCTCGATCCGGCGCTGCTGCGCGCCGGCCGCTTCGACCGTCAAGTCGTCGTCCCGCTCCCCGAGATCGAAGACCGCGTCAAGATCCTCGAGGTCCACCTCAAGGGCAAGCACACCGCCGACGACGTCGATCCGCGGGTGATCGCCCGTGGCACGCCGGGCATGGCCGGCGCCGATCTGGCCAACCTCGTCAACGAGGCTGCGCTGTTCGCCGTGCGTCGCGGCAGCGACGAGATCGAGGCCGTCGACTTCGAATCCGCCCGCGACCGGGCCTTCCTCGGCATCGAGAACACCTCCCGCATCCGCACCCAGGAGGAACTCGAGCGCACCGCCTACCACGAGGCCGGCCACGCCGTCTGCGCCGCCACCACGCCGGCCAGCGACCCGGTCCACAAGGTCACCATCATCTCGTCGGGCATGGCCGGCGGTGTCACCTGGACCCTCCCCGAGAAGGACCGCACCGGCTACGACAAGGACGAGTGCGAAGCGTTCATGGTCCGAGCGATGGGCGGCCGCGTCGCCGAATCCCTCGTCTTCGACGAGATGACCACCGGCGCCAGCGACGATCTTCGCCAAGCCACCAACATGGCCCGCGACATGGTCACCAAGTGGGGCATGAGCGAAGCGGTCGGCCCGATGTCGCTCTCCGACAGCCGACCGGTCTTCCTCGGCGAGGACATGATGTCGAACCGGGGCGAGCACTCCCCCGACACGATGAAGCTCGTCGACGACGAGATCCGCCGCATCCTCACCGACGCCGAGGACGAATGCCGTCGGCTGCTGATCGAGTACCGCCACGGTCTCGACCTCGTCGCCCGAGCCCTCCTCGAGCACGAGACCATCAGCGGCGCTGAGGTCAACCGGCTCATCGAGTTCTCCCGCCAGCCCGGTTCAGCCGGCGACACCACCACCGACGTCGTCACCGAGATGCGGGAGAACGCGGCGGCGGAGACCAGCGAGCCGGCCGAGGTCGGCAGCGGCGACGACGGCTGACGATGGACCGGGTCCTCCTGGTCCTCGGTGCCGTCCTCATCGCCGGCATCGTCGCGGTCGTCCTCGGGCGCAAGCCCGGCGCGCCAGCGTCCAACACCCACCACGTCCCCAACCTGCTCGACCGGGCCGACTTCCTGCGACCCGACGCCGACTGGCTCGTCGCCGTGTTCACCTCGGCCACGTGCAACACGTGTGAAGGGGTCTGGGAACGAGCCGAGCTGCTCGCCAGCGACGCCGTCGCCGCCCAACGCATCGACTACCAGGACGACAAGGCACTCCACGAGCGCTACCGCATCGACGGCGTCCCCACGCTGGTGATCGCCGACAACGACGGCACCGTCAAGCGAGCCTTCCTCGGACCCGTCACCGCGACCGACCTGTGGGCCGCCATGGCCGAAGAACGCGAACCCGGCTCGGTCCCGCCCGACTGCCACGGCGACCTCGGCGGCCTCGACCACGACACCGCCGCCCCCGATCAGCCGAGCTGAACCGCTCCTCGCCGATCAGCTGAGCTGAACCGCTCCTCGCCGATCAGCTGAGCTGATCGGTGCTGAGCGGGTCGCTGAGGACCACGGCACCCGTCAGCTGCCGCGACGTCAAACCCACGATCTCGCGTCCGACCACGACCGGCGCCGACGCCTCGATCACCACCACCGCCCGCTGACCGAACGCCGACGCATCGATGCGCTGCGAACGTCCCGCGCCCAACTCGAACGACTGCACCACCGTCGACCCCGCCGGCGTCACCGCCGACACCTCGACGGTGGCGATCGCCTCGAGCGACGGATTCACGACCTGCACCGCCGGACGATCGCCGTCCAGCGCCGCCGCCCACCGGTTGGCCGCACTGTCGAGCGCCACCATCGCCGCCGTGCCCGGCACCACATCAGCCGCGGTGCCGACCTGACGCTCCAGCCCGACCGACACGGGGACCCCGGTCAACGACCGGGCGATCACGCTGAACTCACCGAGGGTCGCCAACCGCGACTCCGTGGCGACATCGACGATCACCGTCCGCCCCGGCCGCACCGTGAGCTCGACCGGATCGAGCAACACACTGCCGTCGGTCACGATCTCGAGATCGACCTCGGCGACCTCGTCGACCGACGGGTTGGTGACATGGATCCGATCGAACAGCCCGCGGTCGGTGCGCACCGACGGCAGCACCGACACGACGGCGCCCCGCTGCATCAGCGGCGTGACCGACAAGCCCCGCAGCAGCGGGCTGTTGCGGACCTGCACTCGGTGCCCGACCAGTCGACCCGACACGACCTCGACGGTGGTCTGCACCCGCGAGGCGACGGTGACCTCCTCGGTCACATCGATCGCGAGGATGCGTCGAGCCGGCACGACGACCGCCTCCAGGCTGTCGGGGCCCGTGTCGGCATCGAAGGAGATGTTGGCGACCGCGTCCTCTCGGAACGGGTTCATCAACAGCAAGGTCATCTCCTCGCCGTCGGAGAGGATCCTCGTCGCGCCATCGGCCGCGAACAGCGACGCTGCGGTGTTGGTGGCGCACGGCGCCCGGTCGGTGCCGCTCAAGCCGTCGAAGGTCTGTTCGACCACGATGTCGGCGGAGCCGGTCTCGACGATCGCGCCGACCCACGCCGCCCCGGGCGCCAGCTCCGCGAGGTTGACCACGGTTCGGTCCGAGGCGATGGCCACGACCTCGACCCGCTCACCGTCCTCGCCATCGTCGCGGATCGAGATGATCTCGACCGCCGCGTCGTTCGGCCCGACGTTGATCAGGTCGAGGCCCACGCTCGCCACACCGGTACCGCTCGAACCGCCGGCGCAGAACCAGGTGCCGACCGAGGCGTCAGGGGTGCCGAGGACCGTCGGGACGACTGGGACGTCGAGGTCGCGATCGCGCTGATCCGCGAACACGCCGAGGGTGACGAGCCCGCCGATGATCGCGATCGCGAGAACCCGGAGCGCGGCCATCAGGAACGCCCTCCGGTGACCCGGCGGAGCTGGAGCCCGGCGGCCGCCAGCACCGCCAGCAGCTGCACGATGACCACGAGCTGCCGCCACAGCGGCGTGCTGTAGCGCAGGGTCGCCTCGCCGCCGCTGGTCGGCACATAGGCCGTCGCCCACCCGAGCGACCGGCGCTCGGCCGCGGCGGCGCCGTCGACCTCGAGTTCCCAACCGGCGTCGGGGGTCTGGGCGAGGAAGATCTCCGTGGAGCTCGGAATCGGTCCGACGACCTCGTCACCGTCGCCGACCAGGACCCCGATCGTTCCGGTGAGGGGTGAGACCTGGAGGTCGAACAGGTCGTCGCGCCCGGCGTCGAACCCGGTGGCGGCGGCGGAGCGCACGGCCACCCACTCGGTGTTCTCGTAGACCCGTAGGGCACTGTTGACCCCGCTGAGGCGCCGCAGGTCGAGCTGGGTGTCGAGCGTCTCGACGAGCGCGCCCGGCACGGGCCGAGCACCGTCCGCGTCGCTGAACGGAGCGGGAGCGAGACGCTCGACCGTCACGATGTAGCGAACACCGAGACCGCCGAGCACGCGGCCGGCGCGGGCGGTGTCGCCCTCGACGATCGCGTCGAGCACCGCGTCGATCTGTTCGGCGGCACCGAGGTCGGCGGGCAACGACCGTTCGGTGATGTCGGGCAGACCGTCGAGGGTCGCCGCCCAGGCCATGTCGGCCACGAACGCGTGCCCCTGCGCCGGCAGATGATCCGGGTGCCCGATCCAGAGGATGCGGTAGCTGCCGTCCTGCGCGGGATCCGCGACTGGAAGCACGGAGTCGTACCCGCTGCGGGCGAGACCCCACCGACCGTCCTCGAGCTGACCCAGCGCCGGGAGCATGGCGACGATGCCGGCGACCGCGGCGACCGGCAACAACGCCTGACGCCAGCCGAACCCCGCCGCACGGAGGTCGTGCTCGATCGAGGACACACAGACGCCGCACAGGCCGGCGACGGCGATCGCCGCAGGGCCGACGAGCACCGCGGGCTCCGGGACACCGAACGGCACCAGGCCATGCACCGCGACCAGGGCGGCGGTCCAACCGGTGAGGGCGACGAACCAGAGCCGAACCGTGAGGTCGAAGCGCCAGGCCCGCCCGATGAGCAACGGCACCACCATCGGGACGGCGAACGCCCACACCAGGCCGCCCGGGTCGTCGGGACCGAGGGAGAAGCGCAGGAGGTCGGTCAGCGGCTCGGTGGTGGCCGCACCGGTGCGTCCATCGGCCAGCGGGTGCCAGGGGAACCCGCTGGTCAACAGGTCGATCGAGAACGGGAGGGCGATCACGCCGGCGACCGCCGCCGCTCCGACCGACGCGGCGATCAAACGCACCAAGCCGGTGGGATTCACCGCCACCAGCGCCCCCGCGACCACGCCGGCGGCGATCACGACGGTGACCACAGCGACGATCGGGTCGAACACGCCGGCGAGGCCCACCGCGATGCCCGCGGCGATCGCCGACGACAGCAGCGGGCGCACGGGCCCGCCGACGGTGCGGAACGGGGCGCTCGCTTGCGCCTCGAGCAGGGCGCGCAGCACCCACGGACTGACCGCATAGACCCCGAGGGTGGTCCACGAGGCGGACGCGATCGCCGCCCAGGGCAACGGGAGCGCCGCGTAGGCGACGAGGGTGGCGGTCTGGGCGCGTCGGCTGCCGGTGACCGCCAACAATCGCCAGGCCCCCGCCAAGCCGACGAAGACCGGCCCCAGCACCCACAGGGTGCGCACGAGACCGACGGACCCGCCCAGCAACCAGGCGACGACGCCAAGGAACCCGAACCCGCTCGGGGTGGATCCGACCGAGCCGAGGTCGCGAGACCGCCAACTCGACCACCAGCTGGAGGCCAGTTCGCCGGCGGAGTCCGGGAAGGCCGCGAAGTCGCCGACCGCCGGCACCCCGTTGGTGATGAGCGAACGCGACCCGAACAGCACGAACACGACGACGAGGCACCACGTGATCACCGAGAACCGGGTCGTGCCGGTGCGCATCGCGGTGACGAGGCCGCGCCCGAAGCTGCGATCGCCGCGTCCGATCTGGCCTCGGACGAACGCGTTGATGCGCACCGATCCACTCACCTGTGCCGCTCGGATGTCGGCGAAGGGTGTGACGATGTGGGGTTTCAGAGCCCGGCGGCGCCGGCGGATCTCGTCGAGGCGTGAGAGGTTCCAGGTCCAGGCGGACGCCACGTCTCGAACCTGGCCGAACCGGCCGGTGATGGTGGCGATGAACATCTCCGCCAACGACAGCAGGGCGAACAGCGGGATGGTGCCGAGGAGCCGCATCCGGCTCCCGGTGACGAGCACCGTGCGCAGCTGGTGGCGGGTGCGGGTGCGGCGGACGTCGTCGACCCCGGTTCGGGCCGGCAGGTCTTCTCGATGGCGGACCGTGGCATCGGGGACGACGAGCACGCGGGCACCGGCGAGCTGGGCTCGCCAGCACAGATCGATGTCTTCGACCCGACGGGTGATCCCGGGATCGAACCCACCGATCGAGGCGAAGAGGCCGGTGCGCACCAACATGCAGGCGGACGGCACCGCGAACACGTCGGTGACGTAGTCGTACTGCTCCTGGTCGCGCTCCCCCGGGTCGACGAGATCGTCGGCCGCGCCGAACTGATCGACCCGCAAACCGACGTGCTGGAGCACGTCGGGCTGTTCCCACGGCACGAGCTTGGGCCCGGCGACGCCGGCGTTGGAGCGGAGCGCCTCGGTGACGAGGGTGCGGACCGCGTCGGGCGCGAGCGCGACGTCGTCATGACACACGAGCAGGAACGCGGAGGAGATGTCGGTTTCGAGCACCGTGTTGGCCGCAGCGGCGAACCCGACGGTGTCGGAGGCATCGATGAGGGTGGCCGCCGGCGCGACCATCCGAACCCGCTCGGACAACGCGTCGTCGCCAGTGCCGTCGACGACGACGAGATCCAGCCGTGGGTAGTCCTGGGTGACGATCGAGTCGAGGGTTTCGTCGAACCAATCCCCCGGGTCGTGGGCGACGACGACGGCGGTCACCGACGGCGTGGCGGCCCGCGGCTCGGTCTGCCCCTCCGGGGGCGTCGGGTTGACGTTGGACTCGGCCACGATCAGCGGAGGCTACCGCCCGGTCTGCTCCCCGAGGGGACACTCCCCGACCCCGCCCGATGGTTGCCGCGAGACGGCCGTAAACCTAGAGTCCGCAGCGATGACGACCCCCTCCTCCGCCGACCGCACATGAGCGTTCGGGCGCTCGTCACCGGCGCGTCGGGATTCGTGGGTTCCCACCTCTCCGCGGTGCTCGCCGAAGCCGGCGACACCGAGGTGCCGAGCAGCACCGACATCACCGACCGCGACGCGTTGATCGAGGAGTTCACCGCCGCCGAGCCCGAGGTCGTCTACCACCTGGCCGCCCAGGCCGATGTGGGTGGCTCGTGGCACCGACCGGTCGAGACCTTCCGGGTCAACGCCGAAGGCACCCTCAACGTCCTCGACGCCGCCCGCATCGCCGGAGCGCGACGGGTCGTCGCGGTCACCAGCGCCGACCTCTACGGCAAACTCACCGAAGCCGACATGCCGCTCACCGAGGACCAGCCGTTGCGGCCGGTCAGTCCCTACGGCGCGTCGAAAGCCGCCGCCGACATGATCTGCGTCCAGGCCGGGCTCGGCTACGACCTCGAGGTCATCCGGGTCCGGGCGTTCAACCACCTCGGCCCCGGCCAGTCCGATGCCTTCGTCGCCTCGGCGATCGCCAGCCGCATCGCCCGGGCCGAAGCCGAGGGCACCGACTCGATCACCGTGGGCAATCTCGACGCCCGCCGTGACTTCACCGACGTGCGCGACGTCGTGCGTGCCTACCGGGCCCTCATGATCGACGGCGAACCGGGCGAGGCCTACCACGTGTGCTCGGGCCGTGATCGATCAGTCCGTGAGTTGGCCGATATCCTCATCGCCCATTCGTCGGCTGACATCACCCTCGTGACCGATCCGGAGCTGATGCGACCGGTCGATCTCAAGGTGTTGCGGGGCGACAACACCAAGATCAGCGCACGAACCGGCTGGTCGCCCACCATCCCGATCGAGCAGACACTCGAGGATCTCCTCGAGTACTGGCGCGGAGAGGACCTTTCGTGACCAAACGAGCACTCATCACCGGCATCACCGGCCAGGACGGCTCCTATCTCGCAGAGCTGTTGCTCGAGAAGGACTACGAGGTCCTCGGCATGGTCCGCCGGTCGAGCACGGTCAACTTCGAACGCATCGCCCACCTCCAGGACAAGATCACCTTCGTCCCCGGCGACCTGCTCGACGAGATCTCGATGATCCACATCCTGCGGCAGTACCGGCCCCAGGAGGTCTACAACCTGGCCGCCCAGTCGTTCGTGCAGACCTCGTTCGGACAGCCCGTCCTGACCGGTGAGACCACCGCCCTCGGCGTGACCCGCCTCCTCGACGCCATCCGGCTCGTCGATCCCGAGATCCGCTTCTACCAGGCGAGTTCGTCGGAGATGTTCGGCAAGGTCAAGGAGGTCCCCCAGACCGAGGACACGCCGTTCCATCCCCGTTCGCCCTACGGCGTCGCCAAGGTCTACGGCCACTGGATCACCCTCAACTACCGCGAGAGCTACGACCTCCACGCGACCAGCGGCATCCTCTTCAACCACGAGAGCCCTCGCCGCGGCCTCGAGTTCGTGACCCGCAAGATCAGCCACACGGTCGCCCAGATCAAGCTCGGCAAGGCTGATGAGCTGCGACTCGGCAACCTCGACGCCCAGCGGGACTGGGGCTACGCCGGCGACTACGTCGAGGCGATGTGGCTGATGCTGCAGCAAGACACCCCCGAGGACTTCGTCATCTGTACGGGCGAGACCCACTCGGTGCGCGAGTTCTGCGAGGTCGCCTTCGGCCACGTGGGGCTCAACTGGGAGGACTACGTCGTCATCGACGAAGCCTTCATGCGTCCCGCCGAGGTCGACCTCCTCGTCGGCGACGCAGCCAAGGCCAAGGAGCTCCTCGGCTGGGAGCCCAACACGACCTTCGAAGACCTCGTGACCATGATGGTCGACGCCGACATCGACCTCATCGAGGGGAAGCTCAAGGGCATCTCGTGACCCACTGTGTCCTGGCCGGCGGGGTCGGGGCGGCCCGCTACCTGACCGGCGCGCTCGAAGCGTTCGACCCCACGTCGGTCACCGCCGTGGTCAACGTCGCCGACGACGTCGTCCTCCACGGTCTCCACGTCTCACCCGACCTCGACACCTGCACGTACACCCTCGCCGGCGCCATCGATCCCGAGCGGGGTTGGGGCCTCGTCGACGAGACGTGGAAGGCGATGGCCGAACTCGGCCGCTACGGGGGCGCGGACTGGTTCAGCCTCGGCGACCGCGATCTCGGCACCCACCTCTACCGCACCGCCCGCATGCACGAGGGTGCCTCGCTCACCGAGGTCACCGCGGAGATCACGGCCGCATGGGACCTCTCCTGCCGTCTCCTCCCGGTCAGCGACGACCGGATCGAGACCCGCGTCGAACTCACCGACGGCCGCGAGATCGGGTTCCAGGAGTACTTCGTCGGCATGCAGCACAGTGTCGAGGTGCGCAGTGTCCGCTTCGCCGGGGCCGACGAGGCGGGCCTCTCCCCCGCCGCGGCCGACGCCATCCGAGACGCCGAGGCGCTCGTCATCGCACCGTCGAACCCGATCGTGTCCATCGGCCCGTTGTTGGCCGTGCCCGGACTCGAAGCGCTCGTGCGAGCCCGCCGCGCGTCGACCGTCGCCGTCTCACCGATCATCGGCGGCGCCGCGCTCAAGGGCCCCGCTGACCGCATGCTCCGGGAGCTGGGCGAGGAGAGCTCCGTCGTCGGGGTCGCTCGCCGCTACCGCGACCTCGCGGCGACCCTCGTGATCGACGAGGTCGACCGCGACCTCGCCGGGGCGGTCGAGGACGCCGGCATGCGAGCCGTGGTGATGCCGACCATCATGAAGGAGCCGGGCGTGGCCGCCGCGCTCGCCCGTGCCTGTCACGACGCGGCGACCGGGAGCTGACATGGCCGATCTGGAGATCATCGCCATCCACGACATCGGGGAGGTCCGCCCCGGCGACGACCTCGCCAACCTGATCGCGGCAGCCGACGACGCCGACCTCCGCGACGGCGACTGCCTCGTCATCACCCAGAAGGTCGTCTCCAAGGCCGAGGGCCGCCTCGTCGACATCGACCCGAACGATCCGCTCTCCCACAAGCCGCTGGTCGAGGCGGAGTCGTTTCGCATCCTGCGCCGCCGGGGCGAGTTGATCATCTCCCAGACCGAGCACGGCTTCGTCTGCGCCAACGCCGGGATCGACCTCTCCAACGTCGAACGGGGCCAGGCCGCCCTGCTTCCGGTCGACTCGGACCGCTCCGCTCGCGGCATCCGCGACCGGCTCAAGGCTCGCCACGGGGTCGATGTCGCGATCATCATCAGCGACACGTTCGGCCGTCCGTGGCGCCGAGGCGTCACCGACGTCGCCATCGGCTGCGCCGGCATTCAGGCCGTCGCCGACCTCCGCGGCACCACCGATGCCCTCGGCCGTGAGCTGATGGTCACCGAGGTCGCCGTGGTCGACGAGATCGCCGCCGCCGCCGATCTCGTCATGGGCAAGGCCAAGGGCGTCGCCGTCGCGATCGTCCGCGGCCTGGAGCCCGAATGGTTCGGACGCGGATCGGTCGTCGACGAGATCGTCCGCGACCCGGCCGACGACCTGTTCCGCTAGCGCTGCGGGATCAGCCGGCGAACCCGTCGGGGTTCTGGCTCTGCCATCGCCAGTGGTCGGCGATCATCTCGTCGAGATCACGCGTCGCCCGCCAGCCCAGGACCTCGGCCGCGTAGTCGGTGGCCGCCCAGGTCATCGCGATGTCGCCGGAGCGCCGCGGCACGACCTCATAGGGCAGGTCTCGGCCGACGGCAGCGCTCGCGGCTCGGATCACGTCGAGGACCGACGAGCCGTTGCCGGTGCCGACGTTCACGGCCGTCGCGCCGCTGAGCCGGCCGTCGCGCAAGGCGTCCAGGGCGGCGACGTGGGCTTCGGCGAGATCCATCACGTGGATGTAGTCGCGGACCCCGGTGCCGTCGGGCGTGTCGTAGTCGTCGCCGAAGACCCGAACCCGTTCCAGGCGACCGACCGCCACCTGCATCACGTAGGGGACGAGGTTGTTGGGGATGCCGTTCGGGTCCTCGCCGAGCGTGCCGCTGGGGTGGGCGCCGACCGGGTTGAAGTACCGCAGCAGCACCGTGTTGAGGGCAGAGGTCGCCGCGACGTCGCGCAGGATCTGCTCGCTCATGTACTTCGTCCAGCCGTACGGGCTCTCGGCGCCGGTCGGGGCCGACTCGGTGACCGGGATCTCCTCGGGCTGCCCGTAGACGGTGCACGACGACGAGAACACGAGGTTGGTGACCCCATGGGCAGCCATCGCCCCGGCGAGCTCGATCGTCGAGCCGAGGTTGTTGCGGTAGTACTCGAGCGGTTGCTCGACCGATTCACCGACCGCCTTGTGGGCGGCGAAGTGGATGACCTCGTCGATGTCGTATTGGGCGAAGGTGTCGGCGAGCAGGTCGCGATCGAGCACATCGCCCTCGACGAACGCGAGGTCGGGGGTGGTCAGCGCTCGCACCGCGTCGACCGCGGCACGGGCAGCGTTGTTGAGGTTGTCGATGATGACGACCTCACGCCCGGAGGCGTGGAGTGCGACCGCGGTGTGGGATCCGATGAAGCCGGCGCCGCCGGTGACCAGGACCGCCATCAGTCGGGGTCGGGGACCTTCGCCCCGTCGAGCTCCGCGCCGGACTCGACGACCGCGCCGTCGCCGACCATCGTGAGATTGCGGAGTTGGGCCCAGCTGTGGATCGTCGCGCCGGGTCCGACGATCGAGCGGTCGATCACCGCACCCGCGCCGATGTGCGCGCCGGCCGAGATCACTGAGTCGCGGACGACGGCGCCGGTGTCGATGGTGGCACCGGCCATCACGACCGAGTGTTCGACCGTCGCGCCGACGGCGACCGAGGCCGACTCGGCCACCGGAGCCCAGTCGCCCCCACGTCGACCGTCGATGAGGTCGAGCTGCACGTCGAGATAGGTCTCGGGCGTGCCGGCGTCGACCCAGTAGGCGTCGCTCTGCACGGCCCACAGGCCGTCGTCGGCGACGATCGCCGGAAAGACCTCCCGCTCGATCGACACCTTGCGGCCCGGATCGATTCGGGCGAGCACGGAGGGCTCGAGCACATAGGTGCCGGCGTTGATCCAGTTGGTCGGGGCCTCGTCGCGGGGCGGCTTCTCGACGAAACCGAGGACCTTGCCGTCCGGGTCGGTCGGGACGACGCCGTAGCGGCTCGGGTCGTCGACCGGGGTGAGCGAAATCGTTCCCTCGGCGCCGACCTCGTGATGGCGCGCCCACAGCGCACCCACGTCGAGGTCGGTGAAGACGTCGCCGTTGACGGCGATGAACGTCTCGTCGATTCCCGCAGCCTCGGCGGCGAACCGCACCGCGCCGGCGGTGTCGAGCGGTTCGGGCTCGACGGCGTAGCGGAGGGCCACCCCGGCGCACTCACCGTCCGGGAAGGCCGCCCGGAAGACGTCTTCCTTGTAGCCGAGGGACAACACCACCTCGGTGACCCCGTGTCGACCGAGACCGCCGACGACGTGTTCGAGCATGGTGCGGTCGACGACCGGCAGCATCTGCTTCGGTGCGGTCAGGGTCAGCGGGCGCAGACGGGTGCCGAACCCTCCGACCAGTACCACGGCCTTCATCTCGGGGACCTCCTCGACGACGCTCGGCCAGGGCGGCCGGCGATGCGTCGAGCAGGAACGCTACTCGCCTTCGCCGTCGGTCCCGGTGTCCAGCGGAACGGTGCCGGTGCTGATCAGATCCGAACCGGTGCTGGCATCGAGCTGCGCGAGGGAGGTGGCGCTCGGCGGGGGCGGATCCTCGCCGGCGGGGACCTTGGCGATGACGAAGGCCTCACGGTCGGTGAGGAACGGCACCGAGCCGAAGTCGTCGTCGAAGACCGAGACGAGTTCGACGGTCGGGTCGACCTGGTAGCGGGCGACCTTGATCACCGCGGCTTCGTCACCACATCCGGTCTCGGCTGAGATCGTGCCGGCTTCGGGCGTGATGATGGCATCACGGGTGACCTCGGCCTGCATCGCCTCGAACAACACGCCGAGCTGGGCGTCGTCGCCGGTCGCCGAGCTGTTGAACGGGTGGATGTGGATCAGGCTGTCCTGGTGGCTGTGAATGCCATCGGGATCAGAGGAGCCCTGGAAGAACGGGACTTCGACGCCGCAGTCGTAGATCGTGTAGGCGGCGTGCCAGTGGTCGCCGATGCGGGGCGGTGTCGCCGGGGCACGGTTGTCACGGGCGATCACGACCAGGCCGATGCCGAGCACGATGACGGCGAAGACCGCCATGGGGAAGCCCAGCTCACGGCGTTCGGACGCACCTCGCGACGACGCCGCGGCTCGTGCCGCCCGCTCGACCTTCTTGGAAGAACTTGCTTTACCCACGAGGGGCAACGCTAGCGGCGTCAGAGGCCTTTTCGGGGGTCAGCTCGGCGAAGAGACGCCCATACGCGCTGGCGACACCGGCCGGCGAGACCCAGGTCTCGACGAACGCCCGTCCGCGCTCCCCCATCCCGGCTCGTGCCTCGTCGTCGTCGAGCATCGACGCGAGCGCCGACTCGAACGCATCGACGTCCCCGGGCGGCACCGCGACGCCGCACCCGTGCTCGCTGAGCACTCGGCTGATCTCGGTTCCGGGATCGATCGAGGCAAGCACCGGGCGGCCCGATGCGAGGGTCGAGTAGAGCTTCGACGGCACCGACGACCGAGCCAGCCCCTCCTTCAACACGATCAGGTGGACGTCGCCCGAGGCGAGCACCTCCGGCAGCCGTTCGACCGGCTGAAAGTCCTGGAACACGACGGTGTCGAGATCGGCGGCGAGCTGCTCAAGCCGAGGCCGTTCGGATCCTCCACCGTTGATCACGAAGCAGACGTCGTCGCGGACGCCGTGCCATCGACGGGCCGTCTCGATCACCAGGTCGAGGGGCTGGGAGTAGCCGAGGTTGCCGGCGTACATCACGATGTGACGGTCACCGGCCCCGACCTCGTCGCGGTAGGTGGTCGCTCGATCGGTCGGCTGGATGCGTTCGGTGTCGACGAAGTTCGGAATCACCACGACCCGGGTCTTGGTGCCCACCTTGGCCTCGACGTTCTCGGCGAGATCCGACGACAGCACGGTGACGGCATCGGCCCGGCGGTACACGAAGCGTTCGAGCCAGCGCAGCACACGGATGACCCGCGTGTTGGTGATCGCGCCGACCTCGATGGCCACATCGGGGAAGATGTCCTGCACGTTGAACACGAAGGCCGCGCGCCGCAGGCGGGCGACGACCCACGCCGGGAGGCCGAGCGTCAGCGGTGGCGACATGGTCAAGACGACGTCGGGACGGCGCCGCCGGAACAGTGCCAAGAGACCGACCAACCCGGTGAATCCGGCGAACCCGGCCGCCCGGGCCGGGATGTTGGTCTTGTCGGTCGGGAACGGATGGACCCGGGTGATCGATCCCCACGGGGTCGCCGCTCGGCGCCACGGACGGCCCCGCCACTCGTCGAGCACCCGGTGATGCTCGTACCACGGCAGCGAGGTCACCACATCGATCTCGTGACCCTGCGCGGCCAACTGATGGACGATCTCGGTCATCACGGTGCCGGTCGGCGCCGTGTCCGGCTCGAAGTGGGGGCACAGCACCAGGACGCGCATCGGTCAAGCGTGGATCACGCGACCACGTCGCGCCAAGCATCCACCAACCGGCTGGATGCATCGGGGCCGGCCCACTCGGTGGCCCGAACCGAGCCGGCGGCCGCCAGGCGGGCTCGCTGGTCGGCGTCGTCGAGCAGGTTGATGATCTCGATCGCCCAGCGTTCGGCGTCGTCGGCGGGGAGCAGTCGACCCGCATCGCCGACGACCTCGGGAAGGCACGCGGCGTCGGCGGCGAGCACCGGGGTGCCGGCGTGCATCGCCTCCAGGACCGGCAGGCCGAACCCTTCGTAGGTCGACGGGTAGGCGACGACGTCCGCGTCGGCGAGCAGCCCCATCAACAGCGCCTCCTCGATCCGTCCGAGGTGGCGGATGAACGCTCCCTCCGGATCGACTCGAGCGATGTCCGCGGCGACCTCGTCGGCGGCGATGCCGGCGCCGCCGGTGAGCACCAGCAGCGCATCGGGGCGGTCTCGATGCACCCGAGCCATCGCGTCGATCAGGAGGCGGTGGTTCTTGTGGGGATGGGTGATCGCCGGGAAGAGCACGACCGGACGGTCGCCGACGATCGACGCGATCGCGTCTCGTTCGCTCGGCACGGGACGGCGGCCGACCGCGGGGCCGATCACCCGCACCCGCTCCTCGGGCACGCCCAGGCGTTCGATCACCCGATCGGCGACCCACCTCGTCGGCGTGCAGATCAGGTCCGCGCGGCGGGCGGTCTTGGGCAGGGCACGACGGAGGAACGCGGCCTTGGTGTTCGAGAAGTTCTCCGGGAGGTCGAGGGGCTGGATGTCGTGGATCGTCACCACCGACGGCGCGGTCGCCCGGGCCGGCAGCCTCCCGCCGAAGTGATGGGTGAGATCGGCCCGTCGCGTCAGGCGCGGCACGAGGAGCGACTCGGCGAGCACGCGGTAGGGCCGGAACCCGACCGGGCCGGCGATCCGAGATCCGTTCGACTCCAGGTTCGGGTGGCTGGCGAACAGCGCATCGTGGGCCACCACCTCGAGTTCGACGTCGGGGTGGTGATCGAGCACGGCCCGCAGCAACCGGACGGAATACTCCTCGGAGCCGCCGACCACGCCCGGCAGCAGGAATGAGAGGTTCACGGCGACGCGCATCAGGCGGCCACCTCGTCGTAGACCGCGCCGAGGGCGGCACCGGTGGCCTCCCACGTGAAGCGCTCGGCGCGCGCTGCGGCACGGCGACCGCGTTCCGCCCAGGCGTCGGGCGCGCTGGCGACGCTCGCCAGCGCGGCGCCGAGCTGTTCCCGGTCGGTCGGGTCGATCAACACACCCGTGTCGCCGGCGACCTCGGCCGTCGACGTGGCCGCGCTCGTGATCGCTGCGGTGCCGTGGGCCATCGCCTCCAGCACCGGCATCCCGAACCCCTCGAGCAGGCTCGGATACACGAAGGCGGTGGCGAGGTCGTAGAGCGCGCCGAGATCCTCAGCCGACACGTGTCCGATCAGCCGGACGGCATGCCCGTGATCGGTGGTGACGGTCTCACCCCAACCGTCGGGGCCGGCGACGACGAGCGGCAGGTCAGGGGTCGCCGATCGGTGGGCGTCGAGGAGCCCGTTGAGGTTCTTGCGCGGCTCGTGGGTGCCGAGGAAGAGCACGAAGGTCTCGGGCAACCGGTAGCGAGCGCGAACGCGGGTCCGGTCGGCGTCGGACACGTCGGCTCGGTCCGCGCCCCAGGGGACGATGCGGAGCCGGTCCGCGTCGACGCCGTGGGCACGGCAGTCGTCGGCGGTCGCGGTCGACGGGACCACGATGCGGTCGGCCTCGGACCGCGCCAGCTCGAACCCTCGCGTCATGAACCGCACGCCGTTGGCGGTGAAGTGCTCGGGCCGGTGCAGGAAGGCCAGGTCGTGGATCGTCACCACGAGCGGCGCGATCCGGGGCGGCACGACCCCACCAGTCGCGTGGATGACATCGACGTCACCGATCTGCCGGCGAAAGCGAGGACGCCGCCAGCGGTGCCAGGTCTCGTACAGCGCACGGCGAGGCAACGGCAGGTGCACGACGTCGAGCCCGTCCAGCTCATCGAGCGTCGGCGGCTCGCGGTGGTATGCGGCGAGCCCGACCAGGTCGTGGCCACCGGCTCGGTCGACCGCCCGCAACGAACGGGTCGTCGACGTGGCCGTGCCCCCAGGGACACGATGCCAACACGACTCGACGACAGCTGCGACACGGGGGCGCACGGTCGGAGTCTGGCATGAAGGGATACGATCTCCTCCGATGTCGTCTCCCCTCGCTTCTCAGCGCATCTTCATCACCGGCGGGACGGGATTCCTCGGTGGGGCCGTCCAGCGCACCCTCGCCGCTCGTGGGGTGGCCGACGTGATCGCCCCGTCGAGCGCGGAGGTCGACTTCCTCGACCCCCTCGCGACCCAGAACGCGATCGACGACGCCGCGCCCGATGTCGTCATCCACCTCGCCGCGCGCGTCGGCGGGATCGGCGCCAACATGGCGGCGCCCGCCGCGCTGTACCTCGAGAACCTGATGCTCGGCACCAACGTGATCGAGGCGTCCCGCCACGCTGACGTCGACAAGACGGTGGTGGTCGGCACGATCTGCAGCTACCCCAAGCACACCCCGGTCCCCTTCCAGGAGACCTCCTTGTGGGAGGGCTACCCCGAAGAGACCAATGCGCCCTACGGCGTGGCCAAGCTCGCCCATCTCGTGCACCTGCAGTCGAATCGAGCCCAGTACGGCCAACGCGGTGCCTACGTGATGCCGACCAACCTGTACGGGCCCGGCGACAAGTTCAACCCTGCGGTCTCGCACGTCGTGCCGGCGCTGATCCGCAAGTGTGTGCTCGCCAAGGAGGCCGGCGACGATCACATCGAGGTCTGGGGCACCGGTAGCGCCAGTCGAGAGTTCCTCTACGTCGACGACGCCGCCGAGGGCATCGTCGCCGCCGCCGAGCGCTACGACGGTTCCGAACCGGTGAACCTCGGTGCGGCGCGCGAACTCCTCATCCGGGACCTCGTCGAGATCGTGGTCGAGCTGACCGGGTTCGAGGGCGAGATCCGCTGGGACGACTCCAAGCCGGACGGGCAGCCCCGCCGAAGCGTCGACGCGTCCCGGGCCAAGGATCTGTTCGGCTTCGAGGCCACCACCGACTTCCGGACCGGTCTGCAGCGCACGATCGACTGGTACCTCGCCAACCGCGACGAGGCCGAAGCCCGCACGAACTGACGGCCCCGTCGGTCACACGACGGTGCGGAAGTACTCGATCGTGCGCTCGACGCCCTCGCGCAGCTGCACGGTCGGCTCCCAGCCGAGGATCTCGCGGGCGCGGGTGATGTCGGGCTTGCGCTGCGTCGGATCGTCGGTGGGCAGCGGATGCATCTCGATGGTCGACGACGATCCGGTGATCTCGAGGACGACCTCGGCGAGTTCGCCGATGGTGAACTCGATCGGGTTGCCGACGTTGACGGGATCGTTCTCGTTGGAGTCGAGCAGGGCGATCAGGCCTCGGACCTCGTCATCGACGAAGCAGAAGCTGCGGGTTTGTGAGCCGTCGCCGTAGATCGTCAACGGCTCACCCTTGAGCGCCTGCACGATGAAGTTCGACACGACGCGGCCGTCGTCGGGCCGCATCCGGGGTCCGTAGGTGTTGAAGATACGGACGATCCGCGTGTCGAGGTCGTGGTAGCGGTGGTACGCCATCGTCATCGCCGCTGCGAATCGCTTCTCTTCGTCGTACACGCCG